>WQVF01000001.1 GCA_009781725.1 Defluviitaleaceae bacterium
GCGAGCAAAGCGAAGCAATCCAGAAGGTTTGATTTGCTGGATTGCTTCGTCGCTTCGCTCCTCGCAACGACGAGGCAAGTGCATAATTATTCATAAAAATGCTTAATGAGACAGCCCCTTTTTTATTAAATTTGCACAAAAAAGGGCTGTCCTGTAAAGGACAGACATCATGAACCCGCGCACCAAAGAATTACATTACTTTGGGTGACGCGGGCGGCATGATGTCTGTCACGTTTAAAATGCCGTAATCTCAAGGCTCGTCATCCCGGATTTAATCCCGAATCTCATAGCCATTGGACTAGGGGGCCCCCGGGTCAACCCGGGCGACGGGCTTTTCATTACATCTTAGCGTGACAGCCCCATCAATTTTTTACTTCTTCCCTAGAATTTTATCCAGCCTCGCCCGCATTTCTGCTCGGCGTTTTTCGGTTCCGGCTTTATCTATTATAAAGCTGTCCCCTTCTTTTATCAGCATTTGCCCTTCCCTGGCACCTCGAGGGAGGGCTTTCTTTGGCAACTCGATAATTTCGCCGGTTGTTTTGCTTTCGATGACGGCGATACCGTCTTCGATTCTATCGATTATATATTCCATTATCCGGCCCTTTCTGTTTGGATGTCGATGCTGGTGCCGTCAGTGGTTAGGATTATATTACCATGGAGGTCGTTCCTGTATATACGTGTGTTTGTTGCCTCCAGCCTTTCCATTACGCATTCATGTGGATGACCGTATCTGTTTCCTTCCCCTACCTGGATAACAGCGATGCTTGGAGATACTGCGTCAAAAAACTCCTGACCGGTACTTGTGCGGCTGCCATGATGGCCCAGGCGCAGTACATCGGCCCCCAGGTAAAGACCAGTGTTCAACATTGCACCCTCGCCAATATGCTCCGCATCCCCTGTCGTTACCATGCTAATACTGCCGAAGGCTATGCGCATTGAAAGAGACCAGTCGTTGAGATTGCGATAATCATCGCCTGTTGGGTGGAGTACCGTGAAAATAGCCCCTCCCATTTCAAATTCATGACCTGCCTGGGGTGCATATGTTGTGATGTTGTGGGTCTCAATGGCTTCTATCATGCGCTCATAAGTGCGAGTGGTGTGAGAAACATCGGGCAATAGGACAGTGCCGACTTGGAAGGCATTGAGCACAAGGTCCATTCCACCGATATGATCCTCATGTGGATGGGTGGCGACTACGTAATCAATGAAGGTTACTCCCATATTTTGCAAGTATTCTACCACTCGTGGGCCGGAGCTACGGCTACCGGCATCTGTCAGCATTGTGCCTCCCTCTGTTACAATAAAGAAGGCGTCTGCCTGGCCTACATCTATGAAATGGATTACCATATTGCCATCTACGGCAATTACAGTAGGGGTGTCCTGGTCTTGGCCAAGGATGCCATCCAGAAAGCCGAAATGCCATGCGGCAAATGCGGCACCTGCTACCAGCAGTACAAGTACGATAATCAGGACCGGTGATTTTCTCTTGCTGGTGCTATTTCTGCCTCTGCCGCCGCTACTTCCACTACCACGTCCTCCGCCGCCGGTTACTTTTCTTGCTGCGGTGCTGACTACTTTTTCTTTGGCCTTGCGTTTTGCTGCTGCCTTTATATCTCCTATAGGCATATTTCCCTCTCCAATCTGCCCATTGCGGGCATATAATCTTTGAGGGGCTGTTCCGCTAAGCATTTTTATGAATAATTATCCGCTCCCCCCGTCAACATTAAAGCGTTGAGGAGCAAAGCGACGAAGCAACCCAGTAAGCTTGCGTATTTTCGGCATTCTTGGATTGCTTCGCTTTGCTCGCAATGACGGGCACATGCATAAATATTCATGGCTTCTGCTTAGCAAGACAGATATCATGACGCCCGCGTCACCCAAAGAAATGTAATTCTTTGGTGCCGCGGGTTCATGATGTCTGTCCTTTACAGGACAGCCCACACTCCTTCTTATATAACTATGCCTGCATCCCAATCCTTAATAAACCCAATTACTTCATCAAATGTCGGGCTCTTAGCATTGCGCACATAGAAGCCTGAGGTTGCCACACCCAAAGTCAAAGACGACAATGGGTCTAGCCCCAATGCCTGGCCTAGGCAGAAACCGGAATTGAGATTATCACCGGCTCCCGTTGTAAGTACAGGCTTTTCGCAATATGGGCCGTCTATGGTGAAATATTCGCCGCCGATAGCGCAGCAAGCTGAACGGACCGGGTGTACCATCAGACAGTAAATCCCTAGTTTTTTGTGGGTTTCGATTACGGTGTTTTTAAGTTTCTCGGCGTCGGTGGTACCGGTCACTTTTACCCCAAGTACATCTGCGACTTGGAAAACTTCTTTTTCGTTGAGGCCAAGTATTGTGCGGAATTTATCTTCAAATTTACCAATAAGCCTCATAGCCTTAAGCAGGTCTTCTGGAGTGCGCTTTTCCGGGTCTGCCAGGTCAAAGAAGGCCAGAGGTTTTTCTGTGCGGTTTTCAACAAGTAGCGGGAAGACTTCAGTAATAATCCCTTCCCATATCGCGCTCATATGAGGAATCATGGTCCAGTTTTCCATGCCGAACAGATGGCTTTCGTTTATGAGCTTGGCTATGCCTTCCGCACCGCCTAAGCCTTTTTTGAAGGTTTCCCAATCCAGGTCTTTGAGTACGGAATGCTTGCCCATCATGATTTTGCCGTCCTCAAATTCCAGTGCATCTGTGCTTGCGGCATTGATTAGGCTGTATACGGCTTTGGCTCGGTCTGCCATTGGCTTAAACACCGGATGGATGTCCGGGTTGCCAAGGGCACCTACATAGACCAATTCCACCCCGTATTCAAGAAGGGCGTTGGAAAGGATTGGGCCGTTGCCTCCAAGTTTGGTTTGAATCGTGACCATTTCTACGTTAGTGGAAAGTCCTGCCGCCCGGGCGAGACGCTCTGCATAGTCGGCAATGGTGCGTATGCGGGTGTAGTTGGCGTAGTCCTGGCGTTTGTCTACCAGGTGGATGATTTCGTCGATAAAACCATCCGCACCGATTATCATGTTGAGCTTGAAGCCCTTTTTGGCTTCTAGGGTTTTGATTAGGTTTTGCATAAATTTCTTCCTCCCATTGTAAGTTGCTTTATTGTTCGTAGGAGCGAACTGTGTTCGCCCCTACATATATTTTTATGTCTACCGTGCATTCATTATCATACTCTGCTTAAGATTATAAAGCTTCTGGGACAAATCCACGGGCATGGTCTGTGGCCTTACCAGGCGTTTATGCTCTTCCCATAGGGTGTTTTGCTCATCCCAGGCATATTTTTGGATTTCCGTTACTGTGTATTCCGGATAAACGCATTTTCCTTTTTCAAATACGGGCATCAGCAATTCCCGCACTGTATAGGTCCCGGCTTTCAGGGTCATGCGCTTCCAGGTTGCCATTGGGTCAAATATGGTCAGGTCATTGGTGTCGTCTATGGTTTCGTCAGCCAGGGTAATTAAATCCGCTTTCATCTTGCCTGTGTCCGCATCGTATAGGCGGAAGATTTTTTTAACTCCAGGATTAGTGACCTTTACCGGGTCTTCGCTTATTTTTATCTTAGGCTCCCAAGGCTGGCCTTTGGCTGACAGTGCCGCAAGTTTATATACCCCTCCAAAAGCGGGGTTTTCCTTGGATGTAATCAAATGTGTACCCACCCCCCAGACTGAAATCTGGGCACCCTGGGCCTTTAGCTCCGCGATTAGATATTCATCCAAGTCGTTGGAGGCAGAGATAAATGCATCATGAAAACCTGCCTCGTCCAGCATTTGCCTGGCCATCTTAGAAAGATAAGCAAGATCGCCACTGTCCAACCTGATTCCGTACTGGGAAAGATTTACTCCCTTTTCCCGCATTTCCTTAAATATTTGAATGGCGTTGGGCACACCGGAGCGCAGGGTATCATAGGTATCCACTAGTAAAATACAGGCCTGAGGATAAAGATTAGCGTAATACCTAAACGCCTCAAGCTCCGTATCAAAGGACATTATCCAGCTATGAGCATGGGTCCCACGTACTGGTACATCAAAAAGCTGTCCTGCCAGCACATTGCTGGTAGCGGCACAGCCTCCTATCATTGCGGCACGGGCACCATAAAGCCCTGCGTCTGGTCCTTGGGCACGGCGTAGGCCAAACTCAAGCACTCTGTCTCCGGCGGCGGCCCAACAGACCCGAGCAGCCTTGGTGGCGATTAAGCTCTGATGGTTGATGATATTGAGCATTGCGGTTTCGATTAGCTGGCCTTCTATTAAAGTGCCTGTCACGCGAATCAACGGCTCCCCTGGGAACACAACCGTGCCCTCAGGCACCGCGTGTATATCCCCCGTAAATCTGAAGGTCTTTAGGAATTCCAAAAAAGTCTCCCCAAAAGCCCCGGTGGAGCGAAGGTAGGCTACATCTTCTTCATTAAAATGCAGGTTGTTGATATATTCGATGAGTTGTGCTAGCCCTGCCGCAACGGCGTATCCGTTACCGCAGGGGTTTTCCCGGTAAAACATGTCAAAGGCGGCAAGCTGTTTTCGGCCTGTGGTCATTTCGGCGTGGTAATAAGCTTGCATCATGGTGAGTTCGTAGAAATCTGTCAGTAAGGTCAAGTTTCGCAATCTATCGTCTCCTTATTCCCCCATTTTAGGGTGAGATTACCCCTTTTTTTCCACTGCTGCAAGGTAATATTCCTTTCGAGTAATATATGCGCGCTAATAACACATCTCTTCCTATAAGGGGGCCAATAGGATAAACTATCCAAAAACATATAAAAGACCTCTTCGGAAATAGGGAAAACAAGCTTGACGTTCAGCTTGTTTTGCCCTATTTCTGAAGAGGTTCAAAGGATGACATCTCGTGGATATACTCTTTCAAAGTATTACCGCAGTAACCATGGACCGGTCTGCGCCCTTACTCACAAATGTAAACCTAGGCATATCAGGTCGTAAAATCACCTATATGGAATCCGCAGATAAACCGGCTCCAGTCGCAGCCCGTGTAATCGACGGCAACAACAAAGTCCTAATGCCGGGCCTATACAACTGCCACACGCACGCCGCAATGACTCTATTCCGAGGCTATGCCAATGACCGGGCACTGGAGGACTGGCTCTTTAACTATATCTTCCCGGCAGAGCGGAAACTTACCGCAAAGCTCACTCATACTGGCACAATGCTGGCCATCGCGGAGATGATTGCCTCAGGTACCATTGCCTTTTCGGATATGTATTTTTTTATGGATGACGTAGCCCAAGCCGCAGACGAGGCAGGAGTGCTGGCCAATGTAAGCAACGCCGTAATCGGCCTAGAAAAGGATACCTACGATTTTCACAAAGACAATGTATATTCTCAGTCCCTTAATGCCCTAGAGCAATTTCACAATAAAAAGGACGGGCGCATTAAAATCGATGCCTCAATTCATGGCGTCTATACATCTTACGCCCCGGCCTGGGACCAAGTAATGAATTTTGCCGCTAAGTACAATCTGGGCCTTCATATTCATCTTTCCGAGACAAAAACCGAACATGAAAACTGCATAAAAGAATATGGCATGACCCCAACCCAGGTATTCAATCGCCATGGGCTTTTTGAGTTTCCAACCCTGGCGGCTCATGGGGTATGGGTTTCTGATAAAGATATCGCTATCTTAGGGGAAAAAGGAGTACATGTTTCCCATAACCCGATGTCAAACCTCAAATTAGCAAGTGGTCTGGCCCCCGTAGACAAAATGCTTAAGTCCGGGGTAAATGTAGCCATAGGCACCGATGGTATGGCCGCCAATAATTCCCATGACCTATTCGAAGAAATAAAAATGACCTCCCTACTACAAAAATACGCACTAAGCGACCCAACAGTAGCCCCGGCCCAGGCGGTCCTAGAAATGGCCACAATAGGCGGTGCAAAAGCCCAAGGCCGAGACCACGAAAGTGGTATGCTGGTGGTAGGCTATGATGCAGACCTGCTGATGATAGATTTCGATAATGTACGCCAAACTGCCTGCTATGACCCTATTCTTAACCTGGCTTATTCCACAACAGGTCGTGATGTTGAGATGACCCTCTGCCGAGGGAAAATCCTTTACGAAAAAGGGGAATACAAAACCATAGATATAGAAAAACTGCTGTATGAGACCAGGCAATCCATGGCTATTTTTACCGGAGATAAAAGATGAGTCGACACAACAAAAAACCAGGGCTACTGTACCGGATATTTTTCAAAGACCCATATCGGGACCTGGATGACCTCCCCGAAGGAGAGTGGCAGCCAAACCCCATGGATGAGTGGCCAGAGGTTGATATGCCAAGCCCCCCGTATCTTGGGGCAGAGCGTCCCTTTGGGGCAGCCCCCACCGTCAAACGTTGGGTTAAGCTTCAATTGTCCTCCCCAGAGATAAATGCAGAGATGGAGCTCCATGACTTCCCCATAGAAATTGGAAGCGCACCATGTAGCATCCAGCTACAAGGAAAGGGCATAAGTCCCCGCCATGCCATAATGGATTTGCACAACGGAGTGCTTACCGTAACCGATACCCACTCTAAAAACGGGGTTTCCATAGGGAGTACATGGCTCAACCCAGGGGTAGGCTACCCCGTCAACCCAGGGGATGTAGTCCTGATTGGCCGTACAAAAATAACGGTGCTGGATTATCCAAGACATTACCAACCACCTCCCGCAAAGAAGGATACCTATGTCCCCGAAGATATTATGTCCCCCGAAGAAATATTAGAAGCATTGGATGAAGAACTGGCCGGATTGATGGTTCCCCCACAGGAAGAGGAAGAAGAGCAGGAATGGGGAGAGGAAATAATCGAATATATTCCCCCCCAGGAAGAAGAAATCCCTGAAGAAGAGCCACCGGAAGAAATCCCGATACCAGAGCCGGAACCGCCCCCCACTCTGGAGCCGATAAACAAAAAAACAACTTTAGTAAAGCTAATGGATGAGCCTGACGCATCCTTATTTTTCCATGTACTGGATATCAAAGATCCTACCCAACAAGAGGAAGAGCCTCAGCCGGAAGAAGGCCCGGCAGTTGAAGAAATCGAGGAAATCGAAGTTGAGCCAGAGAAAGATGCAGAAGAGGAAGTTGAGGAAGCCATAGTCGAAGAAACACTGGATGAAGAGATTATAGAAATAATAGAAGAGCCTGAACCTGAAGAAGTAGAACCCGAAGTGGAAATACAAGAAGGAATTCCCGAAGAAATCCCTGAGATTGATTTGTCTGCCGAGGAATTCATAGAGGCCCTAATAGAAAAATCATCAGCAAGGCCAACCCCAAGCTGGAAGAGTAAAGAACCACCCTCAAAAGCAACTAAAACCTGCACAAAATGCAACACTGCCAACAACAAAAAAGATAAGTTCTGTGGTGGCTGCGGCACGCCCTTGAATATACCCACCCCGGCTATAAGGCCCTTTTGTGGCGAGTGTGGCGCGAAGAATGAAAATATGACAAAATTCTGTGGAGAATGTGGGCATAAGTTGATATAAAAGTGACGCCACGCAGTTTGCAGAAAGAAGGGGTTAAATCATAAAGAACATAAAATCCATTTTTCATAATAAATATGTACTATTCGGGCTGATGATGATACTTACAATTGCCGTAATCATGAGCCTGATAACCGATGACTTTATTCCGGACCTTGGAATAATGCTGGTAAAAATCAATGTACTTGTAAACGGCGTGGGTATTGCCGCTGTATTAATTGCCGAAGCAAAAGAAACCCTAAAGATTAAGGCATCAGGCCTGGGTATCCTTATAAGTAGGCCACTTGTAAGCATTGGTCTAACTATGGCTATGTCGGTGCTTCTGTACTATATAAGCGGCTTTGCCGGGATGATGACCTTTGGCTACTTTTTGCTTATTAACACTATTGCTCTGTTACCCGCCGCTGCTCTCGGTGTGATTATAGGCATAAACGCAAAGACCCAGTCCGCAGTTTCGTTTCCCATAGCCACGATTGTGGCAACATTTGTGATTTTGCCGATAATAGTACAAGATTCACGTATATGGATTGCTACAGGCCCGTTTTTGCTTTTCCCTTGGGAGCTTGCAGCGGGCATAAGGACGACGCTGGTAGGCGGAGTCTTTATCAATAGCATATGGGTAATCTTGGCTAATCTTGCATTGCTGGTTGTGATGTGCGCAGTTCTATATAGGAAAAAAGGACTTAGAGACTCAGTGAATGACAGCAAAGGAGAAATTAACATGGCAAAATCAGTAAAATATGGCATGGTTGGCGGCCATATCAAGGCTTTTATCGGCGATGTCCATCGCAAGGCCATTAACTTTGATACCAGGGCGGAGTTGGTTGCAGGGTGTTTTAGTACGAGTCCTCAGCTTAATACAGCCACAGGAGAAGAATACTGCGTAGACCCAACAAGGGTATATGCCAGCTACAGTGAAATGGCAAAGGCTGAAAGCAGCCGTGAAGACGGGATAGACTTTGTATCAATAACGGTACCTAACCATATCCACTACGAAGTCTGTAAGGAATTCCTAGAGGCAGGCATAAATGTAGTATGCGAAAAGCCCCTTTGCTTTGAAGTCTGGCAGGCTGAGGAACTGTTAACGCTGTCCAAAGAGAAAAATCTTATCTTAGCCGTGACATATTCCTACACAGGGTATACCATGGTCAAAGTAATGCGGGAAATGATCCAGAATGGCGAAATAGGTGAAATCCTCACAATCAACGGGGAATTCGCCCAGGAATGGCTCCTGGACCAAATGGATCCTGAGGGTGAAAGCAAAGAACTGTCCACATGGCGGATGGACCCCAAAATTGCAGGGATTTCCAACAGCATGGGGGACTTAGGAACCCATGTTGAGCATATGGTGCATTATGCCACCGGCCTAAAAATAAAACGGCTACTTGCCACAACGGATACCTTCGGCCATCCGTTAGATTTTAATGCATATGTATTAATGGAATATGAAAACGGCATCAAGGGCACATATTGGAGCTCTCAACTGGCAGCAGGCAAGTTAAATGCCCTATTAGTGCGTATTTACGGTACCAAAGGCTCGCTGGAGTGGGACCAGCATTATCCCGATTATCTGCGCTTTACCCCTAAAAACCGGCCGCCCCAGATATTATCCAGGGGCACAGGGTATCTAACGGGTGACGCGGCATCCTATAGCCGCCTGCCCTTTGGCCACCCAGAGGGGCTGTTTGTAGGTTTCGCAAATTTATATAAAAACATAATAAGTACGGTAATCAAGAAAAAAACAGGCCAAATCCCTACGGAGCAAGACCTAGATTTCCCCACCGCTGAAGATGGGTTAAGCGGTGTAAAATTTGTTCATGCAGTGGTGGAGAGCGCAAAAAAAGATAGTGCTTGGGTGGAGTTGTAAACAAGGCATTTTAAAAGCCCCACAATGCCGGAATGTGGCATTGCGGGGCTTGGGCCTAGTCATTTTATGGAGTTATTTGACAATAGAGCCGTCTCCACAGTTACTGGAGGATGTATACATAGTCATCTAGGGTCAATATGCCGTCTTCAAATGAAAATTCCCATGCTGTCAACTCATCCCAGCCTTCCCAATCAAGTGGAAAGTTCTCGAAATCTATTCCTACTAGATTGCCTACTACAACCCATATGAAGGCAGTTTCTAAAACCTCACCATCTTCTGTTGTTACAATGAGGATACCGGTACCATCGGCATTAAAGGTGTATACCCAAAAATCCGGTGCATATTCCCATGCCCATGTGCCAACAAATTCTGCTGGGTGCGAATATTCGATGACATCTTCTTCATCACCGTTTTCGTCTTCATCCTCGTCGTAGTCTTCATCTTCGTCGTCAACGGGGTCGGGTTCTGCTGGGGCTTCTGTGAAGATTTGGGCAGTCAAGGTGTCTGGGCACCAGTCTGGGGTTGCGCCCAGAGCTTCAGCAATGGCCCTCAGTGGGAGCATTACTCTGCCGTTCATCATTTGTTGCGCTACCGGTGGAGTATGGACTTCGCCGTTTACGGTAAAGGTGGCTTCTCCCATTGGGATAACAACTACGGTACCATCTGCATGGGTAAGTGTAGCTGTGCGGTAGGTACCACTCCATGCTGGGGTAAAGCCCATGAGCTCGAATACGCCGCGGACGGGTACTAATACTGTGCCGCCTACGTTTACGGGTTGTTGGTCTACGAAAACTACTTCCACGCCGTCAACTTCTACGGTCAGAGTGTGGACAACGGGTTCCATGACAGGCTCGATGTCGAGATAGTCATCTTCTTCGTCTTCTTGCTCTTCGTCTTCTTGCTCTTCATCTTCATCATCTTCGCCGTTCTCATCTTCGTCGGCGGGTTCTTCCGGCTCTTCGCCGTTGGGGAACTCGCATTCGCAATCTTCGTCTTCGCAGTCCTCATCACACTCTACTGCATCTTCATTTACGCAGCAGGGTGGAACTTCATCACCGTTTGCCTCTTCAGCGAGAACAGGTAGGACCAAGACTCCGCTAAGTAAAAATGCCAGTACCAGAGCCAACAACTTCTTTGCCAGTGATTGCTTGTTCATGGTTCACTCTCCTTTTTTATGTTCCTGGGGGTGTCCCCCAATGCTTGTATCGGAGATATTACCATCTTATTGCAAATAATACAAATTAATCGGCAGATTTTAAGGAAATTTTACGGAATTTACCGCTGTGTATAATCCGACGGGTTACTTTGAAAGCCACAAACCCCACCAAAATTAGTAAAACAATGGGTATTATTGCTCCTGCAAGAAACACAATTACATTTTGTGTGGCTCTAACAGTGCTGTCAAATGAGTCTCCGAAAGCTCCTCCAATGCGTTGACCTATTGTCTCTGGCACTGGTACATATCTTTCCATTTCTGACATATCAAAGAGGGTGACTGTGATAGTGGAAAATGACACCAACCCTGCCAGGTTATTAAGCTGGGCCAGGTACATCTCAATGTTTAGTCGGGTACTGGTTAAGCGTTGCTCCAGTGCCAACAGCTCGTGGATATCTGTGGTGCCTTCGATTAGAGTCAGGAGTCGTTCCTCTTCTATCCGTCTAAGCTCAAGGCTTCCAACCATATCGTAGAACTGAGCCGTTACATCCTGGGCGCGCTGGTTCACAACTCGGACTTCCCCCATGGCTTCGACTGCTTTCAGTACATCGTAGAAATAAGCCGCAGGTACACGAAGCACAATGGTAAACATTCGATTATAGCGGGCTGTCAGCATTTCTGATTCTATATAGCCGCCTACGGCAGGGGCCAGTTGTCGCAAATCTGCTACAACATCGTCAAAAATATCGGTTTCCACTTCTATATCTGCGGTTTGGATAATATGCCTGCGGCCCTGTCCGGCTATATCCTCCCATTCTACTCGGTCGGTGGCATCAATCGCTTCGTCAGACACGTGTAAACTGTATGCGGTTTCTGTTATTACGTTTTCCCGTCTCTGTAAATCAAACCCGCCGGAGCCCCCTGTCATGGGCAGCACAAAATACGGTTCCTCAGCCGCTGCAGGTGCCCAATCGCTTGCAGATGCGCTGTCATCGCTACGGCAGGCTGCAAAAGCAGCTAGTAGTAAAATCACTGCAGCAATCAGACCTATAGTTCTCTTAGATTTCGGTTTCATCATCGCCCTCCATATCTTCCGGCTCTGTTCTCCCTATTTTCTCCCGATGCAACTTATGTCCGAGACGATGCAGAAATACTGCAAAAGCCGTAACTAGACTCAAGGCTATCAATGGTACGGAAATTCTCACAAGAAAAATAAAAAAGCTTATCCCCGCGGAAAAAATATTACGCCACGAGCTACTAAACCTAGCTCCAACCCTTTCTCCAAACCGTACTGGCTCGGGGGGACGTGGGTCTATCGGGGTTTCGAAAATCTGGATGGTAATTACAGGGCTGGTTGCATGAGAAACAAGAACGTTGCGGTGACCAATGAGGTCATTACGCTCCCAGGCAAGCTGATTAAGCCGGGATTCGATTGTAAGGAGCAAATCCAAGGTATCGCTAGATGCCATTAAAATAGTAAGCCGGTCTATTTCCTGGCCGATTGCGGCAAGCCTTACATCCAAGTCTGTAATCTGCGCACCCAGAAACTGAGCCTGCTCCGACTCGGAATGAACATCTCCTAGACTCCGCAGTTCCGCCTGCACATGTCTAAAGGCCCAGGCATCTACCCGACGGGTAAAATTCGCCCAGCTTACTGGGCCGCGTCCATGATGCTCTTGAAAAAATACGGTGGACTCCAGGTTATAGCCGTTGAGTTCACGGATAATTTCAGAAGCGGTTTGGATACATTCTACTTCGATTTCGATGCGATGTGTCTGGCGAAAGGGCTGGTCTGCCGAGACGAGCAGTGAAGAGAGCAAAAAGCAAATTGCGACAATTATGCATATTGCAAAAATTCGCATACGCATTTTCTCCTTTCGTGCATTAAAGTGAAAATTATTCATATATTACCACAACGGGGGCAGGGTAAGAATGTTCCTATTTTGTGAGAATATCCAGAAAAAAATAAAAATTCCGTATGGTGACATACGGGGTAAATTGTGCATGTTGGTGAAAGTGGGTATAATGGATATGGTTTTCACACATGTATTTGATTACAAAGAAAGGAGCTGTTCATGTGAACAGCCCCTTATATATTTCCTTATAACCCCTTCTTCAAAATCAGCAATTTCTGCTCCGGTGTAATCTTCCCTGGATGCTCTATATCATTTACCGCCAACAGCTCATCTATGGCGGTATTGTATTTCTTGGCTATCTTCCATAGGTTATCCCCGGGCTGCACGATGTAGACTGTCATACTGGCCATGCTTGCCAGAGCTTCCGGTTCCATTTCTGTAAACTCGATGTTATGGATTATCCTGGCTTCTTCTTCTTCGATTACCTGGGTATTGAATGTGAGGAGGAAACGGACTTCTGTTTCGTGGCCGCTTAACATGCTAAAGGCAACATGGTCTATGGAGGTGTCAACATTGACCCGCATATTGGGCCTTGCCCCCTTGGCTTCGATTACTTGGCGGTAGGGTATCACGGTCCGGTGGCTACCTAGGGGGGCGGAGTCGCTTTCGGCCACATATAATATATCCGTGGTGATGGCACCTTCTACCACGATTTTATCCTCTATTACCTTGACTTCATCCAGGTAAGCATTGCCTTTTACCCTAAAGACTTGGAGCATCCCAGGAGAGTTGCCTCCTAAGGTTACAACTTCCTTGATGGGGGTCTGGTTGCGGTTTAGGCAAACCAATCGGGGGTAGCGTACTAAAGTCTTGGCTAAGGACAGCCGTTGATTGATTACATATGCATCCTCTAGAATTGGAAGTACGTCGGTGCTGTAGACTTTCATTTGTACGCCGACGGATACCTCAATTTCCAGTACTCTGTCTTCTCCATCATCATCGGGACGGATTTGGACATGAGTGTCCATTACTTGGAGGGACACATCAGCAAACATATCGTCCTTGGCCCCGGAGACGTCTATGGGGCCGTTGAAGGGCAGTTCGTTTTCTACGAATTCTATTATGCTGTCGTCCGTATCTCCTCGGTATAGGGTTGTGACTAAAATCTCGCCGCTTAGGTTGACCCGGCCGTTATTGATTCGCATATCACGATTGGTGATATTGGCAGTAGTGAGGAGGATTTCCCTGATATTGGGCTTACTCTGAGGCAGCATCATGGAGTCTTTTACGGAAAATCGTTCCTGTTTATGTTCTATTGTACGGTTGATACTAAGATTAGATTTTAGCAACTGATTTTCCGGCACATCATGGATATGTACGACCATATCATGGGCATCTGACCGTTCTGCGGTGATGTGTACGGTTACGATTGCCCGATAATTTACTTTGCGGTCATTTAGCATCCGGTAATCGATATGGGAAATTTCGGCGCGAGCCTTTACCCACATGTCCTTAGTTACTCCGTCTACATTGATAAAATCGTCCACAGGCCGGGATAAGGTCACAGAACAGGCAGGCTGGTCTACCCCTTTTGCGATATAGAGCAAAGAAATATTAAGGCGGCCTACAAAATTGACCCGGTCTGTGGAGACCTCGGTACGGTCTATGATGATTCTCTCTTCTGTTTGCAAAAGTACTGCCATATCCGGTTTGGAGTCCGGGACTATTATATCCCCCTCCAGCATAATCTGCGCTGACTCGCTGCCTACGCATTGGTCTAGGAAGACTTGTTCCTTTACGAGTTCGAATGACACGCGGTATACCTCCTTTTTAAATGGGGGCTCTGCCCCCAACCCCCCGCCGCTACGCGGAGCAAAGCTCCGCTTGCTTCCTCGCTACGCTACGGAGCCGCGCTTTGCGCGGTAATTTATGTAAACCTCTTAGGCGTTATACGTTATGGTATGACATGGGTCTTGGAAATATGAATGAGTGACAAATGTCACTGGGAGAAAAAATATTTTCAAGTATCATACATACATCATGTATCTATCGTATGTGAATAATAAACCAACAATTCGCTGTTCCCTGCCTTCAGCAGGGAGCGGCGGCAAGGAGAGAAGTATGGAACCAATTATCTCAGTACAATCACTAAAAAAGTCTTTCAAAGCCAACCATGTGCTTAAAGACGTAAGTTTCACCATCCCCAAGGGCAGTATCTTTGCCCTACTTGGCTCAAACGGAGCAGGGAAGACTACTGCTGTGCGGATACTTTCCACTTTATCAAGAGCCGATGGCGGAAAAGCTACCATTTGCGGCTACGATGTTAAGCGGCAGGCAGACCAGGTGCGGGAATGCATAAGCCTGACAGGGCAATTTGCCGCAGTAGACGAAATCCTCACCGGCCGGGAAAATTTAAGGCTTATAGGCAAACTCCGCCGCCTTCCTGACGTAGCAAAAAGAGCCGATGAGCTGCTGGCAAGCTTCAATTTGGAAGACGCCGCCAACCGCCTTGCCCAAACATATTCCGGTGGAATGCGCCGTAGGCTGGATATCGCCATGAGCCTGATGGGTAACCCTCAAGTTATTTTCCTGGACGAGCCTACAACGGGCTTGGACCCACAAAGCAGGATTGCCATGTGGGAAATGGTCAAGGGTCTGGCAGGCAGCGGCATCACTGTGCTTTTGACCACCCAATATCTTGAAGAGGCAGAATATCTTGCGGACCGTATAGCCATCCTCCACGAAGGGGTAATTACCGCCGAGGGCACAGCCCAGGAGCTTAAAACGACTTTGCCCAGGGGTAGTGTACAGCTTGACTTTAATAAATCCTTAGACGCAGAAGCCGCTCGCGTTTTGCTTGATATGTACCGCATAAAAAAAGTCGAAGGGGAACCTCGCTCAATAGATGTTTCCACAGACGGAAGCCCAGCTCAATTTGCCGATGTTTTATCCCGCATAGACAACAGCGATATCCCTCTGGTGCGTTTTACACAAAAATTACCTACCTTGGAGGACGTATTCCTTAAGCTAGTAAACGGAAACGACAATCAAGCTTAAACCGATTTTTAGAAAGCGCGCGCGAAGCGCGCGCAACCCAGAACCCACTTTGAGCGGCGAAGCCGCGATTCCGCTTTTCATGCTTGGTTGGTGATGGAAATGCCCACAATGGGCGGATTGGAGGAAAAATTATATGGGACTAAAATTACGAGTATTTTCCGATTCATGGGTTATGTTTATGCGCAATCTGAAAACAACATTCAGAAATCCTGATGCCTTTGGGGCGGCGATTATTGTCCCGGCCTTTCTTATGTGGCTCTTTGGTAGTGTTTTTGGTGCAATTATGGACTTTGGCGAGATGAATGCCATCAATTTTATAGTCCCCGGGATTATTATGCAGACTGTCTCCAACGGGGTGTCCTCGACGGCGGTGGGTGTTAATAATGATATGTCCAAAGGGATTATCGACCGTTTCCGGTCTATGCCTATAGCTAAGTCCGCAGTGCTGACCGGCCACGTAATGGCCTCTGTTGTGCGTAATCTTATTACAACAGTAATCATAATCGGCGTTGCTGTTGCCATGGGCTTTAGGCCTCAGGCTGGGTTTCTAGATTGGTTGTTAATCACCGCGGTTTTGATTTTATTTATGCTGGCAATTACTTGGATAGGTGTAGTTGGAGGACTTATTGCAAAAACCCCCGAAAGTACTACCTCGATTCTTTTCTTGCTGTTCTTGCTGCCCTTTTTAAGTACGGGCTTTGTGCCAGCGGAGGCATTGACCGGCGGGCTACGATGGTTTGTGGCCAACCAGCCAATGACACCGATAATTGAAACCCTGCGAGCATTGATGTTGGGCTTTCCTATAGAAAATAATTTTCTTGTGCTTGCATTGGCTTGGAGTGTTGGGTTTATAGTTGTGGCGTTTACATTGGCGGTGCAGATATATAAGAGGAAGCTGGGGTAGGTTCCTACCCCTTTGCATTCTTTATTTTTCAACAGGTGCATATAAAAAAGGCTGGTTCACATTATGTGAACCAGCCTTAATCGTTTCTTTGTATATTATGCTTCTAAGGGATAAACAGAAACCTGTTTCTTATCCCGGCCCTTACGCTCGTAGCGTACTTTGCCATCTACCAGCGCAAACAGATTATCATTGTTGCCACGGCCTACATTTCTTCCAGGGTGAATCTTGGTGCCGCGCTGGGTAAACAGGATATTGCCGGCCAGTACAAACTGCCCGTCGGCTCTTTTTGCTCCTAAGCTCTTGGCGTTGGAGTTACGGCCGTTTTTTGTGGAACCTACGCCTTTCTTATGGGCGAAAAATTGCAAATTTAGCTTAATCATGGTTATCACATCGCTTTCATATAATTGTTAGCTTGATTTCCGTTGGGTATTGATCCTGTACCGAGGTCAGACCTAGTATCATAGAATCCAACAAAATTGCTGTTCCGCTTCTCATGGGGCCTGTGAGATAAAAGCTGATATATCCGCCTTCATTATTGTAATCACAGTCAAAGGCCTGGTCTGTCAGAGCCTCTATGCTGTTCACTGTATTGAGTACCAGCATAGATACAGCAGAGCATACATAGGAATCCCCGTGGTTTTTTACAGTAAAGGAATCTACTCCCCATTTTTTGCGGATTACTTCTGCCAGAATCATATTGGATTATGCTGGGTTGACAGCTTCAATTTTGACCTTGGTAAAGGGTTGGCGATGGCCTCTCTTACGATGATAGCCCTTTTTGGCCTTATATTTGTAAATAATTACTTTCTTGGCTTTGCCGTCCCCGAGTACAGACCCGGTTACGCTGGCACCCTCTACTAAGGGCTTGCCTAGAACGGTGGCGTCTCCATCAATGATGCCCAGTACTTTGTCAAATGTAAAAGACTCTCCGGCCTCTACTCCCAACTTTTCCACTGTTATTATGTCCCCGGCTTGGACTTTGTATTGCTTGCCGCCGCTTTCGATGATTGCGTGCATTCGCAAACCTCCCATTATATTAAGACATTTAGGAAGTACTCGCCGGGGAAGGCAGGCAGAAACACCATTTGAAGACCAAAACCCGAGCGGTTACCACACATAGGCCGTTATGATACCAAAAAATGAAGTTTAATACAAGGGGTGCGCTCCTAGATTATTGAAACGTATGGCACCATACGCATGTTTTTGCTTTTGCCATAAAATTATGAGATGAAACCCTGTAAAATAGCCGTTTTTGATTATGGCCTCTTGACATACAACTGTGTTACTGTATTATTTAACTAGTACAGTAATACAGTATGGCAAAGGTGGTAACTATGCGCGACTTCGAAACCAGTAAGCCAATCTTTCAGCAGATAATCGACCGTATTCTCCTGACAATTGCTATGGGGGAACTAGCCCCGGGAGAAAAAATGCCTTCTGTAAGAGAGCTGGCCTTGGAGTACAGGGTCAACCCCAACACCATGCAGAAATCCTTATTAAAATTAGAGGAAATGGGCTACCTGCATACCCAGCGTGCAGTAGGCCGCCAGGTAACTACTGACACGGAGAAGATTGCCGGTCTCAAAAACAAGCGACCTGTCCAGATTACGGAGAAATATCTACTGGATATGCTGGAATGCGGTGTTGAAGGGGAGGATATTCTCAAACATATAAGAAAAGTCTTAGGAATCCCGGAAACAGTCCGTGTCACCCACTACATGCAGCCCCACAAATCAAGAGAGAGGAAGAAGTGATATGGAAAATATATTAGAAATCACCGGCCTAAGCCATAGCTACGGAAAAAATCTCGCATTGGGTAACATATCATTAGGCCTGCCAAAAGGGAAAATCGTAGGCGTCCTTGGCCCCAACGGCAGCGGCAAAACTACATTGATAAAGATAATAATGGGCCTGATAAACGGCTACGATGGCCAAGTGCGTATTGCTGGGGAAGTCCCAGGTATACAGGCCAACCCCCATATATCATACCTGCCAGACAGAAACCATATCCCCTCCTGGTTAACTACGAGTCAAGCAATAAATCTCTTTGGGGATTTTTATCCGGACTTTGACCAAGCACGAGCTAATGACATGCTCGAGCGCATGAAAATACCCCCAAACACAAAAATAAAAACCCTCTCCAGGGGTACCCAGGAGAAGGTCCAGCTTGCAATGGTAATGAGCAGGCGGGCATGTCTGTATGTGCTGGACGAACCTCTTGGGGCCGTAGACCCAGCCAGCCGGGAGTTTATTGTTAATACGATACTAAAAAACTACCCTGAGGATGGGACGATTCTACTTTCCACTCATATTATCAGCGATATAGAGCCTGTTTTGGATATCGCGATTTTCCTTAGAGAAGGGGAAATTGTACTAATGGATGACGCTGATAAAATCCGGGAAGAGCATGGCAAGTCTCTTGACGGACTTTTTAGGGAGGTATTTAGGAATGCTGATTAAGACTATAAAATATGATTTTTTATTTAGTAGAAAAGCGTTTTTTACTACAGCTGCGCTTATGATTGGCTTTACGGCACTTGTTTGGGTAGTCTCCTTTTTTGAGGCCAGCATAACTTCTCTTACAGCTGTGGGGCTTGTTACCATGGTTGTGGGGATTTATGTTATGTGCTCCGCAGGGAATCAGGTGCTTCAATTTTTCAGTCAGAATTTTTTTGGGGACGCAGGATACTTGATGCTTACTTTGCCGGTGTCCCGTGGCAAGCTGATTCTTTCAAAGATAATTGTATCAATGGTATGGTTTAATTTTTTGCTACTAACAGGTGTTATCGCGCTGTTTATTTTTGGTATTGCCATGAATGCAAGTGCTGGATTTAGTGACTTTACCATCGTTTTTGGCACTTCCGGTTTTATTACATTTATAGCAATCAATGTGTTTGTGTTCACACTGATTTCGGTATTATTCCTTGCGGTGACTCTTTCCAATAGCTATATAGGGTCATGGAGGATACCGGGAATTGTCGCAGGGCTTGCAGTCGTCGGTTATGGGGCGGCAGTCATAAGGCTAGGCACTCTGCTTCATGGGCGGCATAGGGAAATGATTTTTGTGGAAGATATAAGCCATTTCTACGATGATGCGGGAAATGTTATCGGAACCTCTCATTTTCATAGCAACGAGTGGTTAGTGGAAAGAGGCATAAGAATAGGCCGCATCCCCATTGGAGAAACGGCCTACTTTGACATATTTTTATGGGGAATGGTGTTGGCAATGGGATTGCTAGCTCTTGGGGTTGTTTATGTGCTTTTGAAAAATAAGGTGAGTTTAGACTAAGTTCCCCCGCACCACCGTATTGCATTTTCTAACAATCGTTGAAATTGTGGATTCAGCCAAACTTCCAACGTATGCCCAGGGGTAAGGACACATACCCGTCCTTTCCTTTGGGTACGTACATATACAGCCGGTGCAATCTTGGCAGGGGTGTTAAAATATGGCTCGGACTCATATTTTGCCGGCTCACCTAAGGCTGCCGCATACCCTGCCGCCAGTATATCCACATCCGGTGCCAAAATCTCCAGGTAATAATGCTCGTCCGTTTCGCAAAAGGAGCCAACCCCTTCAGTAACAGGGTGGGGTTTTAAGACCTGTACTTTCACCGGACTCATATCGGGATGAAAACTAAACCTTGAGCCGATTAATTCGTCCAACATCCCTGTATGGTCTCCCGGCACCAAGCCGTTGTGAGTTACAAGAAGTCCGCCGCCTTCTTCAACATATCTAACGAAAGCCTCCTGGACGGCCTCTGTTTTCCACAGGATATCCTCTTCATTATAGATATCATCAGCGGTGGACATAATTACAACATCGTAGTCCTTAAGGGCCTCAGGGTCAAAATCCGCACCATTCGTCATAGCATCAAACAATATTCCCTTTTCCCGTAATGGCTCCATTCCTTGGATGGGGACTTCCCCGGGGTGGTAAAAATCATCGCATAGTAGTAGAACTCGCATGGGTTTCCTCCTCGCAAATAATTGACAATCCATGTACCGTATAATACCATAAACCTAGGAAAATCCATTACAAAGGAGCGCATAAAATGAACAACATCCCAACCCCTCATATCACCTCAAAAGAAGGTCAATTTGCAAAAACCGTCCTTATGCCCGGTGACCCTTTAAGGGCAAAATTTATCGCCGACAACTTCCTGGACAACCCTGCCCTAGTCAACGAAGTCCGGGGAATGCTTGCTTACACCGGTACCTACAAAGGCAAGCCCGTATCCGTTATGGGCAGCGGAATGGGTATGCCCTCTATGGGGATTTATTCCTATGAGCTGTTTAATTTCTACGGTGTTGAGAATATCGTCCGGATAGGCTCTGCCGGGGCCATCTCTCTGGACCTTGATTTGGGCGACATAGTAATGGGCATCGGTGCCTGTACCGACTCCGGTTATGCAGAGATTTACGGCAGACCTCCAGGGGTATTTTCTCCCACCGCTTCTTATTCTCTGATAAAAAAATGCAGCGACTCCGCTGCAAAGTTGGGTGTCGATCTGGTTGCAGGCAATATTTTATCCACAGATGTGTTCTATACAGAGGATAACTTGGAAGGTGCCAAGGCCTGGCAGCGTCTGGGTGTGCTGGCGGTAGAAATGGAAGCCGCAGCCCTCTACACCAATGCCGCGATTGCTGGCAAAAACGGCCTTTGCATATGCACAATTTCCGACACCCTATTTACCGGCAAAGCCATGTCCGCCGAGGCGCGGCAGACCTCCTTTACTCAAATGATGGAAGTCGCCCTTGGGATTCTATAGTCCATGCTTCAAGTTAAAAATCTCACAAAATCCTATGCTACTAAGCAAGGCCCCCTGTATGCATTAAAAGATGTATCCGTGGAGATAAATAAAGGTGAAATCTTCGGGTTTATCGGCCTAAGCGGTGCCGGGAAAACATCTCTTGCGAGATGTGTTTCCTCATTGGAAAAAGCCGACAGCGGTCAGATATTACTTGAGGGCGTGGACATCACCAAGCAAAGAGGCGCAGCCCTACGGGAAACCCGGAAGAAAATGGGCTTGGTATTCCAGCACTTTAATTTGCTAATGAATGCCACGGTATTCGAGAATATTGCCTTTCCACTCAGGATAGCCAAAAAATCCCGCCAGCATATAGAAACCCGAGTCAATGAACTACTGGAGGTAGTGGGTCTTACAGATAAATCTGACGCATACCCTGCTACTCTTTCTGGTGGACAAAAACAGCGAGTAGGCATAGCCCGAGCACTTGTAGCGGAGCCCCAGCTGGTAATCTGTGACGAGGCTACTTCGGCACTGGACCCGGATACCACCAAGTCTATTCTCGCGCTAATTAAAAGCATCGGAGTTCAAACCGGAGTGACGTTCTTGGTTATCACCCACGAAATGGACGTAATCAAAGAGCTATGCACTCATGTAGCGGTAATGGAAGACGGGGAAATTATAGAACAAGGCCCGGTGCTTGAGGTGCTGACAGCCCCAAAAACCCCTACGGCAAAACGCTTCTTTTCAAAGGACTATATTGATAGCGCATGGCGGGGGACACGGCGGATTTTCCGGGCAGTGTTTATAGGAGAGACCGCACGCCAAGCATTTATCCATGATGTAATCCGAAAGTTTGAAATCGAACTATCTATTCTCTCCGGCAATATCGAAAATGTCGGCGGTATAATGGTAGGCTCACTAATACTGGAAATCACCGGCAAGGACGAAATCCTAGCCCAAGTGCAGGAATATTTTCATGAGAACAATGTAGGGATTGAAGAATTGTAAGGAGGACTAAATTATGCCAGAACTAAAAGGATCAAGAACCGAGGCCAACTTAATGGCCGCATTCGCGGGAGAATCCCAAGCCCGCAATAAGTATACCTACTATGCAGCCAGGGCCAAGAAGGACGGCTTTGAGCAAATGGCAAAGATTTTCCAAGACACCGCAGACAACGAGAAAGAACACGCAAAAATGTGGTTCAAACATCTACACGGCGGCCAAGTCCCCGGCACAGTGGAAAACCTAAAAGACGCCGCCGAGGGTGAGCATTACGAGTGGACAGATATGTACGCAGGCTTCGCCAAGGAAGCCAGGGCAGAAGGCTTTGAGGCCATAGCCAATCAATTCGAAATGGTAGCCGCCATAGAAAAAGAGCATGAAGAACGTTATCGCGCCCTGCTGGCCAACCTAGAAGGCAACACAGTCTTCATGAAAGACCGCCCAGTAGAATGGGAATGCGCCAACTGCGGCCACCGCCACCACGGCGAAGCTGCCCCGGAGGTATGCCCAGTATGCGTGCATCCTAAGGCGTTTTTTATGATTGCTTGTAGGAATTATTAGGAACCAAATTTTCCAACAATTCACAAGTTCACCGATGTGCAAAAACACTAAACTCGTCTGTCGCCAAATCTGCGTTAAAGCATTCGCAGATTTGACTCGTCGTCGCTAAGTGTTTTTATGCAATCGGTGTTATTAAACCTTGCAAACCGCTCTAGACAACTGTCTACTGCGGTTTGCAATTTTTTTGTCTTTCTTACGCCATCCTCCAGCCAGATATTCTTCACAACTAGACTTTTATCCTTACGGATTACCTCAATCCGCCCGGCGAAGTTTTCGCCATATAATATGGGCAGTACATATGGCCCATACTTGCGCTTTGCGGGCGGGGTGTAGATTTCCCATGCATAGTGGAAGCCGAATAGGGCTAGGATGATTTTTCTGTCCCACATAAAGCAGTCCAGGGGGGCTATCAACTCGCAACGAGGCTTAGGGGATGCGCCCTTTCGGATGGTTTCTAGTAGGGGCAGGTCCTCTGTACGGATGTATAGAGTATGGTTTATTCCTTCTACCGTAACAGGCCGGATTTTTTCTTCTTCCAGTAAGGACTTAAAGATTTCACCCCGACGGGATGCGCTTAAATTTTGTATATATAACCATGCGTCTGAGGGGCGGTTCCATAATAGACCTACTGCGCCTATCCGCCGTA
This sequence comes from Defluviitaleaceae bacterium, assembly GCA_009781725.1. Taxonomy (GTDB): domain Bacteria; phylum Bacillota; class Clostridia; order Lachnospirales; family WQUN01; genus WRAN01. The sequence goes on from WQVF01000001.1 coordinate 23,271, forward strand.
ACACTCGCCATTTTTGGTGTTCAAACTCGTCAGGCAATGGGTCTGGGGCAGATAAGATTTCTTGGGAGATGTGATTTTCCGCCAGGTCATAGAACTTTCTGGTACCCTTCTTATGATGAACAATCAATTGGCCTGTGGAATATAGCTGCTCCAAAACCGCCCGAGCAGCCTTGGTTTCGCTATTGCCGCTTCCGCTCCAATGGATAGAGGAATGCCAGCGTATGCCCCCCTCAAGGGGTAAGTCGTCAGAGTTTATGGGGCCGTTTTCTCGGATATACTCTAATGCCTGTGCTTCCAATTCCGATACACCCTCAAAGCGTTTGCCTCCTAAAATTGCAGCGTCACGGTATCGCCGGAAATATGGCCAGTATTCTACCGGGATAATGGCAAGATTCTTGTCCGGATAGTCAAATAGTAGCCTGTCCTTGTACAGTAACTCTTCCAGCATGGCCTTTGTAAAGCCCTTGACACGAGCGTTGAGGGTTATTTGAGCGTTTTGTCCACAAAGGTCAACCGGGTCAAATTGAAGGCAGCCGGTTTGGCGTATGTAGGCAAGTGCGCCTGCTTTTCCGATGAATTTATGCTCGCCTATTAGGCCATGTTTTAGTAGGATAAATTGGCGGGCTTGGGGGAGTGAAATTGATAGCATGCGGTAATCTTCCTTTCATTTACCATAGGGTGTTCATATAATTGCACAATAGATATGGAAATGCTAGAATAATTTGCAAAACCCAAAAATATTATTGGAAAGCGATTTTCGGGGACTACGTCCCCAAAAACGCATAGAAAGGGGTAAAATATTTTGAAGAAGAAGACCATTGATAATTTAAAGGTGAAAGGCAAACGGGTACTGGTGCGCTGCGATTTTAATGTACCTCTCATTGACGGTGCAATCACCGACGAAAACCGTATAATCGCGGCACTCCCCACAATAAAAAAGCTTGTTGCAGACGGAGGCCGAGTAATCCTTTGTTCCCACCTAGGCAAGCCTGAAAAGAAATTATCCTTGGCACCGGTGGCGGTAAGCCTTAGCGGGCATTTGGGTCAGCCTGTAAAATTCCTGGCAGATAATCAAGTTGTAAGCGACTGTGTGCGGAAGGCCGTAGGCGAGATGAAAGACGGCGAGGTAGCTCTACTTGAAAACACCCGCCTCCGGAAAGAAGAATCCAAAAATGAGGAAGCCTTCTCAAAAGACCTGGCTTCCATTGCAGATATATATGTAAATGACGCCTTTGGCACGGCTCACCGGGCTCATTGTTCCACCGTTGGAGTAACGTCCTTTGTGGCTGAGTCTGCTGTTGGTTACCTAATGGAAAAAGAGCTTAAGTTCCTTGGTGCCGCCATCGAAAACCCAGTACGCCCCTTCGTTGCAATCCTAGGGGGAGCAAAGGTTTCTGATAAAATCCTTGTAATCAAAGAGCTGTTAAACAAAGTAGACAAGCTAATTATCGGCGGCGGGATGGCTTATACCTTCTTTGTTGCTCAAGGCCATACAGTGGGCGATTCTCTTCTGGAAGTGGACAGAGTCAAGGACGCAAAGGAAGTAATGGAACTTGCCAAGGCAAAAGGAGTGGAGCTTCTCCTGCCGGTGGATACGGTTGTAACCCAGGAGTTTAGTGCCGATGCGGCATACAAAACTGTGCCCTCAAGCGGAATCGAAGACGGCTGGGGTGGCCTAGATATAGGCGAAAAAACTCGTGAAATCTTTACCTCGGCTCTAAAAGATGCCAAGACAATAATATGGAACGGCCCCATGGGTGTATTCGAGTTCCCTAACTTCGCTAAAGGTACTTTGGCTCTAGCCCAAGAGATGGCTGAGAATACGGGCACAACTATTATCGGTGGCGGTGATTCCGCCGCTGCGGTCAACCAATTGGGGTATGGGGATAAAATGACCCATATCTCCACTGGCGGCGGCGCATCACTGGAGTTCCTGGAAGGCAAGGCTCTACCTGGAGTTGAGGCGGTGCAAAATGCGTAAGATGCTTATAGCAGGAAACTGGAAAATGAATTTTACCCCTTCCAATGCGGTGGGGTTTGTAAACTCCATCAAAAGCAATATTGACACAGCTAAACGTGATGTGGTTCTCTGCGTCCCATATGTGGCCTTGCAGCCTGTTAAGGATGCCCTTAAAGGTACCAATATCCAGGTCGGAGCGCAAAACGTCCACTATATGGACGACGGAGCATATACCGGGGAGATTTCACCGGCAATGCTGAATGAAATGAAGGTACCCTATGTAATAATCGGCCATTCCGAGCGGCGAGAGAAGTTCGGAGAATCTGATACAACCGTAAACCTACGGGCGTTGAGGGCACTTAAGCATGGGCTGTCTCCAATTATTTGCGTGGGGGAATCCCAAAAGCAACGCCTTGCGAACCGAACTGAAGATGTACTACGCAAGCAGGTTGCATTCGCATTAGATGAAGTCAAAGACGAGCGAGCCGAAAAGGTGGTTATCGCATACGAACCCATTTGGGCAATCGGCACAGGGATGACAGCGACAACAAAACAAGCTGAAGATGCATGTGCCTTTATTCGTATTCTTCTGATTGAGCGGTTTGGTGCTCCCACAGCGGAGAAAATCCGTATCCTATATGGCGGAAGCGTAACACCGACAAATGCCGCAGAGCTGTTTTCCCAGCCCAATATTGACGGCGGGTTGGTAGGCGGTGCCAGCACTGCTCCAACTTTTGACCAAGTTGTGAAAGCGGGGCTATGTTGTGAGTAAAGACACTATTGTACTAATGATTCTAGACGGCTACGGCTTGGCCCCTTCCTCTGAAAACAATGCCATACACTTAGCCGAAACCCCACACATAGACTGGTTATTGGAAAAATTCCCATTCCAACCTGGCCAAGCCGCCGGTATGGATGTGGGCCTTCCTGACGGCCAAATGGGCAACTCCGAAGTAGGCCATACCAATATCGGCGCAGGGCGCATCGTGTACCAGGAGCTTACCCGGATCACCAAGTCCATCCAGGACCGGGACTTCTTCGAAAACGAAGCTCTTGTTGCCGCAGTGCAAAATGCCAAGGATAATAACTCAGCCCTTCATTTATATGGGCTCCTCTCTGATGGGGGAGTTCACAGCCACAATACACACCTATATGCCCTCTTGCAACTGGCTAGGGCCCATGGGCTTGCCAAAGTATATGTACATGCTTTCCTGGATGGTAGGGACACCCCGCCGACCTCTGGCCTGGGATATATCCAAGAACTTGAGGCAAAAATGAAGGAAATTGGAGTTGGTAAAATCGCCACGATTTCCGGCAGATACTACGCTATGGATCGAGACAATCGCTGGGAGCGGGTGCAGCTTGCATACGACGCACTGACCCAAGGTAAAGGAGAAAGCGCCGCCAATGCCATAGCCTGTATGGAGGCCACCTATGCCAAGGATGTCAATGACGAGTTTGTACTCCCTACAATAATTGTGCCAGAAGGCATAATCAAAGCCAATGACTCCGTAATCTTCTATAATTTCCGCCCAGATAGGGCAAGGGAAATAACACGTGCTTTTTGTGACCCGGCCTTCACCGGGTTTCGGCGCAAGCTGCTCCCCCTACATTATGTCTGTTTCACAGAATACGACACTACTATTCCCAACAAACATGTAGCCTTCCATGCCCAAGCTATGGACAATGTACTGGGGCAATATCTGTCGGATAAAGGTCTGACCCAGCTTCGACTAGCGGAAACGGAAAAATACGCCCATGTGACATTCTTCTTCAATGGTGGGCGGGAAGAGCCATATACCGGAGAAGACCGGATTCTGGTAGACTCCCCAAAGGTTGCAACCTATGACTTTCAACCGGAAATGAGTGCTGAAGAGGTAACGGACAAGCTGGTAGAAGCCATTCACTCCGAAAAATACGACCTAATAGTTGTAAATTACGCCAACTGCGATATGGTAGGTCATACGGGAGTTAAGGAAGCTGCAATCAAAGCCGTAGAAGCTATGGACACCTGTGTAGCCAGGGCAATGACGGCCATGTTGGAGACAGGTACAAAGATGTTCTTCTGTGCGGATCATGGCAATGCCGACCAGATGATAGATGAGACCATTGGCGGGCCCTTTACAGCCCATACCACCAATCCTGTGCCTTTCGTGCTGTTTAACTGCCCCGGTTACGACCTTGCCCCCGGGGGAAGGCTTGCGGATATCGCTCCCACTCTCCTTGAGCTGATGGAGTTGCCAATCCCGCCGGAAATGACAGGCAAAAGTCTGTTGGTCAGTAAATAAACCTCAGTAGATCAGAAAATCGCCTTTGGCCCCATCATCAAAACCGGAAGAAAAGTCAATAAAATTCAATATACAGGAGGTAACAAATGCTAAAAACATTCATCGAAATCGTGGAGGTACGGGGTCGTGAAATTATGGACTCCCGTGGCAACCCCACAGTGGAAGTACAAGTAGTAGTATGTGACGAGGAAGGCAAGCATTACACCGCCATTGCTGCGGTGCCTTCAGGTGCGTCCACAGGCGCATTCGAAGCCGTTGAGCTTCGTGACGGTGGAGAAAGATACCTGGGTCTTGGGGTAGAAAAGGCCGTTTCCAACATCAATGACAAAATCGCAGATGAAATCTGCGGTATGAACGCCATTGACCAAGTAGCTGTTGACCAAAAAATGCTGGAACTAGACGGCACTCCCAATAAAGAAGCCTTGGGTGCCAATGCCATCCTGGGCGTATCAATGGCAGTGGCCAAAGCCGCCGCTGTTGCTCTTAAAATGCCACTGTATCAATATTTAGGCGGATTTAATGCTAAGCAACTCCCCGTTCCAATGATGAATATCCTAAACGGCGGCAAGCACGCCGACAATACTGTAGACTTCCAAGAATTTATGATTATGCCAGTAGGAGCAGCCACTTTCAAAGAGGCACTCCAGTGGTGTGCCGAGATTTATCATAAGCTTAAAAAATTACTCAAAGCCCGCGGCCTTGCCACAGCAATCGGCGACGAAGGCGGCTTTGCCCCTGACCTTGCTACCCCAGATGAGGTAATTGAACTAATCCTTGAAGCGGTAAAAGAAGCAGGATACGAACCTGGCACGGAAATCCGCCTGGCTCTGGATGTAGCTGCAACAGAACTTTACGGTGACGCCAAGAAAAAAGGCAAGGAAGGCCTGTACTACTTCGCAGGAGAAAGCCAAATGACGGGCAAGGAAGTATATCGTACCTCGGAAGAAATGGTGCAAATGTACGAAGCTCTAGTGGATAAATATCCGCTAATCTCAATCGAAGACGGATTCGACGAAGAGGATTGGGATGGCTGGAAGCTAATGACCGACCGCTTAGGCAAGCGAGTCCAAATAGTAGGGGATGACCTGTTCGTAACTAATACCGAACGTCTACAGCGTGGCATTGACACGGATACAGGCAATTCTATTCTGGTAAAGGTAAACCAAATCGGCACCCTAACCGAGACCTTCGCAACAATTGCACTGGCTCATCGCAATAATATGACCACAGTAATAAGCCACAGAAGCGGCGAAACAGAAGACGCCACCATCGCCGATATATCTGTAGCGGTAAACGCAGGACAAATTAAAACCGGTGCGCCCGCAAGGTCAGACAGAGTAGCCAAGTACAACCAACTACTCCGTATAGAGGAAGAGTTGGACGAAGTAGCCGAGTATCCAGGGCTTGGAGCTTGGTTTAATTTGAAGAATAAGTAAACAGTAAATTACGAGGGGGGCTTTCCTAGAGAGCTCCCCTGATTTATAGCAATTTCAGTCCAAAGTAGGGGATTGAAATTGCTATGGCTTTAAAAATGTTTCAATTAGGAATGATAAAACCATCACTCTCAATTGAAATCGCTATACATAGAACACTGCAATTTTTATCAACGGGGTGAGTCATGAAAATATTCTTTTCGTTATTGTTACTAGTTATGGCATTTGCCGGAATTACAGCTCATGCTGACGGCAACCGCGTCATTATTGACGGGGCCGAAGTAAGTACACCAGCTCAAGGGGGATTGCTGCCTTTATGGGATGTGGTAGATAGCATCGGCGGAAGCATATCGTGGAGTGGACATGGGCGGCATGTAATTATCCGCCAAGGTGACCAAACTATAATAATAACCGTCAGATGTCGACAGGCCATTGTCAACGGCCGAAGGGTGACTTTGGCCGCTCCCATTACCATTATCGGTGAGCGGGTTATGGTTACCCGCTGTTTTATTGTGGATTATCTTGGGGTTGGGGTTGGGTTTATAAACAACTCCTTTATCATATCCAGTACCCCTGCAACACATGTACCCGTCTTAATATATCATCATATCCTTCCTGATGAGGTAAACACCCATTTCTATGACAATGCCTGGACCATCAGCACAGAGAACTTTGCTGAGCAAATGCGCTATCTTCGAGATAATAGTTTTTATACACCTACCTTGCATGAGCTTGAGGCATTTCTTTATCACGGGCGGCCTTTGCCGCAAAATAGCGTGATGATACATTTTGATGACGGGTATTATTCCAACTTTGTATATGCATATCCGATTCTTGAGAGGTATGGACTTCGGGCGGTGCTTTTTCCTATTACCGGAAATTCAGAAGTCTTGGGCGACGTACAGCCACCTATGGATTACAGCAGCTTGACCCATACCGCCGCAATTACACTTCGCAGGGCGTCGATTGTATTCGAAACCGCCAGCCATTCCCATGCACTCCATGACCGTGCTGAAGACGGGCGAACTTTGCTGGTTGCATCAACCAAGGAAGAAATTATCGCAGATACCCGCCTTAGCTTCGAATTTGTCACCAATCGCCGGGCCTATGCATATCCCCTTGGGATGTTTAACGAAACAGTAATCGAAGCTCTTCAGGAGGCTGGAATTAGTATGGCCTTTACTGTGAATAGAGGTTATGTAACTGCCGATACGGACCCATTTAGATTGCCGAGGTTTACGATTTATCAGACTACGAGAATGGAGCGGTTTAGGGATATTGTAAATAGGGAAATGTAGCCTCCACGCAAAATATGCCATATATTTCCAATTAGGATTATAGCGATTATACATATAATTTCAAACACGTATAATCATATTGATTTGCAAGTTAACAGCAATATGACTCTTTGCATTTTATACGCAAATAGTGTAAAATAATGCAGAAAGATAGTAAATTTTATTTTCATTATTACCGTTTTGAAATGTGCTATAGGTACTTGATACCCATTTCTTTATTTTAGTACGTTTCACAAAAAGCCCATGTGCTTTTTGTGGGGGCGACTATAGTCGTTTACCTTTAATGAGCTTGCTCATTTAAAAGATGAATCACTATAACTGTTGTTGTGTGTAGGCTATAGGTGTGATTAGAGAGGTGTGAATACCGTGAACCCAGAAAGCAAAACAGAATTTGCTAAGGAGCAATACGTAATTAATTTCCACTCTTTTGATGAAAATGAAATCACCGAAAAAACAAATGCACTAATCTGGCATTGTATTACCGATGCCGCAAAAATAGCAAAGGATCTTGTGTCGGCCAGTCCTGATAAAGATACTAGAGACAAAGACGGACAAAACCACCCACTTGAACACAACAGCCTAATTGTATTTACAGGGGATCGTGGCAGTGGCAAGAGTACTGTGATGCGCAAATTTACAGAGAATATTGTAGCACATATAGAGGCCCTGCCTGAGGTCAAGGAAAAAGTAAAGCAGAAACTCTTTGTCTTGCCTGTTATCGATCCTACTGAGTTTGCACAGGATGAGCGTCTTGTTGGCGCGATTGTGTCTCGTATATATCAAGTGGTCCACAAGACAATTAATGAAAGCCCCGGAGGCGAAATAAACAGGAACACTACCCGTGAAGTTTTTGAACACTGCGAGAAGGTTCATGATGCCCTTAAAACAATTTACACAGGTGTCAAAGAAGCTGTCAAAAACAATAATGACGGGATGGAGTCCTTGGAAAAGCTAACCGCGTCCACGCTCCTGAAAGATAGGCTATGGAACCTTTTCGAAAGGTTTATGATATGGGGCAAGTATGACACCCTAGTAATTCCAATCGATGACCTCGACATGAAAGTGACAGGCAGCTACGATTTGCTGGAGGAAATAAAGAATTGCCTACAGATACCAGGTGTCATAGTCACTATGGCAGTTAAGATTGAGCAAGTCACGGATTCGCTGGAGCAATACTTTAAAGATCAGCTTAAGGGGTTGCCCGCAATCAAAGTTGCATTGGATGCGCAGCCGGCGGAGATGGCGTCTAAGTATCTTCAAAAGTTGATGCCAAATCCGCGCAGGATAGCTCTGCCTGTGTTAAGGCCGGACAAGATGTCACTATATGAGTTCAAGTACAGTGGTTTGGACGACGGAGGCAATGGGAAAAGGAAAATAATGACATGGCCCTTAGTTGACAAATTTATGGAGCTGGTTTGGCGAAAAACGGGGATATGTCTTGTAAAAAACCAAGATGGCTCACATGGTCTAATTCCACACAATCTGAGAGCATTACGTCATATGTTTGCGATTTTAAGTGGCTTAGAGGATGTCTTCGGTCTTTGCAAAAATATAGTTTCAGAAAAAAATCTAAGCCACAATTTGAACATACTTGAATCATGGGTATTGGACAGTGCGAGTTCCAATGCGGTCCCACGTGGGCTTGCACGCATTGCTCGCGAATTTGCCTCCCGTCCGTCAGAGAACATACATGCATTCTTAATAAAAGAGTTGGAGGATTACTCCGCAAAGAGCAATATCGAACGCTGTGATGGTGACTTTACTTTCACAAAGGGATTATTCGGCAAAGATACCACTATCATGCACATGCTTAACCCCATTGAGCTTTTTGATCGCGGGGCACTGCCGGAAAATATTAGCATCGGTGATGCGCTGTATGCACTAAATAGCATAAAGAACCAAAACCCAAGCGAGGGATTTTGCCATTTTGTTGCAACCATGAAAATGCTGTACTCAATCCGCATGACAAGAGCACTCTACTTGAGTGGACATGCATTAGGCATAGACAAAGATGACAAAGATAAATATAAAGAACTCCGCAATGTACTCAATGGTATGGTGTATAACCCACGCTTGCGACTCACTTATGAGCAACTAGAGTGGAGGTGGAGGGCTCCGACTGAGATTAGTAGTAGAGGAATGGCAAATGCAGTGAGCCAAAAAACCGATGATAGAATTTCATTTGATGAGTTGGCTGCAATGACACCAGATGCACAAGAATTCGAAATTACGCGCAAGTTCTCCGATACACGAGGTGGCAAACTAATAACAGAATTACGCAAATATGAGGACATAAACGAACAACGCGCCGCATTTAATAATTTTGTAAAAATTACTCCCAATATGCAACGACGCCGAAAAAATGCTGTTGCATGGCAGCTTTTATTTTTTGTTGGGGAAGGACGTATTCACGATGGAGATCTCCATACCTTCCACAGAACCCATCCGACAGAGAGACAGGTTGCCCAATATACTAAGACTCGTTTGCGTGACTCTGCCAAACAGCATAACAGTGTTTGGTTTAATTACATGGCCATGATTTTCAACTTGCTATACCCAGTTAGTGGTTTCGCGAAACGTGTCGCGAGTGTATTCCCTGGTAATAATAACGAAGAAAAGGAAGCATTCGCAGAGGAGCTGCTTAGCAAATATTTCGATGACGGAGAAGACAAGTGGAGCACTGAAGCTATGATTGAGCTTTTTTCCCTCAACTGTATTGATGTTTTAGACGAGCTAATTCTCCTTATGGCGAGGGAAGCAGATAACCGTGAGGACCTGGAAGAAGAAACTATATATCATATGGGAGCACGTTACTTTGGTGCTGTTTTGTGTGACGCTTTAGAAGAGATTTATAAGCGCACTACTGACAAGTCCATAAGTGGTGAACGAATTAAAGAGATAACGGAGTGTGCACACTTCCCGTTTTCAGCAAAAATACTTGTTGATGATCATGCGAGAAACATGCATGTTCAGGCATTTACGACAAATGATTTATCAACAATGTGGAAGCACAGTTGATTATGGACATGGAATATGCCATTGGAATCAATGTCTTATTAAAGCATTGCCCAATTACACATCTTGTTGAGAATCTGACAGGCTCCAGGCAACAATTGCGGTATTTTAGTGATTATATGCCGGAGCATGTTTTCGTGCGGGGATGTCAGCAGGAGTATAGCCAGTTCTCCCTTAACGAGTGCGAGAACATCTATAAAAAGCTCAGTGAAGGAGTGCATAGCAACCAAGGTGATAAGACGACTATCTTTCACCTGTTTAATGATATCGCCGCAGATGTCCTAAGCCTAGACGGGGATAGGGTTATATGTAAGCACTCCCAGCTTGTCGCATGGCGAGAGACGGTACACTCTATTGGTCAGTCTATATTTATTTGTGCTTTCATGGCGCATGAGGATTGCCACAATCACGACCCTCGCCAAGAAAAAGCCACAAGAAGTGACTTCTTTTTTTCACCTTATGTACAAACGGACAATATACGTCTGCGTAACATGCTTTCTCGGGGGATGGCAGAAAATCATTTTCACTTAAAAGGGAGTGCTCCCGCCTTTTTAGCGTCATGGGTTTGTCTGATGAACCGTATAGAGTCACGTGAAAGCGAGTTTCGACAAGAGGCTATGAGGGATAGACTTTTCCGTGCGCCAATAGGAGATGAGCAGTTATCACTGTGCGAAACCACGCAAATCGCGGCGTGGCTGCGATTACATATGTATCGTTGGCTTGATGGAGACAATAACGATATGCATGAAGAAATATCCCGGTTCTTGCGCGCATTAGAGTACACACCTTTTACATGGGTAGCCGATCTCCAGCACAAGTTATCGGCAGAAAAAAGAATGAACGGTGACTCCAAACTGGACTATGCCAGCAATGAGGAAGGGGATAGTGACAGAGCCTATGCACTAATATCAGGAGAACATCGTTTTCTTTATAGGATGTTTTATGCAATATACAGCCGTCAACAAGGCGTAGAAGAGATGTATCGTCCTTTTTTTGTATACCTAATGGCGTATATACGTCTGAGGGCTGAGCTTGTGCAGTGTAACATGGCAGTGGGTTTCCAAAACTTCTTAGTTTATGAAAGGCGAAAAGATATTTTTGTAGAAAAGTACGGTGAATATGAAAAAGCGTATTTGAAAATGGCATTGGATAGTGTCTTACAGCATAAATTTATAAAGAGTTTAGAAGTGCGTATTGCGCCAAAAGAAAACTACAATGAGTTCTTTGGGGCTATGGAGGACTATTGGCGCATAACCACTGATAATAAGACAAAAGAAGAAAAGTTGTTTTTTGTTGTGCATCTAATAAAGAAACCGGATAGAAGAATTAACGCTCGTAGCAACCTGGGGCAGTTTGCCCCCATGCGATGCCGACATGACGAGCTACGTCGTGGTGAATATAGACGACAAGTAAAGAACATATTACGTCTTCAAAGAGACAGCCGCCCCTTTGCCTCAAGACTATATGGTATTGACGCGTGCAATCACGAGTCTTATGCGCGTCCAGAAGTGTTCGCTCCTTTGTTTAGAATGGCGCGGTATGAGTCGTCAAGGTTGAAGCGGAATAATCAGTGGCAACCTGTCAGTAGGCTGCACATCGCTTTCCATGTTGGCGAAGATTTTTTAGATATAGTGAGTGGGTTGCGCGCAGTTTATGAAGCAATAAAATTTCTGCAATTGTCACATGGGGATAGAATTGGCCATGCTCTAGCCTTAGGAGTCGAGCCTGCGGACTATTATATGCTAAAAGGCAAAAGACTATATTTGCCTCTCCAAGAGGCACTCGACAATATGGCATTTCTATTATATTCACTTCAGAAATATGGTATACACGATCATGCTTTTGAATCATGGTTAAAAGACAAATTTGATGAGTATTTTTTGTGTCTCTTCCGCGCAAATATACCCCTTACTGATGTCGAACACAATGTGGAGAGATACTCGTATATCAATAGTTGGACCCTACGGGGTGACGAACCCTTATTATATAGTGATTATACTATTGTTTCCAATAGCATCAGATTTAATGCAAATGCGTTGTTCTCTGAGTCATACAACATCCTCAATGACGAGTACTGCAAACATATACGTGCTAATGACACACAGGCGCGCCGATTGTATCATCAATATCACTACAATGGGATAATCAGAGATTGTGGCGAGCAAATCGTCGCGCTTGATATTCCAGAAGGCTATTCAAAGATTGTCAGGCAACTGCAAAATGCAATGCTTAGCGATGTTTGCAGGCGTGGCGTCGCAATTGAATGCAATCCCTCATCCAACCGACTCATAGGGACATTTGGGAGATATGACAAGCATCCCATTGTCCGATTCTATAATCGTTGGCTTGACTCTGACTCAGCTGCGCCCCAGGCGTTTGTTTCCATCAACACAGACGACCAAGGGATTTTCGACTCCGATTTGGAAAGCGAATACGCATTGATGGCCTCTGCCCTTGAGTCACTAACGGATGTTGACGATAATAATCACCTACTATATAATGTATCCAATATTTACAGGTGGTTGGATGATGTGCGGGAGATGGGTCTAGAACAGAGTTATCTTCACACACATCGTCGCCTTGGCAACGGAAGGTAGTGGGCTATGGGTTATGTCCGTGTTGCAGGCTATGAGTGCATGGCTTTCGATACAAATGGCACCAGCTATGTTTTATGGCGTGACGAAGACAAGCCCGAATGCCTCGTCATATCCAATCGCGGAAAAAGCACTGAAGAGAAACTAAGTGATTTGCAGGCCGATGAGATAAGCGTACTTCGCTTCGAATCGGTCTTTTTTGGCTTATGCGAATATAATTCTCTAGATGTGTTTAATAACATCACGCGCATTGAGTTCGATGATTGTATGGCATATGGAAGTGAAACCCCAAAATCATCTGCAATGGCAAAAATTCGTACTGCCCTGGGCTCCTCTGTGAGTTTAACTGAATATGTGTTTGAAAACAGTAGATATGTCGATATAGCAAACTTACAAGTATTTACAAGCATAAAATCCTTAACGATAAAAAGAGCTGACTATATCAGATGGGAAAACTTTGAACCCGATGCATTGAAAGTGTTGGTATTAGAGGATGTCAATTTAGCACCCTCTATGCTTCATAATATCGCAGAGCAAATAGAGCTCGAGACTCTTGAGCTGTCAGGTGTTTACAGGCGAGACGATGTTTGTGAAACTTTTTTAGCACCCCTTACAAGTAGTAGCAGCCAGATAAATGATAGTCTGAAAAAGCTGCGACTTAGCAATATGAATATAAGAAGCTCAGATAAAAAAGGGCGAACAGGGATTTTTGGTTGGATTGAAAAATTGAAGCGTTTAGAGTATTTGGATTTATCACACAACAAGATAGTGGCCATCCCGGATTCTTTGTTATGTGATTTAAAGAAACTTCAAACACTCATCCTGAGTTACAACCCAATATGGGATGTAGCCTCCCTTGGCTCAGCCGAAGATGTACGGTCCGGCCTTGAAACACTAGAGCTAAAGAAAACCAGTATTGGCATGGTACCCCAGGTGTATGGGATTAGAAAGCTAGATATATCTGAGTGCCATCGGATAAAGTGGTGTGATATGGAGGACTTTCCTCCTCAGGTGTTTGAGAATCTGGAATGGCTTGATGTATCTTCCACCGAGCTTACAGAAATCCCTCATTGGTTTAATGTTCCTAAAGATAGCAATGGGTCTAGGAATCTACAGAATCTTAAGTATATTGATATCTCAAGAACAAAAATAACTGAAATCAAAGTTCGTGTACCAAGTTTGATTTGCCTCGTTGCTGAGCGTCTTCACTTAAACTATATACAGGAACGATTACTAACCCGCAAAGATTGGATGTTTATTGGGTCTGGTTATGATAAGGAGAAAATCAATACTTTCTATGATGCGTCTAAAAGCGGCGGATACACTGACGAAAGACGCATGTATCTTAGGGAAACTCAGTTGAAAGATATCTCCAATCATTTTTTTGCAAACGGGACAAAGGATACAAGACAAGAGTTTTGGGAATATGACCTAGCTCCTCAAGGTCAACAGGCAACAATTGTTTTTATTGGCGACAAAGATGCAAAAAAAACTGCAATATGCAGTCTATTTGATGTAACTGAAAGGGATTTTATTAACTGTATTGGACAATGTATATTAAGGACATCGCCCCATCTTAAGGTACATGATATGCAAAATATATCTGGCACCAATGGCAAGCATCGTGGCGAAAGACTTGCTCCAAACTCGATACTCAATGTGCGTGCCCTTTCTAGTCGTCCCCAGTATCGTAGCGGGCATGGCATGTTTATGATAGACAATGCGCTATATGTTATTTTGTTGAAAGGTGAGAACGTACTTGACATACAGCGAAGGTTGGATATGTGGATGCGCTGTATAAAAAATACTGTTGCGACAGCTAGTGTGCTGGTAATGCTTCGTGCCGAATCAGAAAATAGTATTGAGGCACTTGACATAGAAAAATATAGGGCGGACGCGGCTTTCACTGTGCACAAGGAGATTGCATTTCTTCCGCCAATTAAAGAGAAACGAGTGTTTGACACGGTCCGTGGCGTCATGATAAATGTTGCTGATCCACTGGCGAGAGATAACTCGGTAACCATGGACAGGGCTCGCGGTGTTTTGACACATGCAATCCAACAATTGCCTTCATATAGCGGAAGAGTAATTGCCGGTTGGCGGCATGCGTTGCGGCACATAAGTGCAACAATGGAAATGCAACGCAGTATTTCACACGAACATTTTAGAAGCCTTTGCTCTCATTATATTCGGAAAATTGAAGACAACAATACTCCCAGCGGGGGAATGTTTAAGGTGCTCCGCAAACTGTTGGACGAAGCCGGTATTAGTTATGATGGTGACACGGAGATGTTGTATAGTAACTCATGGCTTGCGCGTTTTGTATATGCTACTTTGGATTATGCGAAAAAGATGCGTGGTGAGGTAGATGAGCAGGGATTGCGGCTTTACTTGTTAGATAATGTTATCGAATACGATTATTCTCCCAGCGAAATAAAAATGCTGCTTGAAACATTGTCAAATAAATCCGCTAATCTATATACCCTATGCTATAAGCTTAAAGGAAATGGCTATAATTATTCGTATCGATTTCCTCAATTTATGTTGCTCCGCGATAATTCCTGTAGCTGTGATGTGCCCCACGCAAACAATGGTGGCAGCAAAGCATGGGAGGGGTGTAATTGGAGTAAGATTTCGAAAGATGTAAGAGAAAACAAGTATGCAAATCGCTATATCGTTGATATGCCGATGTTTTCCGAGGCAATGTATGTTGATATCCTATGTAAGTTGTCTATATCTTTGCGTGATTCTGTAGAGATTGCTAGCAACTGCGTTGCCACGGGAGCAGATGGCCTAATTGCTGTTTTCGAGGCCGCTGACTACAGTGGAGACAGAATTCCAATGTGCTGTCTTTTGGTTGATGGTGTTCCTTCTGCGCCGGGGCGTTTTCATATTTACGTTGCCCCCTATAGCAACGATAAATATGACAGGTGTTTTGACTCATATAAGGAGCGAGACAAACTGACCAGACGATTGACGGAAATAGCTGGCTTTGCATTTGATGCACTGTATAATGCAGTTAGGAAGAATTTCTCTTTATTCGCAAAAATGAACTCTTATCTGATATTACCTAATCACAACTTTGATGTATCCGTGGATGAACCTGTGTGGCGAGTTGGCATGAGGGAGATATGCGCATGTAAAAAAGCAGGAAAAATGGTTTTTGAAAGCAGAGGCAGGAATCTCCCAATGGATAAGCTGTACAGCCTGGTGCCACGTGCATATAAAGATGCTCTGAATGATTACTTTAGCCGTTTGTAAAAGCGGATGCTCTTTTGTGTAAATTTTTAATAAATTTAACAAATAAGAGGCTACCCAATGCGCGGGTAGCCTCTTATTCACTTTGGAAGTTACTTGTTGTGAGTCTGCTTGTTCTTGTTGTTGGTTGTTGCGTCCATGTTGAGTTCGTCAGCAAAAGCTGTCCGGTCAGACTTCTTGGTATTGGTTGTGTCTGTGTTGTGCTTTTTCGTGTTTTCCATACCTACAAACCTCCCTTCGACAACCGCGCTATGAGCGGCGTAAGTACTTACAGGGATAGTATGCATCGCAATTGAGAGAATTATACATAACATGAAAAAATTATTTTGGGTTGGTGGCGAGAAGCCCCCGCACTATACAATCATCCAATAAACCCGTTCAAATACAAGCCCCGCTACAATCCAAGCCGGCAGATAATCTATGCGGATAAGGCCCTTTACATGGAATTTTGTACTACTGTAATCCCAGGGGCAAACTTGCAGACGCTTTAATATACTGCCGGTGAGGAATTCACCGGCAAAAATACATATGGCATACAAAAATCCCCGCAGCAAAAACGGCATAGGGGCCATCAGCCGAAACACAGGCTCCAAAAAGGCCACCATCCCGTATACGAAGAACATCCAAAGGGAGGTGGTGGAACTTAGCTTGAAATTCTTTGTTGTAAGGGAGCTTAGGCCTGTCCAGAGGACTTCCATCAAGCAGCCTAGGGCTCCGTATATTATGAATCGTGTAATCATGGAATTATTATGTGCGCGGTGGATGTTTGCATACATACAATAATTCTCATATACTTAGAAAAGCGTATCAATGTATGGTTGTGCGCATAAGAAAGTGAGTGAGGCATCGTGGGTGAACGCAATACCGTACAAAGGCAAATTATTATAGACACCTTAAAATCCGTGGATAACCATCCCTCGGTGGATGAATTGTATTCTATGATACAGGAAAAGCACCCTTCCATCAGTAAGGCTACAGTTTATCGCAATGTGCGTCAGCTCGCCGATAGGGGCATAATCTTGCAAATTGCCGTTACCAATGATGTATCCCGGTATGATGGCTGCGCTACGGAGCATTATCATTTTATATGTGAAAGTTGCGGCCAGATATTTGATATTAATATAGGACAATCTAATGATTCTGATATATTAAGCGCATTAATCCAAGATAAAAGCGGCCACAAGGTCAACAGATGTATGACATCATTCTTTGGGGAATGCACGGATTGTATAAATAAGGAATAAGGGAACAAGTTTAACGGTTTGCTCAGATTTCACGGGCAGGCCGTTTTTTTGGAGGTAAGTCCATGGATTATAAGAATTTACAAACATCCATGCAGCAGGGTTTTAGCACTTATTGGGGCGGGCTTTTAGCATTGATTGCACTCACAGAAGGGGGATATATATGAGTTTACAAGGAAGAGATTTATTGGCACCACTTGATTTCTCCATAGAGGAGATAGACATGTTGTTTCGGGAGGCCGAAGGCATAATTGCCTCACCTCGGGACTATGCCGAAGCCTGCAAAGGCTATCTACTGGCTACCCTTTTTTATGAACCAAGCACCCGCACCCGTTTCTCCTTTGAAGCGGCAATGCTTAAGCTAGGAGGCCAGGTAATAGGTTTTTCCGAGCCAAATGCCAGCTCTGCCTCCAAAGGGGAGAGCATTGCAGATACCATCCGCACGGTGGAATGCTATTCGGATATCGCCGTAATACGCCATCCCAAAGAAGGGGCAGCAACAGTAGCCGCCCATGTAGCCGGTATCCCGGTAATCAACGCGGGAGATGGAGGTCACCACCATCCCACTCAGACCCTGACGGATTTGTTGACGATAAAAAGGCAAAAAGGCAGCCTTGGCAATATCACAGTAGGAATGTGCGGGGACTTGAAATTTGGTAGAACGGTACACTCCCTAATTGCCGCACTACTTAGGTATCATGGAGTACGCTTTGTACTAGTTTCCCCGGAGGAGCTAAAGGTGCCAGAATATGTACGGGAGGAATTGAAAAACGCGGACTATACCGAAACCCAAGACCTGGCAGGGTCAATGCCTGACCTGGATGTGTTATATATGACCCGTGTGCAAAAGGAACGCTTCTTTAACGAAGAGGACTATGTAAAACTAAAAGACCGGTATATCCTAGATATGGCCAAGCTGGAAAATGCAAAGTCAGACCTAATGATTATGCATCCCCTGCCCAGGGTAAATGAAATAGCCCCAGAAGTAGACAAAGATTCAAGGGCGATGTATTTTCCGCAAGCAAAGAACGGTATGTATATAAGAATGGCACTTATTATGGCGTTGTTGGGGGTAACCGTATGACAATCAAAGGCATAGCAAACGGAATAGTAATCGACCATATCCGAGCAGGATTTGGCATGAAGGTACTGGAATACTTAGGCCTGGAAGGGCGAGGTGACACGGTGGCATTAATAATGAACGCCGTAAGCGATAAACATGGCCGCAAAGATATTATCAAAATCGAAAATTATCAGAACTTGCCCCTAGATGTAATAGGTCTGATAGACCATAACGCAACGGTAAATTATATAACCAACCACAGAATAGTAGATAAAAAGCAGCTAAGCCTCCCCAAGGAAGTAGAAAATGTACTCCGCTGCAAAAACCCCCGCTGTGTGACATCCATAGAGCAGGTGACCCACACCTTCCGGCTGGTGTCGAATACAGGGATGTATAGCTGTATGTATTGTGATGATTTGGTAAAAGCAGGCTCGGAGTTGAATTTTTCTCGCTGATATGTTAGATTAACCATAGCTTATAATAGCAAACAGGTTCTCAATCCGTGACTGCTGTCGCGGCAAAATCGCCCAAAAACGCTTGATTCGCGTTTTGGGTGCCGCTCGGCACTCACGGTTTCGAAGATTGTTTGCTATTGATTGGTGGCCAGAGTGTGATAGGACAATAATCCAAAAATAATCGGTAGCAGTACATCACCCCTACAAAGGGGCTATTATGTTGCCGGAATTGGGTTATTTCTTAGTCGCATGTAAGACCACCCCGCCGCCTGGCGGCACCCCTCTGTAGGAGGGGAATTGGTATGTTTGCGCATTCGAAGGACTTCATTCTGGCATGGAATCGAGGTCTTTTTTTATGCTGGAAATCAAAAATATTAATCTTAGCCTATCCCTTAATGATAGAAATCTTGCTGATAATTTCAGCTTTGTCCTTAATCCCGGGGATAAGGCCGTAATCATCGGCGAGGAGGGTAATGGGAAGTCTACGCTGCTTAAGCTAATCTACGACGAGTCCCTTGTATCTGGATATTGTAACTACTCCGGACAGATATTACGAAAGGGTAGTTTGGCCTATTTACCGCAAATGTTCCCTGAGGAGGAGTTGAATCTCACCCTGGAGGAATATTTCTCCGATTCCATGAGCCCTCAAATTCTGTCCCGCCTTGGCATCCCTACAGAGTTTACAATTTCATCACAGCGCATAAATACCCTATCCGGCGGCGAGAAAATAAAGATTCAACTGGCCAAAATCCTGTTTTCTGAGCCGGATGTTCTTCTGCTGGACGAGCCAACCAACGACATAGACCTACCCACATTGGAATGGCTGGAAGATTTTATTTCAAGCTGCCGCCAGCCCGTCATATTCATCTCCCACGACGAAACCCTAATTGAGCGCACCGCCAACGTAATCATCCATATGGAACAGCTAATGCGCAAAACCAAGGCCAAAATTACCGTGACCTACTCGACCTACGCAAAATATGTAAAGGCCCGTAATATAGCCTTTGATAAGCAAAAGCAGGTAGCAAGAAAACAGCGAGCCGAGCACAAGGCCCAGATGCTGCGCTGGAAACAAATACATGACAAGGTAGACCATCAAGGCCGCAATATTGCCAAGGAAGACAGAGATTCCGCAGGGCGGCTCCTTAAGAAAAAGATGAAAGCCGTAAAATCCACGGGAAAACGATTGGAAAAGCAATCCGAGGACTTCCTAGAACTCCCGGACATGGAGGAGGCAATACTGACCCAGTTTGACCCCAACCTTACTATCCCCCAAGGCAAAGTTGTACTTGCGATGGAGCTACCGGAACTATTGGTTGACGGGCGGCAGCTCTCCGGCCCAATTGCCCTAAATATAAACGGCCCACAACGCATAGGCATTGTAGGCCGAAATGGAGTTGGAAAATCAACTTTCCTGAAAAAAATATGGGAAGCCTTGGCAGCGCGCAAAGACATCACAGCAACATATATGCCTCAGGATTATGCCGAAGTCCTCGATTACAACAAGCCTGTAATTGACTTCCTAGCAACAGACGGCCACAAAGATACAATTACAAAGGTGCGGACATACCTAGGCAGCATGAAGTTTACAGCAGACGAGATGCTGGGCAAAATCGGCAAATTAAGCGGCGGTCAAAAAGCCAAGGTGCTGTTCTTAGATATGGTGCTAAAAAAGGCCAATGTCCTTGTTCTGGACGAACCGACTCGTAACTTCAGCCCTCTGTCCGCTCCAGAAATACGTAAAACCCTGACAAACTTCGGCGGAGGGATAATCTCTGTGTCCCATGATAGGAAGTATTTGAGTGAGGTTTGTGAAAAGGTTTTTGAGTTGACGAGGGAAGGTTTACAACATTATTATTAACGTGCAGGAGAGTGACCATCCCTGCCACCCCTTTAACGGGGGGTAGTAAAGGGAGCATACACCCAGCCCTCTAAATCATTAAATATAATCCTAAACCAAATGTGATTTCTGGTTACAGCTCTTTCTTCCAGAACCGTTAGCACATTACCGAAATACACTTGTCCGATTATATTATTACTGGCACCGGCACCACTCCGTACATTAAGAGCTTGTGTATTTACGGTCACAGTTACAACGTTGGTTGAATCTGGTTCAGGTGTGGGGTTAGGTGTAGGCGACGGCGTGGGTGTTGGAGATTGCATTGGAATTGGCGTAGGGCTCTCTATTGGAGTTGGTGTAGGCTTGTCCGTAGTGGCATTACGGGTTGGTGGAAATATCTCGAATACACTGTTTGCATAAGTAGCTCCAGCAGCTAATATCGCTATTGCAAGTATAGCAATAATCAAATAACCCATCTTGGGAAAACGTGTTGTGTGCCGTTTAACATCAATTCCTAGTTTTTGTTTTAAAGGGATTAGTATCCCCGCGAGCAAGTCTGACTCATAAGCATCAACAACAATTAAGGTATTACTTGCTATTGCTTTTTCAGCTTTATCAGCTAATTCAACTGAGGACGTAGCAGCATCTTTCTTGACCTTAGTAGCTGCTTCTGTCATTACAACATGCTCTGTTGCTTCAGTAGCGTTATCTCTGGCAACTTTGGCAGCCGCTTCTGCGGCTGTTACTTTTTCTGTAGCACTTGCTACTTTTTTTGATGCCGCGGAGCTTGGAAATTTTGCTTCAGTTTCAATTGCCTTTCTCAAGGTTTCCTTTGCCATAGTCACTTCTTCTGTAGCCTTCGTCTCAGTATCAGCTGCTACATCCGCTGCCTCCAATGCTGTCTTTTCTTCCAATACGGCTTCTTTAGCCTCGGTTGTCGCTTCAGTTGCAGTGTTTTTTTCATCTTCTATGGCGTGTACGAGTGCGTTATTAACCCACTCTTCTATTTTTTTCTTTGAGTCATCGTAAACCTTACCAGCTCTATATCTCCTAAAGCCAGTCTTATTTCCTACTTTCTCTATCATCTTCTCCGAAGGGTCACTTTCCTTGCTTATTTCTAATGATTCTCCTGCAATTTTAATAAAAATAATCATAATATATGCATCATTGCTAATTCCATATTCCCTATATATTTTTCTGCAAAAATCACCTAGCAACTTACGCTTATAGTTGTATTCAGAGAACTCGTCAACAATCAGTATCAACAACTTGTACGTCATAGGGTTTCCACCATTCGCTAAGCTTATAGTCGAGTATTCCTTATGCAGTACGAACTTTAGTTCATACTTGCAATCAACACAACAAATAGCTAGTTCTATAGTTTCTTCAACTAATCACATTGTATATGTAAAATCCACATAAAAACACCTGTGGCAAAGGAAATGCAAATAACTGTATGCATTATACATATATGTCGCTAGTAAATATTGACATATTCCAACAATCAAACTAAACTATTAACAAGTAAACTAATTATATAACATGAATCGTGCTATCGCAACAAGTATATGACTATAATACCTCGGTTGTTGTTTATCGCATTAATAAAATGAACTGTATATTCGCATTTGTATTCTATTACATTTCCTAAAGGAGGATTGAATGAATAGCCGTGATGATTCTGTCTTGAGAGATTTACTACTTAGTTTTGGACCCGCTGGAACTGCTACCGCTGGAACTGCTATAATAACTTTTATGATTCACTTATTGGGCGTAGTCATAAACGAAGGCATATTTATTGCCATGTATTTCAGCATAATAGCTACGGTAGGTTTTATTATTTTTCGGCTGTATAAATTATATAAAACAGATAACAACAAGCCTAAATACAGGTCTAAATTTAAGAACATTATTCTTGCTTTTGGAATATTTGGGGCAATAATGTCATTTATTATGTTTTTAGGCTATGCTTCGAGCTATTATTATACTTTTTTTGACTATTTAGTCACCTCAACACCCATTGCTAGATTTGAGCTATCAACAATAATTATTATTACGGTTTTTTGTATAGGTTATTTAGTTAAGCCAACAGCGCAAGAACGATTATATGTATGTCTAAGACATGTTATATTTGTGAGTTTTAACGCAATAACTATCTTTATATTTATTGCAAACCGATTTTGGAGCTCCTCTGAAACTATCAACAGCGGAGGAGTTACACCTCATACCATGCTTGGCACTTTTGTGATATGTAGCTGTCTATCTCAGCTTATTGCACAATTTGCACCTAGGATTTCTCCAGCGATTAAAGTTGTCATGTTGTAGTATGCGTATATTTAGTAAAACGCGCAAGCATCCCATGTTATTTAGATGCTACGCGCGTTTTTAATCTTAATATGAATAATGACAGTCTTGGTCTATAACTTCCACACAACTCACGTCCCACATCAGCTACCATTTCAGTTTTAGCGGCCTTACCCGAGCTGTGCTGGATGCTTAAAAAAGAAATCCACCCGAGGCTCAAGAAACTTAAACTCATGGCCCTCATCCAAGAAGAACGGGAGCGGCTCACGAATATGCGCCCAATCCCATAGCTTTTCCCCAACATTCAAGAACTCCGCAACCCTCTCGGTGCCCTCTGGGGCAAAGGGATGCAGAAGTGTAGCCGCTACTCTTACGGCATGAAAGGCGTCTACTAGCGTCTGAGCCCTTAGAGTGGCGGCTTTTTTAGTTTCGCCTTCCTTATCTAGTGCGTCAGCGGATTTTGTGTTAGCCACCCAGGCCTTATTGGCCTCCCGTAAATATACATCAACCAAATCGATTACCTTGGAAAACTCGAAACGGTACATGGCCCATTCGTATTCATCAATGAAATTATTGGCGGCGGTAATGACTTCCTCGCTAATTTCCACCTCGGGCAGTTTCCCATCAAAATATTTCTGCAAACTATAAAAACAAGACCGTACCAGCCTGTTGTACACATTGGTTAGGATATTACCCTCTGCCAGAGTCGGGTCAAAGCCTGTTTGTCCCAGGGCGGTTTTTGGGGTAAAGCTACCACTATTATGCTGCAAAGCCATATGAGCAAAGTGCATTCTCAGTTGCTCTGGGGTGTAATAATCCAGATATTCTGTCGCGCTTGGTGGCTTTTCAGCACCTGAGCTACTGGCTTTCTTCCCTAGGAATAAGACAAAGCGGTTGGGAACAATCACTGGCATATTGGCGTGTCTGTCTCGCCCTGCAATTTCGTTAAGGGCCATCCACAAACCCATTTCAGCAATGGCATAAAAATAAATATTATCTTCGCCGATAAACTGATACTGTCTGGCGTCTTGGTTGAACCACCAATCCTCCCAGCCCTCGGTTGTTCCGTTTTTCTCCTTGAGATACGCTTGAGTAAAGGAAATTGGTGCCCAGAGCGACTCAGGCCATACCCAGAATGTCTGGCCGGTAATCCCGTCTTTTTCCGGTACCGGGATGCCCCAGCTTACATTTCCTGTAAGCCTAAAGGGTACCAGGGTCGTGCCGGTACGGAAACGAATCCCTCTTTGGCGCAGGATTTTACAAGCAGCCTCCCGGTCTTTGAGAGCTTTGAATGTAATAGTTGCAGACTTGCTTTCTTCCTTGATATCCAAGGTATGCGACGGTATTTCCTCACAAGCTTTGCGCAAGGCGTCAAAGTCTTCAGTTTTTATTAGTATTGCCGGGTCTTTCAAGAAGTCATCGATATATGACAGCAAAAACTTACGGCTTATTCCTTCTTCCCGCAGCATGGTTTGACGCTCTCTTAAACCATTGGCAAATCGCTCCATATCGAAGTACCAATTCTTTACTCCTTTGAGAACAGGCTTCTTGCCGGTTGTCACCCCTAGGGGCGCAATAAGTTCCTCAGGGCTAAACTGGTGACCCAGTCCGCATTCGGCAGCATAGGCCTTCTCGGATTTGCAGCCAACAATAGGGCAGCGGCCTTCTACTTGACGGTCATTTAAAACCGCTCCGGTTTCTTCATCGTGGAATTGCATTACTTCTTCTAACCGCAAATATCCATGCATATGCAATGTTTCGAACAGCCAATGAGAAAAGGCGGTATGAAGCTCTCCCGCTTCCCCTAAAGCTGATGCTACATAGAGGCTGTGGTCAATACCACAGGTTTTGTAGTCTTCCTTTTGGGAAAAATGATTGGTTTCGATAAAGTCCCGTATACTGCCGGCATAGCCTTCCGCTACCATTGACTCGTGCTTAACCTGGGGGCCTGCACCATAGCAGTCTGTACCTGATACGAAAATAACATTGTCCTTGCCGATTCTGTCCCGTAGAAACCGGGTATATATGTCGGCGTGCAATGCATAACCGTATACATGGTGAAAATACAAAGGCTTCTCGCCATAGGGCATACCACCAGTAACAACTGCGCGTTTTGGAAATATTGGTTTATTCATTTATAAGCTCCTTTATGCGAGCCTCGCCCTCGTCGACCGCGAGAAGGGGGCACATCCATTTTATTTATTTTAAATATAGCATATTAGGGGAACCTAAGGCTATTATTGCCGTTGTAAAGAAGGGATAGCCTCTTCCGAAATAAGGCAAAACAAGCTGAACTTCAAGCTTGTTTTCCCTATTATCGGAAGAGGTCCAATAAAAAAATGAGGTGAAATAATGAAAAAAAGAAACTTACATGTACTACTTGCACTTGTAGCAATCCTTGCCCTAGCCGCATGTGGCGGCAGCTCGGAATCAGGTGGTGGTCAGGCTGACACCCCGTTATATGTAGATGCAGGTCAAGATAGTGACATAGACTGGTCCTTGTTCCCTATAATAATAGATGGGCAAAGAGGTGTTGCCGCCGATTGGTACACAGCTCCAGGGGAGGACTTTCCCACGCATATTCCTTTGGCACCGGTGGCTGCTGCTTTAGGCGTTGTATTAGATATCGCCGACTCCTTCCCGCCCGAAGTATCAATGGAAGGGCGACAGGGCCCAATCACATTTACTGTAGGGACATATATATTTAATATAGGCAGCCAAAGAGTCGATTTGTGGCAGCCCTCATTGTTGGTGGACGGTGAAATATATGTACCCATTCCATTTTTCCGGGATGTATTTGGTATGGGGCAGGCTATGTGGATGGGGGGGCATGTCCACCTGAATACCGAGGCTATGGATGATATGCACTGATAAGATAAACTTGTGTAGTTTTATAGTTCCACAACAAGCTCCTGATAGAGATTTACTAGAGTCTCGTCACTTAAATTTGCTGTATGAAGCCGCGTAAACCTATCTTTTCGCATAAAGGGCGCGGCTTTCATGCATTTTACAAAGGTATCCTGGGAGATTCCAAGCTCTGCCGGATTTATCTCCACTTCGAATAGGCGGAGATAATCCAGAATCTCTGCATATTCTTCTCCTATTAATTTGAGAATTGCTACAGTACCAAGGGCCACTTGTATCCCATGGAGATTAGCCGTTTCGCAATAATGGTCAAGTGCCCGGCTAAAAAGATGCTCGCTGCCGCTAACGGGCCTGCTACTGCCGGCAAAGTTCATTGCGATACCGGAAAGTACATGTGCATCTGCCAATACCCGTATAAAATCTGGGCATATCACGTTGAACTTAGTTTTGAGTAAGGTATCCAACGCCGTCTGAGCCATAAGATAGGCAAAGCCGTTCATCTTGTCATGGCCCTGCTTGCAGGCATATTCCCAGTCCAAAAGAGCTAAGTGATTAGAGATGGTATCCCCGATACCGGCTTTAATAAGGTTTTTTGGGCTGTTCATAATAAGAGTTGTGTCAATGATAATTACAGTAGGCATAATGGAATTAAGACTCATGGGCTTACCATCTAGGCGCATCAGTACGGATACATGGGATGCAATTACATCGGAAGCAACAGTAGTGGGTACGGCAATAAATGGCCGCTTGGAGATATAAGCCGCATATTTGGCCACGTCCAGCACCTTGCCGCCCCCAAGACCCAAGATATAATCCACTTCCTGTGAAATAATTTTCTCAGCAAAGGTCATGGCGTAGGACAGGGTGTTGCCCGTGATAAGCTCTGTAATTATATGCGATTTTGGCAGTACCTCAAGCTGAGCAAGCACCTGTTTCCCATATAAACGATACACCACATCATCGGTGATAAATAGGATTTTGCCCTTAATATTTGCCTCCGAGAGTATTTCTCCGATTTCATTAATGCAGTTTTTCCGGATTTTGAGGATGTTTTCTAGTTTCATGGGTGTGGTCTCCTTTGAATGTATGTACAAGTATTATATAATAAAAAAAAGCCCCATGAACATAGTTGTTCACGGGGATTTATAGCGAGCCGACAAACGGACTCGAACCGTTGACCTGCTGATTACAAATCAGCTGCTCTACCAACTGAGCTATGTCGGCGCGGTTAACTAGAAATGAAACTTATTATGCAGCACATCTTTTGCATACTTTGAGTGTGGCTTCGCCGTCCTTTTTTTCCCATAGGACTTTTACGCCTGAACGGCTACAGGATGGGCATGTGCCGCGCCAGTCTTTGGTGAGACGAGCCAGTTTGCCGCGTTTAAGCTTTGGCATGGTAATCTCCTTTCATTGAAAGCAGTAATTCCTCGCCAATTGTAGGAGAGGCTGCTCGAAGAGTTCTTTCTTGCGCCGGGGTATTATACGGCGGGTTTCGAGGGATGTCAACGGCCTAGTGCAAGATTTGCAATGATTTCTTCATTGGTGTAACCATATGCTGTCAGATGTTGAATAAAATCCCTTTCGATATCCGGCACAAAGCTTTTTATTAATATGCAAGTTTCACCTGGTTTCGAGCGTAGGTTAAATGTTCCAAGCCCTGCGGGGATGAATACCGAGCAGCCGGCTTGGATGGTGATGCCCATTATCTCGGCTTCCCCTTTCACACAGGTAAAAATGCTAAAGGCTGTTGGGTCAGAGGCTTCTTCTAATTTCCCCGATAGTTCATATTTTATTATCCCGAAATATAGGTTGGCGATTGTGTATACCATATTGCAATCGCCTTTTTTTATGGTCAGCCCTGGGGTGGTGGTTTTTGGGATTTTGCTATCGAAATCCGTAACGGCTATTGCATCCTCTACATGTAACTGGCGGGGATTTCCGTCGGGGCTACGCCGGTTATAATCGTAAAGGCGGTAGGTTATATCGGAATTTTGCTGGACTTCTGCCACTATGGCTCCCGGGGTGAGAGCGTGGACTAGCCCGGCGGGGATATTGACAATGTCACCTGTTTTTACGGTCAGCCGGTTGAGGCATTCCTCTACCGCATCGGTTTCAAAGGCGCGGCGCAGTGCAAAGGGGGTTATGCCTGGTTTAAGGCCGATTACTAGCTGCCCGTCTGTGGGTGGGGATAAGATATACCACATTTCGGTTTTGCCGGTATCTGAAGCACCAGCCACATAGTCATCCCCGGGATGCACCTGGACAGACAGCGTGTCCCTTGCGTCGATTATTTTTACCAAAAGAGGGAAGCCTTCCTTTGCTGCAATGCGTGT
The DNA here is from genome assembly GCA_009781725.1 of Defluviitaleaceae bacterium. Taxonomy (GTDB): domain Bacteria; phylum Bacillota; class Clostridia; order Lachnospirales; family WQUN01; genus WRAN01. The sequence goes on from WQVF01000001.1 coordinate 51,221, forward strand.
ACCTAAAGTACCGATTCTATCTTTGTCGATATAATTTTCAAAAGTCATCCCTAGGTTGGGGCCGTTTTTTATTATTCCCATTTCATTGGGGCGGCAGGAGATATCCCAGCTTTCGCTCCCCCAAATCATTTTTTTGTGTATCGGGGTAAAGAGTAGTGGATAGTGATTTACCATGATGCGATTCCTCCGTCTGTGCGGGATTCTGTACCGCCGATTAGCACGCCGGTGCTTGGGTCCCGTAGGATAATTTGTCCTCTGCCAAAACTGCCGCTTTCTAAGGGGATGCTTATTCTATGGCCTCGAGCTGCTAGGCCTTGGGCGATAGCTTTAGGGAAATGATGTTCAACCTCGAAGTTTTTACCCTGAGTCCATTGCCATCTGGGGGCATCCAAGGCGGCTTGTGGGTTAAGTTTTTGGTCAATCATATTCATTATAACCTGTACATGGCCCTGGGGCTGCATATATCCACCCATAACCCCAAATGGGCCCAGGGCTTCGCCATCCTTGGTCAGGAAGCCGGGGATAATGGTGTGATAGGTGCGCTTTCCGCCAGTGAGGGCGTTGGGGTGAGCTGGGTCAAGGCTGAAGTCTGCCCCTCGGTTTTGCATTGCAATACCTGTCCCAGGGATGACTATTCCCGAGCCGAAGCCCATATAATTACTTTGGATAAAACTGACCATATTGCCGTCACCGTCGGCGGTGGCCAGGTATACTGTACCGCCCTTTGGTGGGAGGAATGCTGCGGGCTCAAGGGCTCTGGGACCTATTTGCCCACGTAAGGCATCGGCAAAGGTATAGCCTAGTAGGTCTTTTGTGGGGATTGCCATGTGGGTGGGGTCAGTAATCGTTGCCTTGCCGCAGGTGAAAGCTAGCTTCATTGCTTCAAATTGCCGATGGTAGGTTTCCAGGGCATCAACCGTAGGGGGAAATCCATTTAGTATATTTAACGCGATTAGAGCTACCAAACCTTGGCCGTTTGGGGGGAGCTCCCATATATCGTAGCCTCGATATTTTACGGATATGGGGTCTATCCATTCCGGTTCAAAAGCAGCTAGGTCCTCTTCCCGTAGGAAACCACCGTGTTTTTTTGAGAATGCGGTAATTTTGTCTGCTAGACTTCCTTCGTAAAACGAAGTAGCCCCAGTAGCTGCGATTTCCTCCAATGTTGTGGCATGAGCCTCGGACTTCCAAAGCTCTCCGGTCACAGGAGCACGGCCCTTTGGCGCAAAGGTCTCGAACCATGGAGCGTATTCTGGCCCAGTGAAATTTCTGCGGTAATAATTATAACCACCGGCCCAACCTCTTCCCAGGGATGGGGATAGGGGATAGCCATTTCGTGCGTAATGAATTGCCGGGGCAAGACATTCTTCTAAGGTCAGCTTGCCAAACCTGCGGTTTAGACTTGCCCAGGCTGCGGGGGCACCGGGCACTGTTACAGGTATCCAGCCGTGTTTCGGCATTTCCGTATGGCCTAGAGCCTTTACTTTATCAATGGAAATGGCCATAGGCGCAGGGCCGGAACTGTTGAGGCCATGGAGCTTACCATCGGTCCATACTATAGCGAATGCGTCGCCTCCTATGCCGTTAGAAGTGGGCTCTACCACAGTAAGACAGGCTGCTGTGGCGATTGCTGCATCTATGGCATTGCCGCCTTTTTTTAGTACATCCAACCCGGCCTGGGCGGCAAGGGGTTGGGATGTTGCCACCATCCCGCCTCGGGCGTAGTGGAGATTTCTAGTGGATGGGTATGGGGATACTAGTGGGTCGAATGGGATTGGCATGGCTAGCCTCCTATTATAAGAATGCTTGTATTATAACGAATAAAGTCATAAAATGGGAGGCAGAAATCAAGGCGAGAGACTCGCCGTAAATATGTATGTATAGCTGATAGGAGGAATAACATGTTTTGCGCACATTGCGGTACACGAATTGATGACCCAAAGGCTGCTTTCTGCCCGGAATGCGGTACCCCGACAGAGGTGGAATTTGACCCAGTTCTAGACCTTGCACCGGTAGAATCGATAGACAGTGAGTATGCACCAGAGCCGATTCCTACACCTGCATCGGCCCCAACGGAGGATGTACCGGATTCTGGCTATTACTTACATCCTGAACATAGCCCATACCCTGCCCCGACTGTAAGAGCAACGCCAAGTCTTGCTCTGGGTAAGAAGCAATTTGCCATAATCGGCGTAGCAGCGATGGCGATTATTATCTTGGTTATTGTTTTTGTTTTCGCTGGCCGCCGTAGCCCTTTGGTGGGTACCTGGGAAGATACGGCAGATAGCAGATGGCGAATTCATATGACCTTTAATCGTAATGGCACAGGTACGATTTACGAATTAGACAGTAATACGGGAATGATAGAAGATGAAGAGCATTTTCGGTGGGTTATGAGCCGAGATTTTGGCGATATGGTGCGTTTTGAGTTTGTCAATCCATTTAACCCATTGGATGTGGAAAGAGTGCTTTTTGATTTCGAGATTAACAGAAATTTTTTGGGTGAAGATATACTAACCCTTGTTGAGATTGGCGGATGGGGCGACGGGGAGCATTTTCGTAGGGTGAATTAATAGAAAGGGGCTGTGCACGATGCACAGCCCCTTTGATGTTTATATTCCTACAATCCCTTTTGTCCTATATTCCTCATTAATCCGTTTGATTTGCCAAAACCCTCTTATGTTCTTATTCGGATAATCCAGCATACTGATTATTACCATCTCTTCTGTGGTGATGATAAACACCGCCACTACTAAAAACACAAAATAAATATTAATCGCCAATATTCCGCCGAATATAAAGTACAGGATACCGCCGACAAATAGCACCAGGCCTAGTAGCTTATTAGATATTGTGTGTAGGAAAAAAACTTTGCGGTGTTTTATGATACCAGGTACAGCAGACATAAGCTTGAATGAAAGCGCAATCAAAATAGCAATCCAAAATCCTGACCATATATCAAAGGCAGGCAGTATAAAGAAAACGGAAACAATTACCATAAACATATCTGCCATACTGTCGAGCTCTGCGCCGAAGTGGCTGGTAGCTCCTTTTATACGGCGCGCTATTGCTCCGTCAATCATGTCCGTTACGCCAGCGGCTACGAATAAGGCAATGCTGAGTGCGGTGAGTGGTGGTACGAAAATAAGCATAGCTACCATTATGATACGAGCAAAGCCAAGTGCATTGGGTATATGTCGGAGTTTCATTATAGGTTATCCCCCCGGTTTTTATTTTGTGCCATTATACATAAAACGACGGGTGTCAACAAGGAATCAATTTATTCCACTTTTACATATCGCCCCGTACCTGCAATATCTACACGGAGCCTTTACGCCCTTGGGGCAGGGGTTTGCTTCTATATCTCCTGCGGCCATTCTTTGACCCAATTCCTTTGCCTTATCCTCAGCGGCTTGGGCAAGAGATTTAAAGTCTTCTTGGGTCAGGATTTGAGGCGTTGCTGTTTTGGCGGGACGGCCGTCTTTATTTAATTTTACCGGGATAACTGGGGAATCTATACCCGGGGCCAGGCCTTTATCCATTCCCTCGAGGATATTATCCCCTTCTACGGTTACGCCAGAGAGCTTGAATTGCCTGAGCAGAGCCTCGTCCAATGCGTTTTCACCTATATCGGCGTCGAAATCTATTATGGGATTGTCAAGTGGGAAGTAAAAGACCCCTGCCGGGTTGGCGGCCATCTCCTTGCTTAGGGCATTCATATATAACATCAATTGCAGTTGTAGACCCTGGGCCACCTCAGCCCCATCAAAGCGGGTTTTACCAGATTTAAAGTCAATTATTCGCAGGTAATCTTCCCCGTTTTTTTCCTTGAGAATATCTACCCGGTCAATCCTCCCTGTGAGTTCCAGGCTGCGGCCATCTTTCAAATCTATACTGTGGCCAAAATCCAACTCTGCCCCCAGAGGCGTAAAGCTTCCCCGTTTGATATGCTCTGTTAGGGCCCAAATGGAGGCGGTGCATATGCCTTGTACTTTATTAAGTATATGCCTGTTACGGGCGGTTCCATGAAAGAGGTTTGTTTCCTGTTCCTGAATCATTTTTTCCACCATATTGCCGATGGCACTCCTGTTCAGGCTGTTTATATCCACTCTGCCTTGGGCTATATTATTTGTGAACTCGGCAAGGATATCGTGATAGAGAGTGCCTAGGTCTGTGGGCAGCACCTGGTATAGCTTTCGGGGCTTAATCTCCAAGAGATAATTCATAAAATATGCAAAGGGGCATCTGGCAAAGGCTTCTAGCCGGGAGGCGGCGGTTGATATTGTAGTGCCATAAATATCCTTTGCGGCATCCAAAATGGTTGGGGCTTCCCTAGATGGTTTTGTGGCTGAATCGTATTCCTTTAGGATAGGGGCTTTTTGGACAGTGAGGCCGGGGAATAGATTTTGCAGCCGCTTTAGCATAAAGGAAGGGCGCAGTACTTTGCCTCTTGGTTCTCCTTCCGCGTAGATAAAGCTCAAATTCTGGCTTGGCTGGCTGAAAGTACAGTATAGGGCGTAGTACTGCTCATTGATACGTGAAAGATTGTCCGGGGCTAATTCTATGTTAGAGTTGATTAGCTGAATGCGTTCGTCTTCTGTGAAAAGCCCGGGACTTGGGGTAATGGGGGGAAGTGAACCCTCGTTGGCCCCTAGTACCAGCATTGCCTTGATTTGTGGATAACGGGAACGGCTGATATCCCCCAGTACCACTTGGTCTACCGTAGGAGGGATACGGCCAAGTCCCACCTGGGCAAGGCCTGCATCCAAAATCGAAGCAAATGAGTCTAAACTTACTTTTTCATCGCCCAAAACTTCCACCAGTTTGTCAAAGACCTGGCAGATTTTTGGCCAGATTTGTTTGTGAATACGAGCAGTGGCAGGGTCGCCTGCGGCCATGTGCAGGTCGAACCATCGTTGAAGGGTTTCAGGGACTTCCAGGTCATACAACATCCTGAATATTTTTTCACTAAAGCCACGAACAGTATCCTTGGTCTGCCCGGTGCCAAAGCCCTTGAGGGCGTCTAATAAATGTAGCCGCCCATCCTCAGGGCCTTTGCCAAAGTCATACTGCCATTTGAATCCTGTGATGCCATGGGCTAGGGCGTAGTTTTCTAATATATCAATGGTGTCCGCGTCCAGGCTGGTGAGGCGGGTCTTTAGGAAGCGGAATACGGATTCGTAGCTCCAGTTATGGATGAATATGGTGAGGGCTGAGCGGATTAGCTCAGTGAGAGGATGGGCGAGAATATCAACTTCTGTGTCCACGAATAGGGGGATGCCCAGGCGGTCAAAGGCTGTTTGCAGGGTTTTTTCGTAGTGGCTGCGGTCTCCACAAACGATTGCGATATCACGATAGCGATAGCCGGAGTTTACCCAGGTAAGGATGCGGTGGGCAGCGGCATAAACCGCGTTGTAGCGGTCTGGGGCGGATAGGATTTCAACTTCAGATTTATTCACAACATCCCCTGGAGAGGTGGGCCTCATGGAAAAATTGTGAACAAAATAAGCCAGACCCGGAGAATGGGCATGGCGATAGTTTTCCTTCATATGTATCGGAGGATTTACGGTGATATTGGCAGACTTAGCCAATGCGGTAAGCTTTTCCTGAGTTTGCCTTGGTGTTGCAAATAGGGAATCTGGGGTATCTCTGGCAGTCAGGGTGATTTTTATGTCCGCACCTTGCTTCATCAGATATACAAGCACCTGCCGCTCTTGGGGGGTAAAGCCTGTAAAGCCATCGGCCCATATTTGCGCCCCTTTCAACAAGGGAATATCTTCATTTTCCTCTGCCAATTTCTGAACAAGCAAGTCCAGCATATCATCCGCAAGTATATACCGGCCTTTGACAGCATTGCGGTAACGGGCTGTGATAAGACTTAAATCTTGGAGCTTGGCTCCAAGAACAGGGCCAAGATTTTTGCTGCGCAAACGCAAATCCTCCGAGCCTATACAGTAATGATTAAGCTCCGTAATAGTCGTGGCAAGGGACTCAACAAAGCCCTGCTTGTCTGCACCTCGGCGATAAAAAATCATGTCATCGGCAATTTCTAAAAGAACCTTGCGCAAGACCATAGTCTTACCCAAATCATCGGCTACCTGTCCGGTAGGCCCCCCAAGAAGGGCAAAAAGGCGATAGGCCAGACGATTAAAGCTAAGCACCTGCACCCGGGTAGTAGCCGCCCGGTTGACAAGGAGCAGCTTCTCTGATTGAAGAGAGAACTGCTCGGGTACTAGGTAGTATAGGGGAATGGGATGCTCCTGCTGTATAGCGGCATCGATTTGAGAAAGGCAGAGGGAGGTCTTGCCGCTGCCGGGAGGGCCAAAAATAAATTGTAAGGACATGGATACCTCCATTCTGGCGCGCTTGTTTTAAGTCAAAGTATGGCATAAAGGGGATAGTGGCGCAAGAACAACTATATGTATTGTTGTAACTGTATTATTTAACTAGTACAGTAATACAGAAATCAAAATCCAATCATGCCATAATTGCTGGGATATTTTGATGGAAAAATAAATTATCCGTATGGTGCCATACGATTATTTCAATGCAGAATGTATTATCACATGAGGATGGAACTTTTCTATTCGTTTTATGTTTAATTGTGTAAAGTGATAGTAATACTAATCTCAGAAAGTCACGTCGACAACTGAGGGGAAAATCGGTGGCTTTAGGCCGTTTTCTGCGAAGCGTTGGTGACGATGACTTTCGAGATTCGTATAAGTTCGCGAAAAGGCTAGACTCATGTTATACAAACAAAGGAGTGTGTGAGAGCGGTGTAACCATCTCCCACTCGAACAACATGCTGTTAGGAGGCGTAATTTTATGAAGAAAAAAATAATCGCAGGGGGATTAGCGTTGATTCTTTTAATCGGCGTTGTACTTTTTAATCTTCCTACTCCCGTTGACAATATAATTGCCCCCGCCCGGGTGGTGGCCGCACCTGTTCCTCGAGAGGGGTATTTGCTTGTACCTATTATGCAGGGGATATCCGGGGTGGATACAGCCAGTACTTTCACCCTTACATCCCCTTACAGTCAGGCAGATATGCCGGTTATCACCATTGACGGACAGCCGGAGCCTCTAATCGAGCGTACAGGGGACAATGAATTTCTTATTACCCCATACGGGACTTTGCAAGCCAATAGCCTGCATATCTTCCGGCTGAGCAGAGATGGGTTATCGGATATCACCTGGACCTTCCAGACTACGGTACGATTCCAAGTTGTGTCCACCCTTCCCGCCAATCATTCTACCAATGTGCCCACAGATACAGGCATAGAAATCACATTTACCAGCCCAGACCATACGGATATCGAGGAGTACTTCTCTATTTATCCCGAGGTGGAAGGGCGATTCATAAACCGGGGAGCTACCGCTATATTTATGCCCCTCAACTCCCTTGCCCCCGAGCAGATTTACACCGTGACCATACAGGCAGGGATAGCTCTGCCGGGCACCAATGAAGTCTTGGAAGCGGACCATGTTTTCGCCTTCGAAACAGCCGCTACAGGGCGGAGTGATGACGATTGGTTCTGGTCCAGCTTCCGCTTTGCCAATAGATATTCTGAATTTCCAAGCTTCGAGCCCCCTCAGCTTAACTTTATGCGGGACGGGGATTCCAGAACCTTTTCCCAGGTCAATGTTCGTGTTTATCCCCTAGGAGGCCGTATTGAGGCCACAAGGGCGGTGCGCCAGCTTACAAATGCTCCATGGTGGGCTCGTTTTGCATGGGAAAACAGCCTTATAGATACAAGTGGCATGAATCCCGTTTTTACCTTTGACTTTACCGACAGGCAGGGGGAAGCGGATGCATGGGTTGAAACCATGGTTTTGCCCGAGACCTTACCACCTGGCTTTTACCTGGTAAGTGCTCAAACTGAAGACGCCATAGACCAATCAATATTGCAAATCACAGACCTTGGGGTGCAAATCGTAGCCGATGAAGGCCAAGCTCTGTTATGGGTCAACGACATGACAACAGGCCAACCGGCAATAGGAGCCACAGTCAGCTATCGAGGTGCCAATTTTACCACCAGCGGTGATGGTATTGCTATCGTAAACCGCCCCTTGGAGCAGGACCATACCTTGACCGTAGTCGCCGCCGACGGCAAGGAAGTGACTTTGTTCTTCTTCGAAAGCCATTTCGGCCACAGAGGTTGGGGCTGGGGTGCATCTGCTGATGAAAATTACTGGGCAGTACTGCAACTGGATCGCACCCTATTCCAGCGTAGTGACACCCTTTACTTTTGGGGCTTTGTGCAAAACCGCACCAGCGGCTCTGATATCCGCAGCCTCAATGTTACGGTAACCCAGAGCTGGAGCTGGTGGGATACCGGCAGCCGGGATATCTTGCACCGGCAGACCGCCCTGGTCAGCAATGGAGCTTACACAGGAAATATTCAATTACCCCATTTGGACCCGGGATTTTATAGCCTGACCATACGCCATGGTGATACCATTGTTGGCTCTACGTTTTTTTCCGTAGAAGATTATGTAACACCCCCATATCAGTTTTTGATTTCTTCGGATAGACAGGCTATTTTCGCCGATGAAGAAGTCACATTTACCGCTCGGGGAGAATTTTTCGAAGGCACCCCCGTTGCGGACCTGGAAATAAACTATGGATTCTGGGGCTGGGCCTTTAGAGATATTGCCGGAGGGCGAGGCGTAACCGGTACCGATGGGGAGTTTACTGTCTCCGCAAGACCCGTTCCTACCACTGGGGAATGGGCTCCACAAGGCCGTTCCCATTTGGAATTATGGGCCGAGGCCACTTTGCCGGAGGTAGGGCCGACCTTCCGTACCCATACTGTGGATGTTTTTGTCAATGATATTGAGGTACAGCCCCGAGCCAGCCGTGTAGGGGCGGATGCAAATATTTCTGTTAACGTAAACAACATCACCCTAGACAGAATCAACGACGGCACAGCCGAGGATTGGGCCGACTTCCTATGTACCCCCGTTGCAGGGCAGCAGCTTGATGTACGGATTTATCGTGTGTATTGGGTGCCTATCAGAGACGGGGAATTCTACTGCCATATCCAGAGGCGGGTAGTACCTCGCTATCGCCATGACCGCCGAGAGGAAACAATCGACCGATTCACCTTAACAACGGACGCAAATGGCGAGGTAAGCCATGATTTCACAGTCCCCAATCGGGATTATGAAAGCTACCATGCCTATATAACCACCACAGATGGCAATGGCCGTACCATAGGTCACCGCCTGTTTATTGGTCGCGACTGGAGCGACTTCATGTGGCGCACATGGGATAACAGCCTGTTCCTATATAGCCCTCATGAATGGGACCATACCTATGACATCGGCGACGAAGTTACCCTTACGGTAAAACAGGGCCTCGAAGTCGTTGACAGCGGTAGCTTCCTATTTGTAATGATGCAAAACGGAATCCTCTACTATCAAGTTGGGACAGGGAATCCCTTTACCTTCACGTTCTCGGAAGAACATGTCCCCAATGTGACGGTATACGCCTATTATTTTAACGGCCACACCTATCACTCAGGGTGGGGAATGCGTCAGTGGCTACGGTTTAATACTCAAAACCGGGCATTGCAAATCAGTGTGGAAGCGGACCGGGATTCATACAGACCCGGTGATACGAGCAGCCTGAGAGTCACGGTAACGGACATGGATGGCAACCCCCGCCCTGCCAATGTAAATATCAGCGTAGTAGACGAGGCGTTGCTTGCCCTGCAAGATAATCATATAAATACCTTGGAAGCCTTATATAGAAGCGTAGGCGATGGCCTGCTATTTGCACGAGCCACCCATAGTAGTTTCGAATCCGATGGGACGAACTGGGGCGGAATGAGATCAGGTATGGCAATGGGCTTGACTGGTGCTGCTCCTGAATCTGCCGAGTATGCCGCTGATGATGCTTCCTATGGAGGCTCGGGCCCATCTGTGCGAACAGTATTTGAAGATACCGCCATTTTTATGTCACAACAGACCAATGCCGCCGGTGTTGCGAATCTTAGCTTCCAACTGCCGGATAATATAACTTCCTGGCGGGTGACGGTTTCCGCCATAAGCCCTGACCTATATGCCGGAAATACCGTGGAAGATATCATCGTTACCATTCCCATGTTTGTGCACTATGCCTTTGCAAGTACATTCTTGGTAGGGGATGTACCCACCATCGGCGTCAACGCATATGGTGTCGAGCTTACAGGTAATGAGACAGTCAATTTTGAGATATGGGACGAAAATAATCCAGACCAAATCCGCAGAGCCAGTGGCCTCGCCTTCGAGCGAGTCAATATCCCATTATGGGAAATGTCCGAGACTGGCACTCACGGCCTTATAGTACAGGCAACCGTGGAAGGGAGTGCTCAGCTCGCCGATGCTCTCCGTCACGAATACCAGGTTGTGCGAACACATCGCTTAATTGACAACGCTGTTTTCTATGAAAATGTCTCAACAAGCACAGTCTTCGATGTAGGAACCCAGGGCCTTACCAATATCACATTCACAGACCGCGGGCGAGGCCAATTCCTAATGGATCTTATGAAAATGCGTCATGTGCCAGGTGCCCGCTTGGAAGGACTGACCGCAAGACGTGAAGCAGAACGGCTCATAACAGCCCATTTCCCTGATATAGAGCTTTGGCATTGGGATAATCAGCCCTTTGAGCCGAGAAATTACCAACGCCCCGATGGCGGTCTGGCAATCTTCCCATATGCTGAGAGCTGTCTTGAGATGACCGTCAGGCTAATCCCCTTCCTGTGGGAAGATATAAACGAACATGCCCTTAGGAATTATTTGTACGATGTATTCGAAGGGGATAACCCAGAGAATAAAATGCTGGCACTTTACGGCCTTGCACTACTTGGCGAGCCTGTTCTTTTGGATCTACATGCCTACGCTTCAATTACGGATTTATCTGTACGAGATGTGGCCTTTATCGCCCTTGGCTTTGCCCAGCTAGGGGAGACCGTAATCGCCGAAAATATGTACACCGAGAGGATTCTGCCTCACCTTCAACAGGTAGCACCATTGTATAGAGCGCATGAGAATTTGGGCCGTGACAGTATATTGGAAGCCACTTCAACCATAGCAATGCTGGCAACCAATCTGGGGATGCCTCAAACTGAGGGCCTGCGCCAATATACAGCAAGGGAGCGCACCTGCGACCTGACGATTATGATTGAGCGACTGACAGTCATCTCCCACGAAATAGACAGCCTCAACCCAACCCCAGCATCTATAGCCTACACCCTGTTTGGTGAGGAGTTTACCAGAGATTTATCCGATGGATGGGGATGGGGCCATACCCTAAGGATTCCTACCCAAAATATGAACCGATTCAGTATAACCAATGTAATAGGAGATGTAGGAGCTGTATCCATCCGTCAAGTTCCCTTGGAGGAAGTCCAGATTGTAGACAATGACATTACAATAAGCCGCGCATTCCTGCGAGAGGGCGGCAGTGCAGTAGAGGGAGCCTTTAGGCAAGACGAATTGGTACGGGTACAAATCACCATCGACTACTCAGCCAAATCCATCCACGGTTCATATGTTATAACGGACTTCTTGCCGGCAGGTTTAGCCTTTGTACGAGGTTCAGCTAGATTTAGGGACCCGGTTTATGGCTCAGGCTGGGTACATGCAAGGCAGGATGGTCAGAGGGTAATATTCTTTGATTTTAACAACAGATTTGATGGGATGCGGGTGTATTACTACTACGCTAGGGTAATTACTCCCGGGACCTTTACGGCCCAAGGACCGATAGTTCAAAATATGGGCGCGAGGGCCTACTTGACAGTGGGCAGCGACGCAACTGTGGTTGTTGAGTAGTACCCTATCCTATCATTGCAAGGAGCACAGCGACGAAGCAATCCAGTAAATCAAAACCACTGGATTGCTTCGCCTTGCTCGCAATGACGGTTTATTGGCTACCCTGCCTCTCGAATATCCACCGAAATCATTCCGCCCTGGACGGTAGAGTTTATCACTACCGGAAAGGGCTTTTCATTTTTAAACTTAAAATCTATGACTCCGTAGGATGTGGCGGCCTCATCCCCTTCTTCTGCGTATGACACAGGCCGAGAATGGTCGTGGCGTTCCGTTATGGTCATACCCGCTTCTTCTGCGGCAATGCTCAGGGTGGTAGATACCTGGCAGACTCCGCCGCCTACACCTTCTTTTTTCTCCCCATCAACAAAGATAATGCCTTTTTTGTATCCGCGTCTTTCAATGGTAGGGCCTATGGTTTGGTTATAGGAAAATGTCTCACCGCTTTGGATAACATGACCGTTGATGCTGTTGCTTGCTCTTGTGATATTGTTTACCCTATTCTCTTCCTTTTCATTAAACTCTGTAGTGTGGGTGCCGAGTACTCTGCCGCCGGTGGTGGTGATTTTTTCCGGGTTGTGCGGTTTTGCTGATTCTGGGACGGGTATTATCACTGGAGGTAGATGTGGTGATGGACTGGCAGGTTGTGGGGTGGGAGATACTGCGGCGGGTATGGCGGATATGTGTCGAGATGGAGCTGTGGGCAGTGGTACAGGATTGCTCAGATTCGGCCGCGTTGTTGTAGGTAGAGGTACTGTTCGTTGGCGAACAGGCCCAGGCAATCCCGATATACTGCGCCGGCTGGACCGTGTCCGCACCGACCTATACGCAGGAGGGTGAACACCGCTCTCACGGTAATCGCTGGCATAATTACTGCAAGCAGCCAAAACCATCAAGAGTACTGCAGCTATTAATAGAAAAATAGTCTTTTTAATTTTCATATGTCTCATCCTTTCAATGGACCTCTTCGGAAACCCACAAAACAAGCTGAAGTTCAAGTTTGTTTTGTGGGTTTCCGAAGAGGTCAAATAAAAAAGCATACCACTCGGTATGCTTTTTATTATGGAGAGGGCAAAGACATTTATGCGCCCAATTACTGGACTTCATCTGTATTTTTTTCTTCGATTTTTTCTTCAACAGGCCGTCTGCCAAACAATAGGGCAATAACCATCCCACATACAAAGGCAATCAGGCCAAAGACCATTATCCATACCGTCATATATTCGATACTCGCATAGGTATCTTCATTATAAAATACCGCAAAAATCGTACCGATTACCATCCCGATAATTGCAAAATACGTAATAGTAAAAAATCGCTTAAGCAAAAATGCAATAAGCTTGGACGCCACAAGTATCCCCACAAGAATCCCCAAGCCCAAAGGTATGGCAATCTGTATTATGGGGCCAAGCTGCCCAAAGTCCAGCGGCGAAGCTAAATATGCGGTTACCAGGGAAATCGTATGCATTACTGTGGGAAGGAGCCCAAAGAGCATCAGCACCATGGCCCCGCTTACCCCAGGTACAATCATAGCCGCCGCGGCCGCCATACCGCCGAAAAATAATGTAATAGCCATTCCCATATCAAACTCATAAGGGGCAGGGCCGTTTCTTTCTGGCATTAAAATCACAAGGGCAATTATCACTCCGCAGGCAATAATAGCAGTCACGAAATGGATAGGACGCTTTTTTTCCTGTGAGGTAGCTTGAACATATAAAAACGGTATGCCTCCTGCTACAAGCCCCGCGATAAACGCGCTGGTCTGAAAGGAAAACCTATCAAAGAATCCATCAAGAACCGTCCCAACAACCAAAATCCCGATGACCATGCCAATCCCGACAGGAATCAGGAACTTCAAGGATTTTTTTGTCTCTGAGAACAAAGAGTTAATAGAGTCAATCAGCCGGTCATATACCCGAAAAATGACTGCTAAGGTGGCACCGGATATCCCTGGCACAATATTGGCCGCCCCAAGGACTAAACCTGTGAGTATAAGAAATAAGTGCTGCAAATTTTCACGTCCTTTAATGGGCCGCTTCCGAATTAATAAGGAAAACAAGCTTGAAGTGCAGCTTGTTTTGCCCTATTTCAAAAGCGGTCTAATCTATTCTAGTTACCAATCGCAAAGATTATTCATAACCCGCAACAGGCATCATTATACGACAAAACTCCCTTGGAGAATAACATAAATAAAACTTTTTATGAAATTCTTGACAAAATCATTCACCAATATATAATTGCCTTAATAGTTTATTAATAGTTTATTAATAAATTCAAGATGGCAACCACGAGAGTCAGCGGTGTAAGCTGCTCCTCCGTGACTCGGTTTTATCTTAAGTATTAAGATTGGAGGATACATATGATTAGAAATGTATCAGAGTACTGTTTTAAGAGTAAATATCTTAAAATTATTACAGCGGCAGTATTTACCTTGGGGCTGTTCCTTTTTATGGGGCAAGTCGTCCAGGCGGATACCTATGTTACTGTTACCGGTTCTACGGTAAATGTACGCTCCGCGCCGTATATAAATGATTCCAACCGCATAACCACCGTACCCCGTGGCACAACTGTTAGGGTTGTTGAGGAAAGGGGTGACTTTTTCAGGGCTGCTTTCCCCGATATTGGCTATGCATATATAGCTCGGGAATGGGTGGCCTTTTATCGTACAATGGGCGTTGTAACTGGCCATGCAGCATGGATATATGACTTGGCGGATACAGATGATGGTTTGCCAATAGGCTTGGCATTTGAAGGGGATTCTTTTGCGGTAGTATCATACTATGGCGACTGGTACGGCATTATATATGAAGGTGAGCTTGCCTTTGTAGAACGTCATCATATGTATGTACCCGGTAGATTGTTGACTGTACCCCCTGCTCGTTTTGCACAACCTATTGATGACTCTGTTACAGGTGATGTTGTAGCTCGTGCTATGAGGTATCTAGGCAGACCATACCGCTGGGGTGGCAACGGACCCTATTCCTTTGACTGTTCCGGCTTTGTGATTTATGTACTCAGACCTCTTGGGGTGACTCTTCCCCGCCGGTCCAGGGATATGGCTTCAAGCGGTGTTCATGTGGCCCGTAGCGATGTTATCCCGGGAGATTTACTTTTTTTTGCAACAGCAGGTGGAGGCAGGGTATCCCATGTAGGTATGTATATTGGAGGGGGGCAGTTTATCCATTCTTCTTCCTCACGAACCGGCGGTGTCGTAATCAGCAATTTGCATAGTGCTTATTTTACAAGGACGTTTGTAACAGCTCGGCGAGTACTGTAGTTTTGATACGATTTTATATAGCAAAAAGCCCTGGGCATCCGGGGCTTTTTTATATGCTAGGAAATTGCTTCGCAATTTCTGCTGGTGCGGCCGGAAACAAAAGCGTGGTTTGTGCGTTTTGTTCCAGAAAAAGGGCCCTACCATCACTAATGTATAGGGAGGAAGTAGGGCCCACCTTACGTTTATTTTAGCACGTGAGGTCTATTATATATATATATTTGCAAGTCCGCAAGATTTGGTTGGCCTGCTGTTCCCCCTGGCTGCGTAACATTAAGGCTTCCGCAGGTTGTGCCGGCCTTTAGGCAATCCTCCATCGGGAGCCCGTTCAAGAAACCATAGATAAAACCGCCATTAAAACTATCTCCGGCACCTACTGTATCTGCGATACTTACTTTCATGGCATCGCATTTATACACTTTCCCCTCGCAGTAAGCATACGCACCGTCTTCGCCACATTTTACGGCTATGGTAGGCACCAGTTTGCCTAAATAGCTCAATGCATCTTGCACATTGCCCTTGCCGGTTATAAGCATCAGCTCGTTTTCATTAGGCAGAAATATATCAACATGGGGCAAGATATTTTTTATGCCGCCGTCCCATTTTTCCTCTGGGTCCCAGTTGGTGTCTAGGCTCACGGTTACGCCTAGTTCCTTTGCTTTCCTTAGTATATCTGGGTATGCGCTTTGCAGGCCCTTTAGTAAATAGTAGCTGCATATATGCAAATGCTTCGTTTGAGGCAGCAGCTCTTCAAGCCATGATGGTTGCACCATATCCATTGCACCCATGTATGTGAGGATGCTGCGGTCACCCCCATCCTTGTTAAGGCACAGAGTCAGCGCGGTTTGCTGCTGGCTGCTTCTTATCGCCGAAATATCTACTCCATCTTTTTTTAAGCAATCCAATATAAAGGTACCGAAATTGTCCTCAGAGACAGAGCCAACGCCGGTAGTTCTAAGGCCAAGTTTTGCACATTGACAGGCGAAAATACAAGCAGAGCCGCCCATTTCCAGCCCATAACCATTCACAAGTTTTTCTTTTTGGCCAAACTCAGGCTCTATTGTCCCCAAGTCCATAAGAAAATCTACGCAGATATCAAATGCGGTTAGCACATCGTATTTTTTCATGGAAGCTCCTCGAGTGGTAGTGGCTTTGCCACTCCCTCACACTCCTTCTTTGTATTAATAGGGATAAACCGTTACACCTTGTACAACCCTGTTGACCAGGCCTGAGGGGGAGGGATTATCCGTGGGTATTCCTAGTGCCAAGGATTTATACATAGAAATAAGCTGCATAAACACCAATCCCTGCAGCCCGGCTGAAATTTCGGCGCATACAGATAACCCGGAGATGTCATATGGTACCGCTAAATCTACCTGCACAGGATTTGCTATGTTGTGAATGGCTATGACTTTATTGCCGTCCCGCTGGCTGTAAAGCTCGTCAAGCATGTCCATATCATACTTTGCCGTAAACTCGTTGCTGGAAATAAAATGTATGGTAAGAGTCTTGGGATTAAGCACAGTTTTAGGGCCGTGACGAAACTCTGGTGCATTATTGTGCCCCGCGACAACAGCACCATTGGTAAGCTCCATCATCTTTAGAGAGCCTTCCTGTGCCAAGGCAGTAACGGGGCCGCTTCCCAAGTACCATGCCCGTTCAAAGCCCCAATCTGCGTAAGATTTTGCCGTCTCTGCCATATTGGTCATAGTCTTCTCGAGTTGGTTTGCAATCAAGGGTATTTCCTCTGTAATTTTATCAAAGTCCTTACGGCATAAAACTGCGAAGCCCGCTAACATCATGGTCGTGACGCTGCTGGTCATGGCAAAGCCCTTGTCGTTTGTAGCTTCAGGCATGACAATCACTAAGCCGCTACCCGACTCACTTGTGGTTTTGGCTAAGCGGCTACTTCCATCGCATACAATTGCGATTTCAAATAGGTTTTTTACTCGCTTGCGGGCATAGCGCACCGTGCCATCAGATTCGGGACTATTACCAGACCTGGCAAAGGAAATCAGCAGAGTGGGTTTATCCCTATACAATGAGGGAAAGTATGTCTCAGGGGCAGATACAATATCCGTTGTGTGAATGGCCTCGCAGTTTATGCTATATGCATTGGCGGCAAATCCTGCGACAGCACGCCCTGCAAAGCCGGAACTTCCCGCTCCTGTCATAACAATACGCATATCGGCAAGATTACCTAGCCTGTCCATGAAGCTATCTATCGCCGGTTTTACATCTCTTAAGCAGGTGCTAAGCTGCTTCCACACAAGGGGCTGCTGAGCGATTTCATATGCTGTGTATTCACATTTTCTGCTTTCAAAAAACTCCTGTGTTTCATTGTAGATCATATACGGATTCATTTTTCTTCTCCTTATACCGATTCCAAATTATTATCCATGCTCAACACACATGTTGACGCTTAAATCTCCATATGTCAATATTGGCAAATGGAAAGGAGTCAAAAACATGAGAAAAAAACATATTATATTTGACATGGACGGGACATTGGCAGCAACAGCAACTGCTACCGCACTGGCCATTGGCGAAGCAAAAAAAAAGTATAACTTGCCAGCAGTAACAGACTACCAAATACGGGATGCCATGGGGCTGGGAGGCCTAGAGTTTTACACAAAGTTATTCCCGGCCTTGCCCGAGGAAACTCTAAAAAAGATTGAGCCTGAAATAGATGACCACGAAGACGCAAGCATCCAAAAGATAGGACGGGCGATTTTATTCCCAGGGGTATATGAAATGCTTAACGACCTTTTCGAAAGCGGGCATTCCCTATATATCGCCAGTACAGGAAGCTCAAGGCATGTACAAGTCACTCTTGATGCCGCTGAAATCAAGACTTTTTTCACCGATATACACTGTGGCGAGCTGCAAAAAATAGACATGGTAAAAAGAATCATAGCCGGGCGCGACACAAGAGATTGGATTATGGTTGGGGATATGTACAAGGACTCAGAGGCGGCGCATGGTAACAATATACTGGCTTTAGGGGCAGGGTATGGATATTTGGCCAAGGAGGATATAGAGCTCTTTGATAGGGTTTTGGAAAAACCGGGGGATATAACTAATTATCTATGAATCAGCCAATCAGGCTGCTAATTACCTCCACCACACAATCAATATCCCCACAGGATATATCATTATGAGTAACAAACCGATACCCTCCCGTATCCCCGGGGTTTATTTTTATACCTTTTTCCAGCAGACCGGCTGCGAAAGCCGGATGATTGAAGTTGGGCTTTGTCATTTTAAAGAAGACCATATTGATATGGACCTTGTCTAGGTCTAAAGTAATGTGTGGCAGCTCAGAGAGCAGCCCGGCCAGATACCTAGCGTTTTCGTGATCTTGGTATAGGCGCTTTGTCATCTTTTCAAGGCTTATTAGACCTGCTGCGGCAAGTATTCCGGCTTGGCGCATACCGCCCCCCAGCAGCTTTCTGTACTTACGGGCCTTTTTTATGAAAAGGCTGCTTCCGCACAGTATAGAGCCTATTGGTGAGCATAATCCCTTGGATAGGGCAAACATTGCGGAGTCACAATATTGGGTGATTTCTTTTGGGTCTACCTTCAGGTGAACCGCCGCGTTAAACAGTCTGGCTCCATCCAGATGAAGTGGCAGATTGTGGGTCTTGGCGGCTAGATAAGCATCTTTCATTATATTTAGAGGGACGACTGTACCATTGGCTAAGGCGTTTTCTGTACATACCAGGCCGGTGTCCGGGCAATGAATATCATCTTCGCGATAATTTGCGACTATATCTTTGCCACGGATGGTGTCGTCTGGGTTACTCACTATGCGGTAGTTTACGCCGGCGAGAATGGCGGCGGCACCTACTTCATGGGCCACAATATGTGAGTTCTCTCCCACGATGATTTCGTCTCCCCGCTTGGTATGGACCATTATGGCAAGTTGATTTGCCATTGTGCCGGAAGGGACAAAAAGAGCTGCCTCAAAGCCGGTTAATTCTGCAGAAAGGGCCTCCAGGCGAGATACTGTTGGGTCATCTTCATAGACATCATCGCCGACAACTGCCGAAGCCATGGCTTGGCGCATTTCATCCGTAGGCAAAGTTACTGTGTCTGAGCGTAGGTCAGTAAATTTCATGGGTTTCCTCCGTGTCACTTCACATAATCGCTTTGCAATTCTACTCAGTATTTCCAGTTTTGTCATTTTGGTCAAAGCCGCTCTAGTTGTATGTGCTGTAATGATTCCATCTGAGGTAAGCTTGATTGTTTTTAAACGGATTCACTATATGTTAACCCCGGGAATCCAACTTGTCTTAGGGCCTCATACAACACTATCCCCACTGCTACAGATAGGTTAAGTGACCGCTCCTCCCCCGTCATAGGAATGCTCACTATCCTGTCCGGGTATTTTTTCATTAACCAACTCGGTAACCCCGTTGTCTCACTGCCGAAAACGAGATAATCCCCTGGCTTGTATTTTGGCTGGGAATAGTTTGCTTCGGTTCCCGATTCTACCAGATAGATATTGGAGTCTGGGTTTTTCTCTATGAAGTCATGAAAATTCTCATATTCACGCACCTGTAGCTTGTGCCAATAGTCCAGGCCTGACCGCTTGAGAGATTTTTCGTCTAAGTAAAAGCCCAATGGCCGGATGAGATGTAGCTTTGTACCGGTCATCAGACAGGTGCGGCCTATTGCGCCGGTATTATGGGGAATTTCCGGTTGGTGCAATACGATATTAAACGCCATACCACTGAGTCAGCAGTTGGTTTACAGCCCCTGGCTTGATTAATTCCGCGAAAATCGCCGTAACTTTATCACCAAGGCCGACATCATATAAATCCACACCAAAAATGTTTTTATCGCTGAGAATTGGGTGCAAATCATGTGCGTTCATACTTTTCACCGATTCAGGAAGCTTGGGATCCGGACTTGGTTCCATTGGGTTACCGGTGTCGTTCATTGCAAGACGGTATCGTAGCCATAGGGCTATAAATCTGGGGATTGCCTCAAGGTTTTGTATGTCAAGTCCAACCGCGGCACGTGCTTTTAAAGTCTCTCCAAATCTTACAGGTATCTTTTGGGATGCATCTTGATTTATACGTTCAGGAGTGTCTGGGATAAAGGGATTGGGGAACCGCTGAGTGACGACTTCCCTCAAGAATTCCTGTGGATTGATTATCCCTGGATTGGCCACTGTAGGCATGGCTTCCTCTGCGGCATGATTAATAAAAGCGACCAGGCGTTTATCCTGCATACAGGCCGAAATTGTAGGATATCCAAGCAAAACGCCGCATACTCCAAGAACAGTGTGCAGGGGGTTAAGGCAGGCGCAGACCTTCATTTGGTCAGCCTTGCGAACCGTTTCTCTATCGGTGAAATATACTCCTTTGCCAAGAGACTTCTCTAAAGGAGGACGGCCGTTTGGAAAGTTATCTTCGATTACTAAGTACTGGGGCTTTTCCGCGTTTACAAAGGAAGCTACGGTTGTGTTCTTTGGAGTTTGGGTAATTTGTGTTGAGGTAAAGCCATCCTTTTCTAGTATTTCTGCCACAGATTTAGAGGGCTGTGGTGTGATTTTATCTATCATCGTCCAGGGGTAGGATTGTGATTGTGCATATTTAATGAAATCATCGGATATTTGCCAAGCTCGGGCTATGGTCTCCACGGCCTCGGCAACTTTGGTGCCGTTTTCCGCAAAATTATCCATTGCTACCAGTGCCATGGGAGGGCTACCGGCTTGAAAACGGGCATATAACCCGGCAGTTACCTGCTCCATTGCTGTTTTTGCTTGGGTTGGTGTAGTGCATATGTTATTTGCGGCGTAGCCTTTTTCTGTAATGGTGAAGGAGATGAGTTGTAGGCTGGGCTTTACGATTACATCAGTAAGCTTAGGTAAGTCTGCCCCAAAAGCATCCGCTACACTGGCGATTACCTCTTTGTCTACACTACCGTCGGCATTGAGGGTAACGGCAAGGGTTAGATTATCATATGGGGTAAAGGACGCCGGGATAATGTCTTCATCATAAGACTCATATACGACTATGCCTTTATCTATATACCCCGCCTCCAGCAAGTCCTGTTGTAATCCTGCAATGAAAATGCGAAAGATATTCCCCGCTCCTATATGGAGCCAGGTTGGGGCCTGGGCTGTGGCTTTTTCCATTGCCAGTATGTCAAAGCTAGGTAATTTGTAGCCCTTGGGCCAGTCTTGAGGCCTCGCCAAAGCTTCTCGAGTTAAGGCGGTTGCTTTCATTACATCTCCTCCATTATATCTAGCAGTTTTTTACTATACCGGCTAACCCTAGGATACTCATGTCCCGGCTCTGCAGGTTTTCTATGCATCATTTCCAGTTCTAGACGTACAGTGGGGTCTTCTTGGCCAAAGGGGATGGATTGGTTATATGCAACCATTAGCATATACTGCTGATGCTCCCAGTCCAGGCTGTCCAGTGGGGTCTCTGTTGCTATTTTGCTGCTGCGCTTTCTTTTTGGAGATGAATATTGGGCAAAGCGGTTCTCTGTTTTATCATGAAAGAAGCTGTAATCTTGGTTGTCTTTTAAATCCATAAACTCGGCAATTTCTATATACATATCATGAAGGCTTGCGTCTATAGGCATTTGTAAATGAATCCAGGAGGTTTTATTTTTTTCAAACCTTACACGGAAGGTATAAATCTCTGTGGGCATCTGATCTTGGCTGCGGCGCAAGGGTGCCATAAGCTGGGCAACTGCTACAAAGAGAGATAGAGAATCCTTGGAGGCAAATATACTATCCTTGATATTTTCAAAGGGAATAGTTTTGCTTACATCTATATAATTCTCATCTGATTTTTTAACTTTGAAGAACTCTAGCCCCAGGTCCGTCAGGGTATAAGAGGAACATGGAGCATAGAAGGCCATAACACTTTCATTAGTGTCATGGCAGATAGATAAATAATCCGTAAGTTCGCTTACCAAGTCAAAGGGCAGTACATATAAGGGGCGTATAAGCTTCATGAAATGACCGAAAGGGGTAAAAAAGTATTTATCTAAAAATATCCCAGTGGTAAAGGTACCCATCAGCAAATCCAAGTCCACATCTTCTGGGTCGTCTTCCAGGCCATGGCTCATTATTTCCATTAAATCTTCCAGGTCATAGCCTAGAATATCATATATTTGGTCAAAAATATCATCTGTTTCCATAGGGGATGTAAGCATGGAGCGGATAAAGCTTATTGTAAATAAATTATCATCAGGCATTAGCTGGCCAAGATTCTTTGCACATAAGGATATGGCAGCTTCCACTATTTCATGTAAAAGCTTTTCTTTGGGTGAGGATTCAAGCTTTTTTACTTCTTTTGGTGCCGGTTTATATCGGTTTACCCCTACCGAAGGGGCCTTTGTGATTAGCTGCATCTCCAGGGCTATTTCCACCAAGTATAATACATAATGAGGGTCGTTGAGGCCAAGCTTTGGGGTCAAGTCCCGGACTTGGTCTTCGTCAAGGAGTCTGTCATCGGGCAGGTCGATATGAGGGGTGCAATAATTTATTAGCAGCTTTAAATCCGCTGTTATGGGATGGTCGGAAAGAGAATATTCTTTGAGCTCCATGTTAACGCCGGTGAAATTAGTTTTTTTCCTTGCATAGGCGACAGGGTAGGTTGCCGGCGGCAAGTTGTGGCTGCGGCAGATGCTCTCTAGGAGATTGGCCGGGGACATGGGGGTTTCTTCTACAATGGTAGAATAGAACCATCTGCGATACATGGCCTGTATAAAGGGCAAAATACTGTGTCGTTTCCGCGTAGTTGTAGCCCGGTACACGTCCATAAAGCTGGTTTCAAATAGGGTGTGCAGATTATTGATGTAGTTTAATGGGGTTTTGTCCACGATGGTTCCTCCGTGAGATAATTAATTATAGCGAATCTCATTTAATTCGCTATATTTGCGTTTAATACAACCCCACCTGTAAAGGAATATAACAGTACTTCCTTTACATTGGAAGAGGTGGCTTTCTCTATTGCCTTTTTATATATTTGCAACTGTGTGCTATGTGTCTGAATCCAGGCCTTAGGGTCAGGGCCGGGGCTTTCGCTTTTAAAGTCTACCAGTACAAGCCCGTCAGGCTCTTCGAAGTAGAGGTCGATTATGCCATGAACTAGGATTGATTCCTGGGTTTGGGGCAAATCCGCATATAAATCATTTGCGGGGATCGCCATTACGAAGGGAGTCTCACGGTAGACATTGCCTGATGCGCGAATACGGTCTGCCATTGGTGATAGGGCTAGTTTCAGGATTTTACTTCTATTTATAGCAATAGCGGCTTCCGGTGTCAGTAGATTCTTTTCTTTTAATTGAATTATCAACTGTTCAATATCATCAATGGTGGTGTGCCGGTGGAAATCCAGATGCTCGGCTATGGCATGGAGTGCGGAGCCTAAGGCCATTGCCGTTATGCCCCCCTCGGTTTGGTCTTGAAGGAAAGCAGGAGGGTCGAAGGTGGGAGGTGGGTCTTGATGTGGGGTGCTGTCCGGGGAGATGTCGGAGGCATATAGTCGTTTTATATCGGAAATGGATAGCTTTGAGGGCAGATTAACAGCAGGGATGGAGAGGGGGGGCGGGCTCTGTGAGGCTGGATATTTGGGATATTGTTCAATTTCTGGAGCTTCAAACTGCACAAGGTCATGATGTACCCGTATATCAAATCGGGCCGGATGGTTATATATTTCATCGAAATAGCGGTCTGTATCATCGTCGGTTAGGCTTATCCCATCTTGATGTTTAAGGAGGCAGGGCATTATCAAGTCCAAAAATTTCCCCGCGCCTTGCCGGTAGTAAGTTGAAAGCACGGGCACCGCGGCGGCATCTGACCATTTTTCCATATCCCGGGCCCAGTTCGTTGTACGGCCTGTGAGAATCAGTAGCTCCTTTGCCCGGGTCATTGCAACATACAGGCAGCGCAGTTCCTCAGACAAATTTTCTCGCCGGGTTAGCCGGGATAGGGCGTAGTGAGCCAATGTCTTAGAGCGGGTGCGTTTCTTCAAGTTTACATATTTGGGGCCAAGGCCCTTTTCGGAATGTAGGATAATAGGTTTGCGTTCGTCTTCCAAGTTAAATTGCTTGCCGAGAAATCCGGCAATTACCACAGGAAACTCCAGCCCCTTGGATTTATGGATGGACATAAATCTTACTCGATTAGCCATATCCTCGGACAATGCAGCGGCGCCGGAAACTTGGTTTGCACTGTCAGAGGCATATATCCCTTCGATATAGCGGATAAAATGGAACAGGCCCTTGAGGCTGGTTTCTTCGAATTCGATTGCCTTCTCTAGCAGAAGTCGCAGATTGGCTTGGCGCATATCACCCCCGGGCAAAGCCGCTGCATGGGATGGGTAATCCGTTGTATCGTATATCAACCCGATAAGTCGGCTAATGGGCATATAAACAGCAGCAGCGCGCCAGGTTTCTAGGTCTGATAAGAACTGTTGAACTTTGAGCGCAATTTTGGATTCTGTATGGGAAAGGGATATCAAATAATCGTAAAAATCCGGACTTTCATTATCAACCGGAGATTTTTTTATCTTAAGCAGCTCATCTGGGGTAAAGTCATAGACAGGACTTGTCAGTATCGTTGTCAAATCAATACCTTGGCGGGGGTTGTCTGTTATCCGCAAGAATGCCAAAGCGGTTTTAATCTCCAGCTGCTCATAGAAGGCGGCAGTTACATCCGCTACGGCGTCTATGCCGCAGTTTTTTAGCTCCTCGATTACATCTTTGGCAAGGGAGTTGGCACTACGGGCCAGTATGACGATATCACCCAGATTACAATCCCGATACATCCCAGCGTCTTTATCCCAGACTTGCCGCCTTGTTGCAATAATTTCATGAATACAGGCGGCAATCATTCTGGTTTCGGCTATAACTGCCGATACGGATTCTTCCTCTTCCTCCTCCTGAGTAGATTGCTCCAGCAGCTCTATCCACATACCCGGAAAGGTATCCTCCGGGAGAGCCGGATAATCTGCACCTATGTGAAGGGCGGCAGCGTTGTTGTAATCTACTTCCCCTACATCTGGGCACATCAACTGGGAAAAGAAGAAATTAACGGCGTCGATTACCCCTGCCCGGGAGCGGAAGTTTTGGGATAGGTCTATGCGGAGATTACTTCTCTCAATGTAGCTTTGCTCTTCTTCTGGGTTTATATACTCCACAGGCGTAAAGCTCTTATATTTCTCCACAAAAAGCCCCGGATTGGCACGTCTGAATCTATAGATACTCTGCTTAACATCTCCTACCATAAACCGTTGCCTTGCAACCGCGCTTAAAATCAAATCTTGCACTTTGTTAGAGTCTTGATATTCATCAATTAGGATTTCATGGTATTTTGCCAAAAGATTATCTGCCACTGGGCCGGGGGTCATGTCCTCTGGGCCTCCCGGATACAGCACCGTAATTGCAAAATGCTCCAAATCGGAAAAATCTAATAAATTGCGCTTACGCTTTTCCGCTGCAAAGGCCTCGCTATAGCGGGCTACTAAGGTCATCATCGCTGTGACACGTGGGGCTAGGGCTTGCAGGTCGGCTTTCATTTTTTTGGGTTCGGCGAAAAAAACGCCCTTGACCAAGTCCTTGAACCGGGCTTTGACTTCCCGGTCCCGGATGCGCTGAGCTCGGTCCTTGAGAGCGGCGTTTACCTGGTCCTTTTCTCTGATTGCAGGAAGCCGCCCCCAGTCAATGTTCAAAAAGGCCTGATAGGATTCCGAAAAAGATGTTTTTGCCAAACCTTTTTTCAGAGCCTGAATACAGCTTAGATTTTCTTCCATTTTATCTATGTATTTTTCCGGGCCGTCGGGGAGGCGGCATATATCCATTGCCTGATTCAGGCCATCGATTATGCCTTCAAGTCCGGATTCAAGCTCCTTCTTGGCCAATTTGGCCCATGGGGTATCATCCAGGGGGATATCTGTGTCAGGGGTAAACATCTGGGCATATCGTGTTGCCGCCGCCATAGGAAATGGGTCGCTTTCTAAAAATCCATATAATCTGCGTACAAGAGCGTCTAATCCGTCATCCTTGGCCTTTCCTCCATATACATCGGCTAAATCCAAAAACCAGGCGTTGTCCTCCTGGCTGTAAGCTTCTTCGAATACCTCATCCATGACCTGGTTTTTGAGTATGCCAAGCTCAGCTTCATCGGCTACTCGGAAGGATGGGTCGATATCAAGTACTTGAAAATGCTCCTTTACCAACTTACGACAGAAGGCGTGGATTGTGGAAATATCAGCGGTGGCGAGCAGCGCGGCTTGGTTTGAAAGATGCAGGATATCAATACCAGCGTCATCCCGGGCTTGACCCGGAATCCCACCCACTTGGGCAGAGTCCCCCAGGTCAGGCCCGGAGTGACGCGGATTTTCCGAGTTAAGCAAGGCATGGATTTTCTCCGTAACCCGCTCTTTCATTTCTGCCGCGGCGGCCTCTGTAAAGGTCACGACCAGCAGCCGGTCTATCCCTATATTATTGGATATATGCCTGAGAATCCGTTCTGTAAGCACAGCGGTTTTACCCGAGCCTGCGGCGGCGGATACCAAAATTTCATTTGCGTCTTGAGTGATTGCCGCGGATTGGGCTGGGGTGAATTTCATATTTCAATCATCTCCCCGGGGTAGTACCTATCGGCTACCCTAAGCTGCACCTTAATATTATGAGCATCCAGAATCCGGCCTACCGTGTCAAAGGCCAGCATAGGCGCGTTATTTTCCTCGCTTAGATGGCCCAGGATTACGTGCTTCAGTCCCTCCCAGGCTACATTTACAATAAGCTGCCCTGCTGACACATTGGATAAATGCCCTCGGGAGCCTTTCACACGCTCTTTAAGGTCACGGTGATAGGGGCCGTTTTCCAGCATTTCTATATCGTGGTTGCTTTCAATTAAAAGGATATTAGCTCCTTCCATATGAGCCAGTACAGTGTCTGTTGGCTTGCCCAAATCTGTGGCCAGGGCAATTTTTTTTCCGTTTGCTTCAAAGGTGTAACCTACAGGCTGAGAGGCATCATGGGACACGTCAAAGGCCGTAACCGTGATGTCATTTATTATTGTAGGCTCCTCAGGGATGATGTGCTTCATCTGTAAATCTTTCAATGCTCCCAGTTTATTGTGGCGTAAAAAATAACGCCACGTTAGTGGCGTAGCGTACACGGGTATGTTAAACCGCCGCGCCAATATCCCCGCACTAGTGATATGGTCACTGTGTTCGTGTGTTATTAGGATGGCACTGGGGTTGGGCAGTTTCATGGTGGAAAGACCCTGCTGTATGCGCTTGCCGGAAAGACCCGCGTCCACCAACAAACCCCCTACATAGGTGCAGTTCCCGCTAGAGCCGCTGACGATAGTACAAAAGCGCATTATTCGTCTCTCTCAATACGAGTAATATCCGCGCCCAGTGACCGGAACTTGCTCTCGAAGCATTCATAGCCTCTGTCCAGATGGTATACATTGCCGATAGTGGTCTCACCTCTTGCGGCAAGGCCTGCAAGGACCAATGCAGCCCCGGACCTAAGATCCGTTGCCCCAACCTGGGCACCCGTAAATACACAATGGCCTTTGGTGACTGCGGTGCGCCCGTCTACCTTAAGGTTGGCACCAAGGCGTTTGAGCTCGTTTATATATTGGAAGCGATTATTAAACACAGTTTCGGTAACCACGGAGGTGCCGCTTGCAGTACATAACAAGGTGGCCATCTGAGGCTGCAAATCTGTTGGAAATCCAGGGTAATAAGAAGTGCGCACATCGCAGCCCTTAAGCTCACCATCACGATATACCCGAAGATAGTCCGGGCCTTCTTCTACTTGGCAATTCATGTCTCTAAGCTTTGCGGTTAGTGGGTCCATATGCTTGGGTATAATATTTTTTACGGTAATATCACCATCGGTGATGGCAGCCGCAATCATATATGTACCCGTTTCGATTTGATCAGGGATGATTGTGTAGCGGCCACAGCCTAGACTTTCAACTCCGTTTATCTTGATAATATCCGTACCGGCACCGCTGATTTTGGCACCAATCATGTTTAAAAAATTGGCTGTGTCAACGATATGTGGTTCACGAGCGGCATTTTCTATTTGGGTTGTGCCTTCTGCGAAAACCGCGGCAATCATGATATTAATCGTTGCCCCCACACTAGGGCAGTCCAAGTAAATTTCGGCACCGATGAGCTTTTCGGCAGATACTTTTACCCAGCCGTGTTCTAAGACACATTTTGCGCCAAGGGCTTCAAAACCCTTGAGATGATAGTCAATGGGCCTATACCCAAAGTCGCAGCCTCCCGGCATTGGCACATGGGCTTCGCCGAAGCGGCCAAGTAAAGCTCCTAGCAGATAATAAGAAGCGCGCATCTTGGTTGCAAGATCATAGTCTGCGATATGTGTATTTATGCTGCCTGCATTGATTTCTAATGTATGCTTGTCAAGGAAGCGGCATGTTGCTCCCAATTTTTCTATGGCATTGGCCAGATTGTGGACATCATTAATGTCCGGCAAATTGTCTATGATACAAACTCCTCCGGAAGCAACTGCCGCCGGAACAATAGCAAGTGCCGCGTTTTTTGCTCCTCCAATCTGCACGCAGCCCTTTAGCGGCTTTTGGCCGTTGATAACAATGTACTCCATAAGTAATGCACTCTCCCCGTCCCGTCATTTTTTATATGTGTAAAACGAAAGTAATTTTTTCACGCTTAGAATGCTTGTGAAGCCGAACAAAAAACCAGTGTTCCATTAGGCTAAACCTTAGTAAGTATAACAAAACTTTTATAAAGGGAAAAGCCCAACTTTACTTTTTGATTACAAATTTCGATGAGGATTTTATTAATTGTCATATTATAGTAATTTCAATCCAAGATATGGGATTGAAATTACTATGTTTTCGGAAAGCGTTTCAACTGAAAGTGACAAAAACCGTCACTTTCAGTTGAAATCGCTATATGTAATATTCGTATCTCAACCGCCTTATTTTTTCATGTATAGGTCTCCTCAAAATCGGCTAGGCTAATGCAATAATAATAAGCAAATGAGGGGACAAATATGCATCAAAGATTTAAGTTTATTTCAATTTTATTTATTTCAGCCCTTATGGGCTGGCTTTCGGGTAATTTTGCCGGTACTATCCTGCCGCCCCAAACGGTTCCTGCCTACAGTGGTGATTATACTGCATTGGGGTTGCCATTTCGCAAGGCCAAAGCGGAACAACAGCCATCTAACATCGAAGTTGTGCCCTTGGGATTGACAATAGGTGTTCGTATCAATACCGATGGGGTAATGGTCCTGGGTACAGGCAGCTTTCTTGGAGAGGACGGCAAGTCTCATACCCCAAGTGACGGCATACTTAGAGGTGGAGATTTAATAATAAAAGTGGGGGGCGAACCAATCGAAAGCAAGGAAGCCTTAAGCCGCCTGGTTGCAGAATCTGATGGAGATATTAATCTGTTGCTGCGGCGGGAAGGGACAGAGTTTGAAGTAACCTTGACTCCTGCAATGGCGGCCACAGATGGAGTACGGCGAATCGGTATATGGGTCCGGGACTCTACCAAGGGTATAGGAACCTTGACTTATTATGTCCCTGAAACAGGTACCTTTGGTGCCCTCGGTCATGGCATAATTGATGTAGACACCAAGAAACTGATAACAGTGCGTAATGGTCGTATTATGCCATCAACGATTACCTCTATTGTGAAAGGTGCTAGAGGCAACCCAGGAGAGCTGGAGGGTACTGTGGATACGGGAAGCAGTCTAGGCAGCGTGAATCTGAATAGTCCAGCCGGCATCTTTGGCACATTGGATAAAGCATTTATGGAAAATCTTCCTACGCAAGCAATGCCTATTGCTACTCGTTCACAAATCAGGGAAGGCCCGGCTACAATTATGACCAATGTGGTAGGCAACACAGTTAAATCATATGACATAATAATTGAAGGTGTGAACCGGGACCCAAGTGACGAAACCAAGGGGATGATTATTAGAATAACGGATTCGGATTTGCTGGCCGCAACCAATGGCATAGTCCAAGGAATGAGTGGCAGTCCAATAATACAAGATGGACGTATCATCGGGGCGGTTACTCATGTATTTGTGCAGGATCCTGCCAAGGGATATGGGATTTTTATTGAGACTATGTTGGAACAAGTGGTGGGATTGGTATCTATTGGGGAGGTTTAGGTTCAGAATCATTACTCTGCCCTATTTCCCGATACTTACCTGGGGGCATTCCTGCATTTTTCTTAAACACCCTAAAGAATGTATTAATAGACATAAACCCTGTAGCATTTGATATTTCTTCTATGCTTTTGCTGGTCTCTAACAAGAGAGTCATAGCGCGTTCTACGCGCTTTTTTTGTAGATATTCGGAAAAATTGGTTCCGGTTTTGTGCGTAAAAAAGCGGCTGGCATGTGAATAAGACACGCCCATAGATGTAGCAAGGTCTGACAGCGATATATCTTTGTGCAAATTATCCTCTAACCACATAAGCATGTCGTCATTACCTTCTGCTAGTTGGGCTTGCTCCGAGAGGTCACTCAAGGTCTTGGCTAATAGCAGTTCGGGGTTATAAATATTCTCCAAGAAGGAACGTTTTAGGTGTGTTGTTCCACCTACAAGCATACATATCGTGTCATATAAATAAAGCAATAGCTGCCGTTTTTCTAGTACACTTGCGGCTTCATTGCTATATAGCATATCCAGCATTATAGCTTCGGTACTATTAATATCCCACCCAATAGCCGCGGCAATTAACTGGTTATGATGTGCAACAGAAATTTTACAACCGCTTCCTGCAACGGTATCACTGGAGTTAAATACCGCCAATCTTTTTTGTATAGATAACCCCACAATCGGGATTGCGAAAAAGGCTTGCTGACTCTCTTCTAATGCTGTCGCAATTTCATCCATGCTGGTGTGCAGGTTGGACACGCCGCAAAGACTAAAGCCTGACTGCTCTTGGTATTTGCTTACCCAATCTGCAAGCTGCTGATACTCGTCCTCATTCTTTAGGAAGAAATAGTACACACTGTATTTGCTTATGCCATATACACGATAGCGGTCAAAGATAGCAGAATCACTTGCAAATGCCCGAGTCCTGGCTGCATCCTTGTTGCCATCATCATCTTCAAATAAGATAGTCAAAGCGCAAAAGTGTCTCGAGCCAAGATCTATACAGGCCTTTATTTCCTCTGTGGCCTCGGCAGTTATTAGTTGGGTAAACGCGAATTGGCGATTGTTATTTCCCATAATACGCAAGGCGTTATTAGATTCCACAAGATTTATATGCATCCGACCAATGGCACCATGTATCTGTGTAAATTCATCGTCTTGGTTCAGGGCTGGTGTGTCCATATTATCGTCAGAGGCATCCAGCATCTTTATGATTTGAGGCAGTGGATCGTATAGTGCCTTTTTTATGCGGTACAACATAAATACCGCAAGGCCAACTATGCCAATAACTATGCCAATGGACATAAACATCATCGAATTGAAGGTATTTAGATACGCCGCCTGATTATAATAAAAATGATGCGTTAGCCCTTGCCGCTGGATAATAATATCCGGCTGTTGGCCTGTGGGGGGGTGGGCACTGGATAGCATTATCGCACTGTCTTTATCCAGTGCTACAAAAGTGCCGTAATCATTGGGTACTATGCGGTTTAGCATGGTTTCCAGCACCGCTTGGTAAGCAACTACAAATACATGGATGTTGTTGAAATAATTGTTATATGTAACAAGATACGCGCCAGAAGAAAAGAACCCAGATCTGGCACTGCTTTCCATTATGTGCAGACTGGCACCAAATGAAGCTTCCCAATATGACAAATACGATGTGCTCCATGTTCCGTTGGAGGTAACACTTATAGGTATGTTGTCATATACCACCAAAATATCTGCGATGGCATCATTTGTAACGCGCAAATTTCTAAGATACTGGGTTGCAGCCTGTGCTCTGGGAAGGAAGCTTGGGTTGTTGGTAGCAGCATCTAAAAAAGATAGGTTTCTGATACTTTCGTCAGTAGAAACAGTAATCGCAATGGTGGCATGAAGCAGCATTCTGTCTTCTAAGTATGAAATCGCGTTTTCTACAAGTAGCCCGGTATGTTCGTGGAAAGACTGATTTAGTGTACGCAAAAGAACTGAAGTACTAATAGCAAACATTGCCAGCAATGCCAATATAAACAAACACGCGCTGGTTATATATTTATGCAAAACAGGTTTTTGCTTGATGCGGAGCATGTTTTATCTCCTTTTTTGCTATGACTTTCATATTTTGATTGCCTTGTACCAATCAAATAATAAAACGTAGGTATAAATCTGTCAATTGAACCAATTAGGGGCTCATGATACCGTATTCTCATGGTTGTTTTGACTACAATGTTCGCGAAAGGACGCCAATATGCAAGCTAAATCCGCACCTATAATGAAGAACCTGAAGAAAAATGCTGCCCTGTATACCATGGTATTGCCAGGGTTTTTACTCATACTTATTTTTTCTTATTTTCCGATGTACGGCGTTGTTATGGCTTTTCAAAATTTTAGGCCGATGGATGGTTTTTTTGGCAGCGAATTTGTAGGGCTTAGGCATTTTGAACGGATTATAACAGATACGCTTTTTAGGCGAGCCTTTATGAACTCCTTATGGCTAGGGCTTTACTCAGTTATTTTTGCGTTTCCCGCACCTATTTTGCTAGCACTTCTATTTAATGAAATAAGGCATAACAAATATAAACGCTTTGTCCAGACTGTTTCCTATATGCCATTTTTCCTTTCTTCTGTAATTGTAATTGGCTTGCTTCGAGATATGTTAAGTGTTAGTAGCGGTGTGGTTAATATTGGCCTTGATGCTATGGGCTTTGACCGTATCGACTTCTTTTTGCGTGCGGACTGGTTCCGTACTTTGTTTATAGGTTCTGGCATATGGCAGGGGGTTGGTTACGGCTCCATTATATATCTCGCAGCTATTGCCGGTATTAACCCAGAATTATATGAAGCCGCGCGCATTGATGGCGGAAACCGGTTTAGACAGGCTATTCACATTACCATACCCAGTATTTTGCCCACGGTGGTTATTTTATTCATTTTTGCGATGGGTGGCATTTTGGGTAATGACTGGCAGCGGATTTTGCTTATGTACAACCCGGCGATTTACTCCACTTCCGATGTTGTTGGCACCTATGTATACCGTATTGGTATAGAAGGGGGCAGCCAAAGCTACGCAGCGGCGGTGGGGCTTGGTATGTCTGTTATATCTGTGGTGTTTTTGGTTATTACAAACTATATCTGCAAAAAACTTGGCGAGACATCGCTCTGGTAAGCACCACAAAGAAAGGAGGGTTATAAGTGGCTAAAATAAAACGGCTCAGGAGAATGCAATTATTTGACTGGATAAATTATGCCTTTATCGGGATTCTGACTTTGATGTTTTTGTACCCTGTGTGGCTTACATTAATGATTTCTCTAAGTGACGGCACAGATGTACTTGCACAGATAACATTTTTGCCGGTGGGCTTTAACTTTGAATCATATCAGTTTTTGTTTCAGGACGGCAGGATTTTCCGCTATTTTGCTAACAGCATTGGCTATTCTGTTGGGCGGGTAACTATACATTTATTGCTTACCGCTATGATGGCATTTCCATTTATTATCGCGGACTTTAAGGGCAAGACCTTTCTTAATATATATATGGTTATAACTATGTTTTTTAGCGGCGGGCTTATTCCTTACTTCTTTGTAGTTAGGGCTCTGGGGTTAATAGACTCTATTTGGGTCATGATGATCCCCGGTACAGTGGGGGCTTTTACGGTTATTGTCTTCCGCACATTTTTCAAAAGTTTGCCGGGTGAGTTATTGGAGTCGGCATATGTAGACGGAGCCGGTCATTACCGGGTGCTGTATCAAATTATATTGCCGTGTTCTAAGGCACTACTTGCAACATTTGGCTTATTTAGCATTGTAGGTACTTGGAATGATTGGTTTACCCCAACGATTTTCCTGCGTAGGCAGGAGTTAATGCCCATCCAAATTATGTTGCGGCGTATGCTTATACTTATGGATTTCCGAGATGCAGAAAATATGGACTTGCAAATAATTCGCACCTTGGTTACATCAAGGACAATCCGCAGTGCTGCGGTTATGGCTACTATTTTCCCTGTGTTGTGTGTATATCCATTCTTGCAAAAATACTTTACCAAAGGCGTTATGATTGGCGCGATAAAAGGATAAATCAAGACCGTTAATAGGGAGACTACTCCCTTTGAGGGTATATAAATCAAAAGTTTTTAAGGAGGATTAAAATGAAAAAAGCATTGTTTTTGTGCGCGCTGCTTGTTGGCTTACTAATACTTGCAGCTTGTAACCGAAACGGCGGAAGCGATATCGCAACCGATGCATCTGCCGAAGGCCCGCTTTTACCATGGGAGGGCGACACCATTACATTTAGGGGTTTTGGTAGTGACCTTGGTATCAACGAAGACCCTAATGCACCTGTAGCGTCACTAATCAGCGAAATGATTGGTAACGTAGAAATCGAATGGGAACTAGTCCCTCATGGCGACCGCGAAGCTCGTGTACAGCTATACCTTAATGCCGGTGATATGCCTGACTTTATGTGGGTAAGTGCCAGGGGCGATATCTGGAACCCAGGCTTGGCAGATTCCGGCATGTTCCTAGACTTTAATCAGTTTAGAGATCATATGCCAAGCTTTAACGCAATGGCAGCCGCCAACCCATCAGCGGAAATGTTTACAAACGAAACAGGCCAATTGGTTGCCTTGCCAAGCATGGATAACGACCAATTCCCTCATGGCTTCTTTGCCAACATGGATGTACTAAACCGCTTTAATATCGCAATACCTACAACTTTTGCGGAACTTGAAGCGGCAATGCAACTAATTGCCGATTCAGATCCTGACATCGTACCGTTCCATACATTCTGGGGAATGAACTATTACTTGACCATCTTTGCCAGGATTATGGATGTAACAATCCCACATAACTTTGCATTCTGGAACGAGAGCACCAGCCAGTGGAGCCATCACTTGGTTGATGATGCCGACTATCGCCGTTTGGTAACAACAATGGCGGACTTCTTTGACCGTGGCTTCTTCCATCCAGAGTTTATGACCATGAGCGGAGACCAAACCCAGGTAGTTATCGCCTCCGGCAACTGGGCATTTACCTATACCTACGGTGTGCAACCAAACGATTGGCTCGGAGTTGGGGCAATGGACGAAAACCCAATCCCATTCCAAGGTTTCTTACCTCCATCAACACCGGCGGGTAATCCCGCTCAGGTTGGTCTTGGGCATGTAAGCTGTAATCCCGGTTGGGCATATGCCGCAAACCGCGATGTAAATCATCCTGCCGTTTTGGCCTCTGTACTTGATGTTGTATGGAGTCCGGAAGTATCTATCGCGTACCAGTGGGGTGTTGAAGGCGAGTCCTTTTATGTTGATGCAAATGGTGAAAGACAATGGCTTCCAGAGTTTCTTGCACGCGGTAGTGACGCGCGCTTAGAAATGGGTATCTGGAATACCTTGCTACCACGCTTTGTAACCTTGCGTGAAGACTTGTCTGACATGCGCGCTCAAGCACCTTTTGTGCAAGAGCTGTATCGTATGTCTGCCGAAGCTGTTATACGTGGTGACTTACGAGCTGTATACCCACCGCTTGCTCCGCTGTTTACACAAGAGCAGCTAGAAGAAAACGCAGCAATTAACGCAGCCGTAGCAACAGTGCGTGATGAATGGGTAATGCAAATGATCGCCGGCCTGCGTCCTATGAGTGACTGGGATGCTATGCTTTCAGAAGTTTTTGCCGCAGCAGATGTAAACCGCTTGGTTGAAAACTTTAATACCGCAGAACCCAATCCTTTTATCCGCCCTACTCCACAACAACGTAATTATCTTATCCCATAAACAATTGCCGCAATTTATGATATGCTCCCCTTGGTTATAGAGGGGAGCATATTTTTTTGTTCTAAGGAGGACATGATGAAAAAATTCCTATTTAATAATGACAAAAATATTTACAAAGCCAACATGCATAGCCACACCACCGTATCAGATGGAACTCTTACTCCAGAGCAAGCCAAAGAGGCCTATATCGCCAGGGGATATAATATCATAGCCTTTACAGATCATAATCTTCTAATGTCCCAGCAACATCTTAATGACGAAAATTTCTTAGCCATAAACGCCTGTGAAGTAAATATTAATGAGGAAAATAAAAGAGGGCTGGCAACCTATCATCTTAACCTATATGCAACACGACCAGATATTACAGATACACCACCCATGCCAGAAATGGATTATCTAGATCATGAGGCCATTAATAAGTATATTGCCGAAAGAAATGCGGAAGGCTTTTTAGTATGCTATAACCATCCATATTGGTCTATGCAAACCCATGCAGAATACAGCAAGCTAAGAGGCTTATTTGCCATGGAAATATATAACCACAACTGCGAAGTAGACGAAGGGTATTACGGTTATAACCCACAAGTCTACGACGAGATGCTACGCCAAGGCCAGAATATATTTTGTTTCTCAACAGATGATAACCACAACTGGGGCCCCAAAGATATGCCAGACAGGGACTCATTTGGTGGATTTATCCGCATAAACAGCAAGAGCCTTACCTATGCTGATGTTATGGATGCCCTTATTAAGGGAGATTTTTATGCTAGCCAAGCACCGGAAATCCACGAAATATCCCTAGATGAAAATATTCTCACCGTAAGATGCTCCCCAGCGGAATTAGTCGTTATCTACACCCAAGGCAGACGCTGTTATACAAAAAAAGGGGAAGGTATTACAGAAGCTAAGTTTGAGTTATCCGGTAACGACGACTATATACGTGTTATGTGCCGGGATAAAAATAAATTAGACGCTAATTCCAATGCCTATTGGATAAAATAAGAAAGAAGGTATAACTATGGTTGCGACCCCAAATTTTAAAGAGTATTTTGGTAAGGATGTGCCAATACTATCTGGTGCTATTCACTATTATCGTGTCCACCCTAAATATTGGCATGACAGGCTTAGCAAGCTTGTAGCCTGCGGCTTTAACACAGTAGAAACCTATGTACCTTGGAATTTTCATGAGCCCAAGGAAGGGCAATTCAATTTTGACGGTTTTGGCGACTTACCTGGCTTTATAGACGTGGCCGACAAACTCGGCCTAAAAGTAATAATCCGCCCAGGCCCATATATTTGCGCAGAGTGGGAGTTTGGCGGTTTTCCAGGTTGGCTAAACCAAGACCGCAATATGCGTCTGCGCTGTGCGTGGCCTCCTTATTTGGAAAAAGTCCGCAACTGGTTTTCTGTGCTTATACCCAAGTTAGTACCATATCTATGCACCAAGGGTGGCCCCGTAATAGCCGTACAGGTGGAAAATGAGTATGGTTCTTTCGGCAGTGATAAGGAATACTTGGCATATCTAAGGGATTTACTAATAGAGCTTGGCGTTGACTGTCTGCTATTTACATCAGATGGCCCCACAATCCAAATGTTAACAGGGGGAACACTGCCCGACCTTTGGATGACGGCAAACTTTGGCTCTGCGCCAGAAAAAAGCTTTGATGTACTCAGGCAATTTCAGCCAAGTGGGCCGGATATGTGCTGCGAGTTTTGGTGCGGATGGTTTGACCATTGGGGCGAAGAGCATCACACCCGCGATGCGTCAGATGTAGCCGATGTACTGGAGCGTATGGTTAAAAACGGCGCGTCTGTAAATATGTATATGTTCCATGGCGGTACAAATTTCGGTTTCTGGAATGGTGCAAATATAGACGGCAATGGGCAGTATCAGCCAACATCCACCAGCTATGATTATCACGCGCTTTTGTCAGAAGCGGGTGATATAACCCCGGTTTATGAAGCATGTAAAGCGGTACTTGAAAAATACTTCGGCCCCGCTCCGGCCATAGCTGTTGCTAATACCCCTAAAAAAGCCTATGGCACAGTTGCGATGAGTCAAAAGTGCTCTTTATGGGGAGAGTTGGGGCAACCAATTCTATCTGCAAGCCCTCTAACCATGGAGGAACTTGGGCAGGAATTAGGCTATGTACTTTACCGCAAAACAGTAGAGCTACCGCCTGTACCGCGGGATTATCTGATTGAGCAAGATTATACAATGGAGCTTTCGATTACCGGCCTGCGTGACAGAGCGGTTGTTTATGTAGATGGCAAAAAATTAGGTGTGTTATACCGCAACAACCCCAAAGAAACAATTGCCATACCGCTGCCTCAAAAAGACAGTTTCCAGCTTGATATATTGGTTGAAAATATGGGGCGTGTTAATTACGGCCCAGACTTAGCCTATCCTTGTGGTATTTCCGGCTCTATACGCATCGGGTACAACACTCTTTCTGGCTGGGAGATATACCCGCTGCCACTTGATACGCTTCCTAAGTTTGGTGCAGCAGCAGCCACATCAGATGCGCCAATGTTTTACCGCGGTATTTTTAATGTAGATGTCGCATGTGATACCTTTTTGGACTATAAAAATTTCCGCAAAGGCATAGCGTTTATAAATGGCTTTAACTTGGGACGCTACTGGGAAGCAGGCCCGGCACGTACTCTTTATATTCCGGCTCCGCTGCTTATTGCCGGGGAAAACGAGTTGGTTATTTTTGAAACGGACGGACTTTCCGGCCCCGCCTCTGTAGAGCTAATAACTGAGCATGTGTGGATAAAGTAGGAGGGCATCTCATGTTAAATTACAATTCAGAAGCCCAGATATGGGAAGAAGCTTTGCCGCTAGGCAATGGACGCATTGGTGCGATGGTCTGGTCTGGTGTATCCACAGAGAAGATTTCTCTTAATGATGATACGCTTTGGTCTGGCTATCCCAGGGATACAAATATCCCAGGAACCGCCACACATTATGCCACTGCTCAAAAATTGGCAATGGACGGCAAGTATCACGAAGCTCAACAGCATATAGAGACCCATATACAAGGGAGCTTTACCCAGGGCTATCTGCCAATGGGAGAATTACTGCTAGAGATGGACAACATCGGCGGTAATGTATCTAACTACCACCGCAAGCTAGATATAACCAACGCCATATGCACATCTGGATACCAGAAAAACGGCACCGCTTTTACTCGTGAGTCCTTTGTAAGTGCTCCTGACCAAGTACTTGTTATGAAATTGGCCGCAAACAAACCAGCATCAATAAGCTTTGATACCAAATTCACCTGTCAGTTGCGTTTCGACATAAGCAGCCAAGACAACCGTCTGGTATTAGAAGGCATTGCCCCATCAGATGTGCGCCCCCTAAACCACTTTAATGACCAACCCATCGTTTATGAAGATGACCATGAAAAGCGTGGTTTGTCCTTTACCGCCATTGTAGATATTGAAACGGTTAACGGTAAAGTCATAGCTAAAAACGATACCCTTCGCGTAGAAGGAGCAGACGAAGTTATTATCCGGCTGTGTTGCCGCACCAGTTACAATAACGCAAAATACCGCGATTGCTGCGAAAAAGACCTTAGCACAGCACTAAGGCAAAATTATAAACGCTTGATATCTCGCCATATAGAGGATTATCAAGCCTTATACAACCGGGTAGAAATATCATTTGGTACGCACAAGAACGACCCCATCATTATACTGCCCGAGCGGTTGGCAAAGTGGGAGCAATCAGAAAATGATCCAGCTCTTTTCGCGCTGCTATTCCAATATGGGCGATACTTGATGATTGCGGGCTCACGACCCGACTCAATCCCTCTCAACCTTCAAGGGATATGGAATCCCCATTTGCATCCACCATGGAGCAGTAATTACACCACAAATATAAACACAGAAATGAACTACTGGCCTGCGGAAATTACTAATTTATCCGAATGTCATAAGCCTCTAATAGATTTTGTTGATAGGCTAAGGATAACAGGAGCAAAAACCGCGCGGGAGTATTACGGCGCGGGTGGGTTTACAGTTCACCATAATGCCGATATATGGGGTCAATCTACACCTGTTGGCGAGGATTGCGTAGGTGCAGCTGTTTATGCCTTTTGGCCAATGGCGGCAGGTTGGTTTTCCGCCCATGCGTTTGAACATTATCTGTTTAGCATGGATGAATACTTTTTAAGGCAAACCGCCTGGCCTATCATCCGAGACGCGGCTCGGTTTTACTTGGATGTTTTAGTGGAAGATGCTGACGGAACTTTGATTTTCGCGCCTTCCACATCCCCAGAAAATCACTTTATGCACGAAGGAAAACCATGCAGTGTAAGCAAAACGGCAACTATGACAACCGCAATTATTAAGGAAACCTTAGCCAACGCTGTGCATTGCTGCAATATACTGGGCGAGTCGTCTGTCATCAAGGAAAAACTCCTAAAAGCCTTGGGGCGTTTGCCGGATTATCAAATAGGCTCAAAAGGAGAGTTCTTGGAATGGAGCGAAGAACTCCCCGAACATGACCCATATCACCGTCATACATCACACCTATACCCATTGCATCCGGGTAGAGAAATAAAATGCGGCACGGCATTAGCAAATGCCTGTGCCCGCACCATAGAACTACGCGGTGGAGAGGGAACAGGCTGGGCACTGGCATGGCGGGTTAATCTATGGGCAAGGCTGCAAGAAGCGGAAAAGGCATTTGAATGCCTTAAAAAGCAATTGCGGCCAACGGTAGGCAGGCTGGGAGGCTGTTATCCCAATCTGTTTGGCGCACATCCACCCTTCCAGATTGACTCCAACTTTGGCGCATGTGCAGGTATCGCGGAAATGCTGCTGCAAAGCGATGCCGAGCCAAGCGCACCAAAAACCATTATGCTGCTGCCGGCCTTACCAAAAGCACTGGGAACAGGCTATGTAAAAGGCTTGCGGGCAAGAGGCGGGGTGACAGTGTCTATTTTCTTTGAAGATGGGGCATTAAAATCGTCGGAGCTTACTTTGGATGCCAATTTATCACCACAAGAATTTAGTATCCGTTATAAAGATCATGAACAAATTACTACACTATACCCCGGAAAGACTTGTGTGTTTGGAGTGGATTAACAATGACGGTATTTCCTACCGGCGCAAGTGCAATGTTCCCATTCGAAAAATTTTCTGATGTAACAATGTATCAGTTTGGGCATATGTACTGCGTGCCAGGGTATACATTTGGCCCTTTTGAATGGAATCATTATCTATTCCATTATATAATCGCGGGCAAAGGAGTTTTGTTTTCCACAGACAGTACTGGCAGGACACATAAGTATCCGCTAAAAGCCGGACAGGGATTTATGATTTGGCCAGGCCAAAGCAACACTTACCAAGCAGATGCAGATGAACCGTGGGAATACGCGTGGGTTGAGTTTGATGGATTGCTGGCGCAGGAATTGGTTGCGCAAGCAGGGCTTGATTACAATAATCCTATATATGACACCAGCAAAATAGATAATCAAGAAAAAATGGCGATTTCTATAATGGATATTGCTGCAAACGAGCATTTATCTCCACTGGTGCTAATGGGTAGAATGTACGCTTTTCTTGACTTGCTTGTTACATCATCGGCACGTCGCAATGTGGCTAATGCCGAAAGCCCCAGGCGTTATCACATACGCAAAGCTATTACTTATATAACCCATAATTATTGTAATGACATTACTGTCCAAGATATAGCAAATAACTGCAATGTTAACCGTAGTTACCTAAGCCGTATCTTTAAGCAAACGCTAAACTCTTCCCCTACTCAGTTTTTGATAGATTACAGGATAAAAAAAGCGTGCGAGCTGCTGGCAAATAGCGATCATAGTATCGGGGAAATTGGCGCATTGGTGGGATACCCTAATCAGTTAAACTTCTCTCGTGCATTTAAACGAGAGCTAGGAGTATCCCCCAATAGATGGAAATTTAGCAGATCATAGTTCGTATCACAAAAAGCCCATATGCATCTGATTGTTCGCATTGCGAAAGATCAGATGCACATGGGCTTTTTGCTATGTCACATTGGGATATAAATATCACATCATGATCATTTTTGGTTGTGTAAGGATATTTACGCTATCACACGTCTCCCTTATGATAATTACTGTAATGCATGAAGAATTTAAGGCAATTTTTGTTGAAAATTGCCCAAATTATCTAAGGAGGATGTGCAATGAAAAGGATTTTACTACTTGTGGCTCTGTTATTGGTCGCACTGATTGTGACAGTGGCCTGCAACAGTAACGGAGAAGAAGATGCACCAGCGGCTGAAGCTACACCCACCCCAGCTCCAGCACCTGACGAACAAACCCAAGACCCAGCAGACGAGGTAGAACCAGATGCACCAAGCGATTTTGATGGGCCATTTTACTTGGCACCCTTAGCAAACCCAATAACGTTGCGCCTTGGTGTTGGCATTGGCGACCCAGGACCAACTGTAAGGGCCGGACTTACCCCAGATATGGGTGCGCATAACCAATTTATCTATGAGCGCATTGGAGCCGAGCTTTACTACATGTGGGCACTACCTGCAGATCAGGCCGGTGAGAGATTTAACCTATCACTTGCAACAGGTGACATACCCGACATTATGACTCTTTCCCAAGTACAGTTTTTTGAGCTGGCAGAACATGGCCAACTGCGCTGCCTAAGAGACGCTTTTGAACGCTATGCTCGCCCAGAAATTAAAGAAATGTTTGCGGACTTGGACAATGTGCCACTAGATATAGCTACAGTCAACGGCGAACTACTGGCTATCCCGCACGTACTAGACCCCGCTCAAGGTTTGGGTCAACTATGGTACCGCGGCGACTGGGCAGACGCACTTGACTTCACAACCCCAACAACCATGGATGAACTAGAAACAATGATGCAAGCATTTGTTGACAATGAAATGGGCGGCCCTGGCACACGCGGTCTTGGACTGTATGCCAACCCTGTTTCTTGGGCACCTGATACACGTGCTATCTTGCATGGTTATGGCTCTTATGTAGGTGGTGCGGCTGGCAACTGGATACACGGCGATGGACAGCTTGTAAACGCGCTAATCCAGCCAGAAACTCAAAATGCACTCAACCGTCTTCGCAGCTGGTATGCCAGCGGGATAATCCATCCTGAGTTTGCTACATTTAACATCGACCAAGTACAAGCTGAGCTTGCTGCCGGTAGAGTTGGCGTTATCTCTGGCGA
This sequence comes from Defluviitaleaceae bacterium, assembly GCA_009781725.1. Classification (GTDB taxonomy): domain Bacteria; phylum Bacillota; class Clostridia; order Lachnospirales; family WQUN01; genus WRAN01. Next base: position 94,425 of record WQVF01000001.1, read on the forward strand.
ATGGTGGCTTGGCCACTGGGGCGGCGTTATCTCCAGTATGGAATACGACCCGAACGTAGAATGGCGCGTTACTAATATAGTACCAGCAGATGGTGCCGCAGGCCGCACTATCCGCGCAGCCGCAAATATCAGTAACTTCCGCGTGCTTAGTGCAGATGCTCCAGAAGGCGCAGAAGAAGCACTTATAAAAATGCTTAACTGGTTTTGGGAAATCTTCTTTGTTGCAGAGCCATTTGCATATATAGAAGACGACTTTATCCAAACCGGCGAACCTGGTGCGTTTGTTTGGAACTGGTGGCCAATCCTTATTTGGAACGCGTACGAACAACAAACCAACTTTGATATGGTAAACGCAGCTATCCAAGCAGGCAGCACCGATGGGCTAACATCCATCTTGCAAGTTGACCTTTTCAACTCATACCAAATGCTGTTTAACGACGCAACCTTTGACGATTGGTGGAGCACCGAGCGCGCATGGGGCGAGTGGTTTACTCGTGTGTCTCCTGACGGCGGTTGGGGTACCAATGTTGAAATAGTAAGGCGTGGCGCCTTTATAGAAAGTGCCTTTACAGGACCACCAACAGAAACACATCTTTCTCGCGGTTCTGTACTGCATGATATGTGGCTTGAGTTTTATGCGGGCTATGTGATGGGCAACCTGCCAGAAAGCGAGTGGGATGTTTTTGTTGCCAGCTGGCTTGCAACAGGTGGTGCCGACTGGACAGCAGAAATTAACGAGCAGTTTAACAGAATGCAATAGCAGTACTTGAAGTGAATGGAGGGCGCGGTTTGGATGTTTATTGTCTGAATCGCGCCCGCTTTTACCCTTTGTATGTGGAGGTGTATGTATGACTAAGCCAAGAATCCGCAAACACAAAAGCGGCCAGCTTAGAAGAGAAATTCCTTTTTATCTGATGCTTTTGCCAGCACTTGTTTTACTGATTATTTATTCCTACCTTCCGATGGCTGGTCTTGTTATGGCTTTTCAAAATTTTAGGCCAATACTTTCTTTCGCAAATTCGCCCTTTGTTGGGCTTGAAAATTTTCGTTTTATTATTGCTCTTCCTACTTTCCAGCGAGCATTTCGCAATACGGCCATTATCGCGTTCTGGCGGATTGTCACAGGTCTTTCTGTCCCACTGCTACTAGCTATACTTCTTAACGAAGTCCGTAGAAAATGGTTTGCGCGTGTTGTACAGACTACTATCTTTTTGCCGTTCTTTTTATCATGGGCGGTGCTAGGTGGGGTTGTGCGTGAGGTGTTTTCTCTTGGCGGGCCTGTTAACCAGGTCATTGCCTTGGTTGGTGGGGATCCTATCATGTTTATGGGCAACAACAACTGGTTTAGGGCAATCTTGGTAAGTACCCACACATGGCAAAGCATGGGTATTAACCTGATTATTTTCCTTGCGGCTATTACCAATATTGACGTAAGCCAGTATGAGGCCGCTGATATCGATGGCTGCAATAAGCTAAAACAGGTTTGGCATATTACACTACCTGGTATGCTGCCCATTATTATTTTGCTTTCTACCTTAGCAATCGGTCAGCTGCTAAACGCTGGGTTTGAGCAGGTAATGGTGCTATACAGCCCCATTGTTTACGAATCTGGCGATATTTTGGATACCCTTGTTTATAGAATGGGTATAGGCCAGCAGTTGTTTTCGCCTGCTGCAGCTATTGGGCTTTTTAGAGGGCTTCTATCACTTGTACTTGTGGGCATTGCGTATTGGTCTGCTTATAAATTTAGCGATTATCGCATCTTTTAGGGGGTCGCAAAATTGGAAACTACAAAAACCAGCAATAGGATAAAAACCAGTACTAGCCGCAAGATATTTACGTGGGGTAATACTGTCTTTTTGACTCTGGTAACTTTACTGTGTGTAAGCCCGATGCTTCATTTATTAGCCGTGTCATTGTCTACTAATGTGTATGTAATCGGTGGACAGGTTTCTTTTTGGCCGCGCGGCTTTACCACTGCCGCTTATGAACACTTGGCGGTACAGCCAGAGTTTTTTAGAGCTATTTGGATATCCATCCAGCGGGTGGCACTTGGTACCGCTATTAATATGATTTTGGTTGTGTTGGTGGCATATCCTCTTTCTAAGGAAGTAAAAGTGTTTAGGGCGCGGACAATATTTGCTTGGATTTTTGCTTTTACAATGTTCTTTGGCGGGGGGCTTATCCCTTTGTTTTTTGTGGTACATCATACTGGGATTATGGGTACTATATGGGCATTGGTACTGCCCGGCGCAATTAATGTATGGCACGCTGTTATGCTTCTTAACTTTTTTAGGGGTGTACCAAAGGAGCTTGAAGAGGCAGCACACATGGATGGTGCAAACCACATGATTACATTGGTAAAGGTATTTTTACCTCTGTCGCTACCGGCACTGGCTACTATTTTGTTATTTACCATGGTTGGGCACTGGAATGCCTGGTTTGATGGTATGATATTTATGCGTTCACCTGCTGACTTTCCGCTTTCTACTTATCTATCTATGCTGGTAATGCAAGCTGATGTTACTGCTCGCGTGATGCTTACACCGGAAGAAATAATGGCCTTGGCCGAAGTGGATGACAGGACAATACGCATTGCGCAGATATTTCTTGGGGCACTGCCTATAATGGCTGTATACCCATTTTTACAGCGGTATTTTGTAAAAGGCATAGTAGTGGGTAGTGTAAAAGGATAAGGGATGATGCATATGAAAAAACTGCCACCAATTATGGGATGGTCTACATGGAACCAGTTTAAGCAAGATATATCTGAGGGGATAGTATTGGGTGTGGCAAAGGCCATTAGAGATAATGGCCTTTTGGCTGCTGGTTATAATTATATAAACTTGGACGATTGCTGGCAGGCCAGCCAAAGAGATGAAAATATGCGGCTTGTTTTTGATATAGGCCGGTTTCCAAACAAAGAAGGTATTGCGGCAAAGCTAAATGAGATGGGATTTAAGGCCGGAATATATTCCTCCAGCGGAAGCCTCACATGTGAGGATATGCCAGGCAGCTTTGGATACGAAACTTTGGACGCTATGACTTTTGCCGCATGGGGGTTTGAATACTTGAAATACGACTACTGTCATGTTGTGGATTTACCAACAGATCCACACTACAAGGAGAGTAATTTTGCGACAGAAGTACCACCTATATTGTATGTAGGGATATCAACAGGTAGCAATGAACTTGTAATCCCCGCTCTTGATGGTGAGCTAGTATCTCCCGCAGTCATTAAAGATGATGCCATACATGGCTTAAACTGCCCAAGGGCATCTTGTACATTCACCTTTGATGTGCCAACAGCTGGGCAGTACCAGGTAGCAATAGGCTACATAAAAAAAGAGTCTCACCACAAAAAATTTCTTCTACTTTCCGTAAACGGTATGCCCGCTGCACAGGTGTGGTTTCCTACCACTAGTGGGTGGCATTCGCCTAGCCGCGTAATGGCTATGGTTGATTTGCAAGCAGGAAGAAACACCATAACACTCACAAACCCCATACGCGGCCAAAGAGATGATACATTACTACGCTATACACGTATGGGCGACGCATTAAAAAAGGCCGCTTTGCAGCATAAACGGCCTATTTTTTATGCTATTTGTGAGCATGGACGTACGCAGCCGTGGGAATGGGCTGGAGACTTTGCATCCTCGTGGCGGGTTTCTGGTGATATTTTTGCCAAGTGGGAAGGGGTGCTCAAGTGCTATGAAGCGGCGGCTGATTTATGGAGGTACCAGCAACCTGGATCATACAATGACCCCGATATGCTGGAAGTAGGTGTTGGCGATTTAACGCTGGAGCAAAGCCGCAGCCATTTTGTACTTTGGTGTATGCTTAGCGCGCCCCTTATATTGGGCTTGGATGTACGGCAAATTAACGCCGAAATCTTGCGGCTTATTACAAACCCAACTCTCATTGCCATCAATCAAGATAAGCTGCTTGTTCAAGCATCACGCACGGTATTGCAGCCGGGATTGGACTTGCTGCTAAAACCCCTGGAAGATGGCCGTTTTGCATTATGTTTATTCAACAAAACAGACATGCCCATAAATGATATAAGCATATGTCTTAGCGATATTACGCGGTACGATAATCGGATATGTATGCAGGCAAGCAGTGTCTTGTTGGCAAAAGACTTGCTTGACTCATCTGTGGATTGGTTTTTTATGGGAGAGTATATTAGTATAGCTAATCTTCAACCCTATTGTGTTTCGTTATTTGTGATAGGTGCATCCGCCTAAGGGAGTACGTGTGGCACCCTGCGCTTCCTAAAGATTTTGTATGCCATCATTCCTACAGCCACATTGCAAAGCCCCCCAGAATACATAATATTTGGGGGGCTTCATTATTTACATATGGGCGGTGGGGGACTCAAACCCTCGACTTCCACCACGTCAAGATGGCACTCTATCAACTGAGTTAACCGCCCGGGAGAGTGCATTTTAGCATCCGGGACATATTATGTAAAGGGTAACAGACGCAATAGGATTGTATAGGTGAGAATCACCAATGTTGACTAAGGCAATGTAAGGTGATAGCATTCGGCATGTGACCTTACAGATTGCCCATGTAACCTTTTGTGTTACCTAATCAAGGAGTTGATATCAATGACCAACAAACCTAAATCCATTCATGAGGCATACAAAATCTTTACGACAAACAAGCAGGTATCCGACGCAGAAATCCTAACCTTTTGCTATCCAGATGGGGTAGATGTGTACAATCCCACTGTTCCTTTTATATCTGATGGCAAAGAGGTAATGGCTTGCCGGGTGCAGGAACGCACTGGACGTGATTCTACAACGGTTTTCTTTGCAAAGTATGGCGATGTTTACAAACCCATTCCTGATGCGCCTATATTTCCACTGGAGGACCCTTTTGTAACTTATGTAGGCGGTGAAATTGTGTTGGGAGGCGTATATGTTACATGGGAAGAGACACGCGCTTTATCTTGGCAGACATTGTTTTATAAAGGGCCAAGCATCTATGAATTAAAGCACTTTGCCTCTGGCCCAGCTCACATGAAAGATATCCGACTTTTGGAGCTCCCTGATGGGCGCATAGCAGTATGCACCAGGCCTCAAGGCGCGAAGATGATAGAAGAATATGGCTGTATTGCCAAAATTGGCTTTACAGTAATCGACAGTTTGGACCATCTGACAGGGGATATAATAGAAAATGCCCCATATATCCAAGATGTATTTCCACCGGATGAGTGGGGTGGAGTTAATCAGCTCCATGCTCTGCCCTGTGGCAAAATCGGCGTTATCGGTCATATTTCACATAAAGAACATAAAAACGGAACAGACTATCTTCATTATTATAGCGTGGTTTTTGTTATTAATCCGGCAAATCTTTCTACTACCCCAGTAAAGGTAATCTGCTCTCGCGACTGTTTCCCAGGGATAGAAAGCCGGGAGCCTAGGCTTTACGATGTCACGTTTTGCGCGGGGATAATAGAAAACAATGATGGTTTTGCCCATATATACACAGGCCTAAGCGACTGCCAAATCGGAAGAGCGCGGATTCATAACCCATTCAAATATATAGCGAACGACTTTTGAAATCGTGATTGCGCGTCGGGCAAAATCGGCCAAAAACGCTAACTTCGCGTTTTGGCAGCCCTCCTTCAATCGCGTTTCTCAATGTCGTTTGCTATAGCGAACGACTTCAAAAGTCGTTGATATAATATTTGACAAACATGTTACAGGTTTTTATAATAACCAAGGTAACGCGTAAGGTTACAAGCATAATTGTGTAAACCCACATAGCCTTTGGAGGTGTATTATGAAAAAGAAGTTAATTTTTCTTGCCCTGGTGTTGTTTATATTTGCACTTGGCATAACGGCTTGCAGCAGAGATGACGATGATACCACCCCAGCCAGAGAAAATATGACCGAAGATGAAACGCGCCGTGCTGACCTTGAAGGGGAGCTTACAGTATGGGTACGGGGTTGGGATAATTGGGGACTTACCGGTGGTAGCCCTGACCAGCCATATTTTGAATACTTCAGGGAGCAATTCCCCAATGTAGTCATCAACGAGGTAATCAACCGTGACTGGGGCCCTTATTTACCCGCAGCAATTGCCGCAGGGGATGCACCTGACGCGTTTTTTTGGGAAGGGGAGCCTCCTAGGGTTTTTAGAAATATGGTGGATCAAGGCTTTGTAGCTCCACTGGACAGCTTTATAGACAGACATCCTGAGTTTAGAGATCAATTCCTTCCTGGGATGCTGGAAATGCATAGGTACAACGGAAATATCTACGGCCTTCCCATTGATGTAATGCCCAACGCCATTCTCTTAAATCTTGATGTTTTTGATCTTCGCAATGTCCCCCATCCAACTGTTGACTGGACAATCGATGAAATGGTAGAGCTTGCAGGCCGTCTGACCAATAAAGGCGACCCAACCAGTCCCACGGTAGGCGTTGTGCGCAATATCGTAGAACAGGACTACGTAAGGATGCTTAACTTCTTCCTTCAGGCTCACGGTGTTGCCGGTTATAGGACTGAAGGCGGAAATAGAGTCTCTAATATGGCAGAAGACCAAGGTGCCATTACGGCAATCCAACAATATATCGAAGTCCAGGGTAACAACTTCGCCAATACCTTCTCCCATGAAGAGCGTGTCGCACTTGGACTTAACACAGATATATGGAATATCGACTGGGCAGCCGGTGTGGGTGCTATGTTTGTTGGAGCAGGGCCATGGGGTATGTATATCAACCCAGACACTCGTGAACCTTTGTTTAGCCAAACCGTAATGCCTCCACCAATCGGTCCAGGTGGGCGCGGCAACTATGTTGCGATTATCGGAATGAGTATCTTTGCCGGAAGTGACAATCAAGAGCTTGCCTGGGAATACCTGATGGCAATGACCAGCCGTGATTTCCGTGAATCTGCATGGACCACCAATGATGCAGGGGAAAGGATATATCCACTGCGCTTTGATGAAACCAGCTACCGCTTTGGCTGGGGACTCCCCGCATTCTCAATCGACGAAAGCCGCTTGACCGGTCACTTCCGCGATTGGTACTTGGGCTTCCAAGCTGCAGCACTGCATCCCAATGTAACGGTTATGTACCCGCCTGTGTTACTCGAGGTAACCCGTGATGTTGAAAGCGGCACAAGACAGCTTGTGGATGCGCTACGGGAATATGATGACTTTATAAACGCTAATAATCTTTTAGTCGGCAGGTAATTTCATGTGAATAAAACACCCGCGGACTGATGTAGTCTGCGGGTGTTTGTATTTAAACTCGAAAGAGGTAACCCATGCCACAGGTATCTCTAAAAAAAATATATAAAACATACCCTAACGCAAAAAACGCTGCCCCGGCTGTCCAGGATTTTAACTTAGAAGTCCAAGACGGGGAATTTATTGTGCTTGTCGGTCCATCCGGCTGCGGCAAATCTACAACCCTGCGCATGATTGCCGGGCTTGAAAGCATAACACAGGGTGAAATCTATATAGACAGCAAATTGATAAATAATCTGCCCCCCAAGGACAGGGATATTGCCATGGTTTTTCAAAATTACGCTCTTTATCCTAATCTGACCAACTTTGAAAACATGGCCTTTGGCCTTCGACTGCGCAAGGTAGAAAAATATAAAATTAATGAATTGGTAGCCAGTAAAGCACGTGAATTGGAAATAGATAATCTGCTGGATCGGCAGCCAAAGGATGTCTCTGGTGGGCAAAGACAGAGAGTGGCCCTTGGCCGGGCAATTGTAAGGGAGCCCAAAGTCTTTTTGATGGATGAGCCCCTTTCCAACTTGGATGCAAAAATGCGTGTGCAGATGCGGGTAGAAATAATGAAGCTCCATCAGCGCTTAGGCGCAACCACGATTTATGTAACCCATGACCAAATAGAGGCGATGACTATGGGGCATCGCATTGTGATAATGAATGGGGGAATAGTGCAGCAGGTGGATACTCCAGATGAGATATATAATAACCCGGCCAACAGATTTATCGGTTCGTTTATAGGCTCGCCCCCGATGAACTTTATCTTTGGGCGACTTGTAGGGGAGAGTGGACAGATTTATTTTAGTAATTCACATATGTATCTGCCCTTCCCGAAGGAACGGGTCACTCCGAACATAGAAAAATATATAGACACAGATGTAGTAGGCGGGATAAGACCGGAAGCCCTGAGTCTAAGAACGGGCACCGAGCGGCAGAAAAATGAGTTTTATGCTGAGGTAGATGTAAGCGAACTGGTTGGTGCCGATAGATATGTGTATTTGAACATAAATCAGCGTAACCGGGAGAGTCTGGTGGCAAGAGTCCCGGCAAAAGAAAGATACGAGATAGGGTCGAGGGTAATCGGCCAGGCAGATATGGATTTCTTTCATTTGTTTGATGTAAACACCGAGCAACGGATACACTAATAATCGAAACTCAAAAGCTCGTCATCCCGCGCATGACGCGGGATTCCCTCATCCTTGCCTAAAGGTAAAGGGAGGGGATTCCGGGTCAAACCCGGAATGACAGGAAATTGGTAGAATGGAGGTATGCAGAATGAAACGATGGGCTTACAGCGTTGCATTTGCATTTACCTTCTTTTTTTGTGTGCTTTTTCCTGTAGCTGCCCATGCCGCCGAGATATACATTGAGGAGGCTGGATATTATAACATCCTGGTATGTTATGAATTTACCGAAAGCCGCTCCTCCGGTGCTACCGGCACTGTGTATGTTGACGGGGTGGTGCCCTTTGATGAGGCGCGGTATTTTGTGTTTCCTCAGAGAATTGTGTACGTGGATTTTCCTTTTTTACAGGATGCTCACGGCAATGACCGTATGCCCTACCGCACACAATTGCTGGAGCGGGACTCCGTTATCTTGCGTGATAGAGAGGGCCGGATGCTTGAGCCCCTTGTTTTCTTCCTGGAGGCGGGACTTCGGGAAATCCATATCGAAGCTGATGGCTATGTAGAAGTCCTGGGGATTGAGCTTTTGCCTTATGTAGGCTTGCCCACATATGAGGAATATCGCAGCTTGTTTCCAGTAGCATCCATAGGGCAGAATTTGATTACTATCGAAGCCGAAGGAATAACCTATAAATCCGGCATGAATATCGTCCCATCGGCGATGTCTGGGGCTGGGATTACCCCACAGGAACCGGGAGTGCGCCGTCTTAATGTAGTGGGCCTCACTTCCTTTGATGGTGCTGGGGACTTTGCCGAATGGTATTTTACTGTGGAGGAGAGCGGGTTTTATTATCTAACTTTCCGGTACCAACAGCGGGAAAATGTAAATTTAAATTCCTATCGTAGGATTTATATTAATGGGGAAGTCCCTTTTTGCGACTTCCAGGCTGTGGCATTTCCCTTTACAACCAGATGGCGCAATTTGACTTTGGATGATTATCCGGTGTTTCTCTCCGCTGGAGAAAACAGCATACGCCTTGCGGTTACATTGGCACCATATACCGTAGTCAGTGACGCCCTATTTGAGGCGGTAGGCCGGGTACGGCAACTGGACATGGATCTAAGGGCAATCATCGGCAACGAGGTCGACCCTTTCAGGATTTGGAATTTGGAGAGCTATATCCCGGATATCGCCGTAAGACTTGATGCCTATGCCGATGCCTTCGAAGATATTATGTATGAGTTATCCGCCATTACCGGCTTTGGTGCTGGGGAATACCGGGCCTTGCAGGCGGCGGTACGGGATTTGCGTCGTTTTGCGCAGCGGCCTGATACGCTAGCTAGGACGGTCCACTCTTTGAGCCAGGTTGTAGGATCCCTTACGGACTGGCTTATTGCTCTTGAGCGTCAGCCAATTGTGTTGGATAAATTCTTTGTCCATACAGCCTGTGCCGATATTCCATCGGCTGTGCCTAATATTTTTCTCAGATTTTGGAATGCGATACGCAACTTTTTTGCTTCCTTTGCCAATGTAGCAACCTTGAGTGCCCCTGACGGAGATGTGGAGGGCATACAGGTATGGGTCCGCCGCAGCAGAGACTATGTTGACCTGATGCAAAGGATGAGCGATGATTTTTTCACACAGGAAACGGGGATTCCCGTAAGATTGAGCTTTATCCCGGATACCACGGTACTGATTTTGGCCAACGCCGCAGGTACCTTGCCTGAGCTTGCCGGGGGGATGGATTGGTTTGTACCTTTTGAATATGCAATCCGGGGTGCCCTTAGGGATCTTTCGGATTTTCCGGGTTTTGATGAGCTTGTTGCACCTATAAGCCAGGGTGCCCTTGTGCCTTATCGTTATAATAACGGGATTTTTGCACTGCCGGAGGAAGTTATTTTCAATGTGATGTTCTATCGTACAGATATATTGGAGGCCTTTGGCCTTGAATCGCCGGATACCTGGGATGATGTGTTGAATGTTGTCCCGGTGTTGAGTCAGCGAGGTTCAACTTTCTTTTTTCCATATGGAGATTTTGTAACATTTTTCTCCCAGCGAGGGGTGCCGATTTACACCCCGGATGGGTTATCTCTTGCCTGTGATTCTGAAGATGGCTTTGCGGCCTTCCGTTTCTGGACTGATCTTTATGTCAAGCACGGTTTGCCTGCCAGAATGGAAAGCTTTTATCAGCATTTTAGGATTGGCACAGCCCCCATTGGGGTTGCAGGCATAAATGAATATGTACGCTTCTTACTTACAGCCCCGGATATTGCCGGGCAGTGGAATGTTGCGCCTATCCCAGGTACTATCGAAGATGGGTTTATCAACCGCTCACAAGCTGGTAACCAAAACGGCATGATGATGTTTAACACAACTCCCGAAAGAGAAGACCGGGCTTGGGAATTTATGCAGTGGTGGCTGTCTACACCCACCCAGATTCGTTTTGCCCAGAATCTGGAGCAGTTCTACGGCCCTGAGTTTAGGTGGTACACAGCCAACTTTGATGTGCTGGCCCAGCTTGATTGGCGGCCGGAAACTATGGCGGTTTTTCAGGAGCAATTGCGCTGGTACAATCCACTGCCTTTGGTGCCAGGGGGCTATATGACCAGCCGCGAGATTTGGAATGCCTGGACCCGGACTGTAATACGTCAGGAGCATTATCGGGAATCGTTGGAGATTGCATTTCGTGATATCCGTAATGAATTGGAGCGCAAGCAATTAGAGTTTAGTCTGGTAGACCAAAACGGAAATGTGCTTCGTACTTTGGAAATATTGACCCATGACCCAGCGGAATATTTCAGAGGGAGGGTCAATGATGATTAGAATTGCCCGTCGGCCCAAAGGAGACAAATACAGGCCTACCCTAGCTCAAACCTGGGCCGAAATGCGCAAAAACAAACTTGCATATCTTTTTATCGCGCCCTTTATGGTCTGCTTTGTGATTTTTATTGTGCTGCCGGTGCTTTCTGCCACAGTGCTGTCCTTTACTCAATTTGACTCCATATCCCGGCCTCAGTTTATTGGGCTCAGGAATTTCATGGATATCCTTACCCGGGATTTGCTTCTTATGACCCATGTAATTCCCAATACATTTATTTTTGCTGTGGCTGTTGGGCCGATAGGTTATGCACTTCAGTTTATTCTGGCATGGCTTATAAATAATGTACCCAAGCGGCTTAAAGTTATTTTTACAATGGCAATTTACTTGCCCTCTATAGCGGGGGGAGTGCTTATATCCGTTGTGTTTACTGTCTTTTTCTCAGGGGACAGGCTTGGCCATTTGAATCGGTTTTTATTAAATCTGGGGATGATTGTTGAGCCTATTGCCTGGACTACGGATAGGGATTATTTGCTGTTGGTTATGATAATCGTGACCATATGGGGGAGCATGGGCGTTGGGTTTTTATCTTTGTTTGCCGGGATGCAAAATGTTGATGAGCAGCTTTATGAAGCCGGGCGAATAGATGGTATCAGGAACGCATTTCAGGAGCTTATCCATATTACGATTCCTCAGATGAAGCCCCAGATGTTGTTTTCGGCGGTAATGTCTATTGTGGGTGCGCTTAGGGCCGGGCAGATAGGGGTGCAGTTGTCCGGGCAGAATCCCACACCGGAATATGCCGGACAGTTATGGCAGAATCATATTGAGGATTTTGGGTTTCAAAGGTTTGAGCTGGGGTATGCTACGGCACTTTCCTTTGTTTTGTTGCTGTTTACCTATGCCATCACCAAGCTGTGCTTTAAGTTTTTGGGAACCAAAGATGACGAGTAAATCCGGTTTTGATGATTTGGTGTAAAGCGGTCGTTGATATTTTGTGCGATTTTGCAATATTTCTTCGATATATTGGTGTATAGTCTGTTTTTTGTTGTGATGATGTTTTGTTGTTTTTGACGCAACCGGAAAAATAACATGGGGCTGGTCGCAAGCTACGCTTACTGCTTGCCCATGCAACATATAGCGAAGGACTTTCGAAATCGTGATTGCACGTCGGGCAAAATCAGCCAAAAACGCCAAGTTCGCGTTTTTAGCAGCCCTCCTTCAATCACGTTTCTCAATGTCGTTCGCTATAGGAGGTGATATAAATGCGGCTATTGAAGGTAATTTCTCTTAGAACCTGGCTTACTATCCTGCTACTAGCAGGCATTGCGACTGTATTTATGTTGCCTGTAATTTTTATTATCTCCACTGCCTTTAAGCCCATGTCGGAATTGTTTTTATATCCCCCACGGTTTCTGGTGCAAAATCCCACCATGCAAAACTTCTCCGACTTTATGCAGGCGGCGGAGGCGGCTATTGTTCCTTTCTCTCGGTTTTTGTTTAACAGCGTTGTGGTAACAGGGCTCAGTGTTGTCATAGCCCTCATTTTCAGCTCCACCTGCGCCTATGCCTTTTCCAAAATGAACTTTCCCGGCAAAAACTGGCTTTTTTCTATGGTTATTATATCTTTAATGTTTGCACCGGAGGCTGTGGTTATTACACGTTTTTTGATTGTGTCCCAGCTTGGGATAATCAACACATATTTTGGGCACATTTTGCCTCAGGTAGCGGTGCCAGTCGGGGTTTTTCTTATGAAGCAGTTTATGGATCAGATACCGGTTTCACTTTCGGAAGCGGCCCGTATTGAGGGGGCTGGGGATTTTCAGATATATTGGCGGATTATTTTGCCTAATGTTATGCCTGCTGTAGGTACTGTTATGATTATTGTTTTCCAAGGGGTGTGGATGGATACCTCCAGCTCGGTGCTGTTTATGACTGACGAAGCAATGAGGACTTTGCCGTACTTCGTCAGTACCTTGACGGATGTGTCTGTGGCTGGAGTTGCACGCCAGGGAGCCGCTGCTGCGGCTGGGCTTATTATGTTTTTGCCCAACTTTTTGATTTTTGCGGTGATGCAGAAGTCTATGATTGAAACCATGGTTAATTCCGGGATTAAGTAGGTATTATATGCGAAAAATGATTGGGATTCTCTTTTTTCTTATATTCGCCGGGGGTGTTACGGTATCTGCCGAGCCGCCCTATCCTTCCTTTTCTTTTACCGAAGGGCGGGAGCCTATTTTCATGCAAACCGTATACCAGCCTGTGGGGATGCTTGGGCAAAACTTGCATTGCTCCGAGACCGGGGAGCGCGTGCTTGGACTTAACAACCCTACCGGAATTTATATAGACCGTGAAAACAGAATTTTTGTCGCAGACCGGGACAATCATCGTGTAGTTCAGATTGATATTGGCGGTGCCCTGATTCAAGAAATCGGAGTTGATGACTTGCGGCTTCCCGAGGGAGTATATGTAGCCGATAACGGGGATATCTGGGTAGCGGATACAGGCCATAACCGAGTTGTACGTTTTTCCTCGGATGGGAATTACTTGCATAGCATTACCCAACCAGATGATATCCGGCTACAGCATACCTTATTTATCCCCATAGATATATCAATGGACTTGCGAGGCACCCTATTTATACTGCTGCGGGGCAGCAATGAAGGAATTATGATGATGAGCCAGGAAGGGGAGTTTCTTGGCTTTTTTGGCAGGAATCGTACCCCTCTTACCTTAGTGGAGCGGTTACTTCGTTTCATATATACAGAGGAACAAATCCGCACAAATCTTAATCGGATTGCCCCTTCCCCTACGGCTATGGCAATCGGTCATGAGGGCTTTATCTATACTGCCACCCAAGCCACAGACAGCGGGCAGATTAAACAGCTTAATGTCAACTCCGAGGATTTATTCCTGGACGAAGATTTTCAAATAAACAGCCCATGGTTTAATCCAATCGCCTTTACTGCCATTACTGTAACCCCTAGCGGTATGATTTACGTTACAGACCGGGCCAATGGTATGGTCTTAGTACACAACAATAGGGGCGAGCTACTGGTGGGCTTTGGCCAGTCCCTTTTTGGGGGGAATTTTAGGGTTGGAGTATTCGGTGACCCAGTTGGGATTGCTGTGGACTCTGATTATCAGGTATTTGTGCTGGACCGGGTGTATAACAGCATCCATGTGTTTTCCCCGTCGTATTTTATGCTTAACTTGCTGGCCGGTGTGGAGCGGCAATTGGAAGGTCGTCATCTGGACGCCCGGGATAATTGGGAAGAGGTGTTACAGCATAATGCCTTTGTCAGGACTGCTCACGCCGGGATGGGGCTAATATATTACCGGGAAGGCGATTTTGTTACCGCCATGGGGTACATGCGAAACGCCATGGATCAGGAGCTGTATTCTCAAGCAAGATGGCAGCAGCGCATTGTTGTTACAAGGCGGTATTTCCCCATAGTGGCTGGTGTAGGAGTGGGGCTGTTTGTGCTGTGGCTGGTCTGGGCCAAGGTCTTGAGGTTGAAATTAAGCTTTGTTCCAAAAGGACAAAACCGGTGGCTACGAGACTTTGTCCATGCAATGAAGATAATGCGTCATCCTTCGGATACCATATATGCCGTGACTTACGGCAGACGTGGCAGTATTGCCAAGGCCCTGGTTTGGTTGCTGCTTTATTTGCTAACGGCTATCGTGGCTATGGGCCTTACCAGCTTTTCATTTAATGCGGCGGGCTTACAGGGTTTTAATCTTATATTTTTCCTAGTTACTAATTTGCTACCTGTGCTGGTGTGGGTGCTTGCGGGGTATCTTGTGGGTACCATTACCAAGGGACAAGGGAAGCTATCCCATATTTTTATCAGTACGGTTTATGCTCTTATGCCCTTTATTTTGCTACGCATTCCAATCGCGGTTCTTTCACTGGCTCTTACCCGTGCCGAACTTGGGATTTACTATTTCTTTGTGGGGATAATGTGGGCCTGGGTATTTATTTTGCAATTGATGGCGATAAAGGAAGCCCAGGGGTATTTTCTTGGGGAGACCATAAAAAATACCGTGTGGATGCTCTTTGTATCCGCAATGGTTGTGGTGTTTGGCGTGGCAATATATGGAATCGGGATGCAGGCATGGTCATTTATGGATGGATTTGTAAGGGAGCTGATTAATCTTGTCTAAATTGAAGAAAACAGCCCTTACATTACTGGGGCTTGTGGTGGTTATGGGGTTGATTATTGGGCTTAGGGCCTTCAATGCTCGGCGAGGGCTGCCATATTTACCCTCAATCCCGGTGGATATTCTAATTGAGAATGATAGCTTGAGGCCTCTTACGGGCCAGGGCCTTGAGAAATTAACGGAAAACGATAATTTCATCCTTTGGCTTAACTTTGACTGCGGGAATATTGAATTGTATCACCGTCAAGCCGGATATACTTGGCGTAGCGCACCAAGTGAAAGAGAAATGGCCCTAGAGGATAGTAATGAATTATGGATGGGGAATTTACAATCCCCGGTGGTATTTACCTTTGCGGATAATTTGTATTCCATGATTCCTCGCCTTGGGAATGTGCATAATCAGAATACTTGGATGCAGATTTTTGAACTGCCTTGCGGCGGAACGAGGGTGCATTATATTTTTGGTGCAACAGGGATTGAGATTGGGTTCGATTTGCGACTGACAGAATTTGGACTTACGGTGGATGTTCCGCCTAACTTAGTGACAGACAATGATATTGGCCCCTTTCTTACGGAGTTTATCATTTTCCCCTTCTTGGGAGCTACCCGTAGCGATGCGGGGGATACTGGTTATTTATTTCTACCTGATGGGCCGGGTGCTTTGGTGCACTTTGATATGAGCCGCCAGTTTAATCATTCCTTTGTGGAGCCTGTATATGGACATGATTTGGCATATATAACAGATGTTAACACCGGTGGGCTTAACCAGCTATTGGGGCCTATGGTTCATTTCCCTGTATATGGAGTCCACCGGAATGACCATTCCTTGATGGGGATAATAAATCGTGGGGAGAGTCTTGCGGACATTATCGGAAACCCGGCCTATGTACAGACGGGTTTTAACTCTGCCCATGCTCGGTTTAGCTATCGCAGGTCATTTAGAGTTATTACCAATGCCCAAACAGGGGAAGGATTTTTCCGTTTTACCGAGGCTACCTTTAATGAGTATCGAAGCCTGCATTTTCATTTTCTTACTGGGGAAGATGCGGGTTGGATGGGGATGGCCCAGGCTTATCGGAGGCATCTTGTGGAGAAATATGGGCTTGCGCGGCTCCCCCAAGAGGAGCTGCCATTTACTGTGTCGATTATTGGCGGCGATATGACCCAGGGGACTCTAGGTAACCAATTTGTGTCTGCTACAACCTTTGACCAGGCGGCGGATATGCTGGACTTTTTCCATGACCAAAATATTGGCAATGTGAATGTCATATTATATGGCTGGCAGCGCAGAGGCAACAGTGTACAAAGTCCAAATAAATACCCGGCGGCGAGGCAGCTTGGGGGGAATTCTGGGCTTAGGCGGCTGATTTCTCATGGGGAGGGCCTTGGGCATAATATTATTTTGGCAGATAATTTTTCTACCATTACCCAGGCTGGACGGGGGATACGGCTAAGGCGTGATACGGTGCATAATGCGCAGGGATTTACATTGTTTGGGGGTTGGCATTTAAGTGCCACGGCAAGCCAAGGGATGTTTGACCGGGATTGGCCGCGCCTTGAAGTCTTGGGTGCTCATGGTGTTGTGCCATTGGGTTTTGGCGGATTCCTCCTTACGGACTTTAATGCCAATGCTCCTTTAGGCCGTACCGGGAATATGTATGCTGCCCAGGAAATGGCTACACAGATGCAAGAGCAGGCAGGGCTGATATACTTCTCTTGGCCCCAGGCCTTTCTTGTTGGGCCTGAGGTGCGGTTTCTTAACATGCCTCTGGAAGGTACCTATAGGATTATGCTAGATGAAACTGTCCCCTTTTATCATATGGCCCTTCACGGCTATGTGCAGTATTATGCTCCTCAATTTACTCGTATGAGTGAGCCCCGCCGGGATATGCTTAGGGCCTTGGCATGGGGGGCACTGCCTAACTTTGAGCTGACTTATGTTGCCAGTGAGGATTTGTGGGGACTTATGAATACCCATATTTACAGCACTCAGTTTGCCCGGCGGAGGTATGAGTTTGTTGATGAGCATAATCGGTTTGCGGACGCGTTTTATTTGATTTCTGGGAGGGTTATCACGGATTATGAAGAGGTTGGGGATTTAATTCGGGTTGTATTTGAGGATATTGTGATTTATGTAAATTTGGGGACGGAGTCCGCTGAGTTTAATGGCGTTGGGATTCCCGGTTTGGACTTTGTGGTTGTGGAGGGCTGATATGAAAATCGAAACCAGAAACAAGCTCACAGGCTTTTCCTTTATCGCCCTTTGGCTGATTGGGTTTTTATTGTTTTGGGCGTTTCCCCTTATTTTCAGCTTTGTCATGAGCCTTAATCATATCACTATCCAGACCGACAGGCTGCTATTTGAGTTTGTGGGTTTTCATCAGTATCACAGGGCATTGTTTATGGATGCGGAGATCCCCAATGTATCTTTTCTTTTTATTGCTCAATCCTTGATTATCGTGCCGGTAATCGTGGTGTTTGCACTTATTATGGCTCTTATGCTTAATACAAAATTCCCTGGACGAGGGGTTTTTAGGGCTATTTTCTTTCTGCCTGTAGTGCTTACCAGCGGTAATCTTATCAACGAGCTTACTAACCAGGAGCAGGGGACGCTGAGTTTTTTGCAGAGTACTACGGTGACTAACCTGGTAATGACCTTGCCTGCTACCTGGGCTTTGGCGGTTACCAATGTGCTTAACAGCTTTTTGATGGTGCTTTGGTATTCCGGTGTACAGATGCTTATTCTTATTGCTGGGATGCAGAGTATTAATCCCAGTGTATACGAAGCTGCCAAAATTGACGGTGCCAATGATTGGGCCAGCCTGTGGCTCATTACCTTGCCGGGGATTACGCCGTTTATTTTTATTTCCGTTGTTTATACGATTGTAGATCAGTTCACGGCACCCTTTAATCCTATATTGGAGGTTATCCTGCATCATTTTATGGAGCCTGCTACGGGGTATGGGTATGCTACGGCAATTGCATGGCTGTACTTTTTGCTGATTCTTATAATTTTGGGGTTTGTAACTTTGATTTTCAGAAAACCGCTAGGTCTTAAGAAATAATCCTCAACCCCGTCATCCTGGGCCTCGACGCGGGATGACAGGCATTGTATGCTTTAAGGAGTGCCATATGTCTAAACATAAATTATTAGATATCGCAAAACTGGTCATCATACTCTTTCTGCTGGTGATATTTGCGTTGCTATACCTACAACCCATACTATTTATGGTAAGCCTCAGCTTCAAGAGTCTTTCGGATATTGTGGACCCCAGTACCCGCTGGATTCCCAACAATCCCACTTTTATGAATATCGAATTTGCCCTTGGCCAGATGCGGATTTTGCCTATGATGCTGCCGGGGCGGGGGCTTTGGGACAATCTTGTGACCTCCACGCTATTTGTATCCGTGCTTACGGCAATCCCCTCTGCCTTGGTACAGCTCTTTACCTGTGCCATTGCAGGGTATGCCTTTGGGCGTTGTGAGTTCCCTTTGAAGAGGACGCTTCTTGTACTCCTTGCCCTTACCTATGTAGTGCCGCCTCAGACTATTTTTATTCCACTTGCCTGGCTTAATAATCAAATGGGTTTTTTGAATAATCCAATGGCATTTGTTGCTCCGGCACTATTTGGTCACGGCTTAAACGGCGGGCTGTTTGTAATAATTTATATGCAGTTTTTCCGTAAGATTCCCAAAGAGCTTGAGGAGGCCGCGCTTATAGATGGTGCCAGCCCGTACAGCGTTTTCTTGAAAATAATCTTCCCTCTTGCCAAGCCTGCAATGGTTGTGGTATTTCTGTTCTCTCTGGTGTGGCATTGGAATGAGACCTTTCTTACGGGGATTTTTTACACCCGTATTGCAACTCTTGCCACCCAGATTACCCAGGTCAATATCCTGCCTCAAGAGCTGGTCCAGACTCTAATGCCTGCAATTATGGCCTCGGGGCTGCTGTTTATCACCCCGATTTTAATTGTATATCTGTTTGCGCAACGGTTTTTCACGGAAAGTATAGAACGGACAGGAGTTGTGGAGTAACCATGTATACTTATAAATCAATCAAGAAAATGCCCCTGCCTACACGGCAGGTACCTGACTATGAAGCCCTGACAGAGGACTTCAATACACATGTCTATAATCAAGCCAACGGGATAAGATACATAGACACCGATGGCAACACATACTTCACAGCCTACTCCGAAGGTAAGGGCAATGAAATGGTAACCTGGGGGATACTTGCGGTGAGCCAAGAAGAACCATGGCCTGGGATGGCAAAGACCTTCGAAAATTACTTTCACCCAAAGCATAAAATCTACATGAATACCCCTGGCAGCACCAAAACGGAGTACTGGTACTTGCTATATGTAAATACCCTGGCCGGTGTAGTGTATCGCTGTGTTTTTCCAGATTGCAAAAATGCTTACACAAGGATGCTGGAATCGGCGGAGTCTTTGCAAAGGATGGCTGTATGCATCGGCTATGACTTCAATGACCAAGGTTATGACTTTACTCTGGGCAAAGCCTGGACCAATAAAGATATCTACCGCCAGCCTGACACAATAGGCGGCTACGCATATAATATGCTTTTCGCGGGTCTACACGGCAAAAGAGATGATTTTATTGCCGAGGCGGTAAAAGGGATAAAATTATACGAGTCCTTTGAAAACAATCCCTGGTACGAAATCCCCAACGGCGGAACAGCCGTACTTGCAGCGGCTTGGCTAAAGTCAAAAGGTCATGATATAAACCTGGAAAAAATACTGGGATATGTATTGGATACAGAAGAAGGGCCGTTGCAAACCGGCCATTGGAACGGCGAGTCAGTAGACGGCTTGATGATGGGCTGGCGGGGGGATGATAGGGCCTATGCGATAGCCTCTGCATATAGCATGGAAACCCTAATGCCGTTACCATTTTTGCTGCCTGCCGTAAAATATGTACCGGAAATGGCAAAGTCCATTACAAAGTATGCCCTCAACGCAGTAGCGAATTTTGACCTATTCTATGGGCGGGGCCTTTACGAAACCAGGCCGGATTTATCCTCCGCAGTGCCGTATGAGAAGTTGGAAAGGGAACGAGACGGTCACTCACCGGCAGCATGTGGGGATTTTATGGGACATCGGTCAGTATATGGCGGGGGGTATTTGTCTTGGACTAACGCAATTATGCGGCCCACCGGTTGCGAGCATATGCCTGCTTGGGATATCTCCATTACGGATTGGTTGGATACAGAGGCTCAAGCCCCAACATTTTTATTATACAATCATGAAAACGTCACCCGAACCGGCTCCTTCACCCCAAGCCCCTGGTGGTATAAAAAACGCCCGGATTTGACTCCAGGTGAAGAAATAGAAGTATCTGTTTCTCCAAACTCCATGAAGATTATAACTCTTTAACAGACTCTCGCTCGATCAAAGAAGCATCCACATAATAGCGATTATGGTATCTTTTCTTTTGGATGATTTTTTCCATTAAATAATATGCTGTTTTCGCTATTTCATTTTTGTTTATGTCCATACTTGAGATGCCTGAGGCTTGGCTTAGCTCCGTATTATCGAAGCTTATTATTGATACATCACCGGGAATGGTTTTCCCTAATTTTTTTAGGCTGTTTATAAGAAAATATGCCGCCATATCGCAGTGACATACAAAGGCGGTGGGTAAAACCTTGGGGAAGGGTATATCTATTTCATATAAGCCGGTTTTTGGGTCGTTGTTGGGGATTATCCATTCCTCACACAGAGCCAGGCCATTGTTTTGCAATGCCTTGAGATAGCCAAAATAGCGGTCATTTATACTAGAGGTTTGGTTGATATTACCTACGAAGCCTATTTCCTTATGGCCTTTGGTTATCAAATGAGTAGTGGCATGGTAGCCAAGATAAAAATTATCTATTAGCACAAATGCCGCTATAAGATGAGTTTTGTAGAAATCAATGGCTACTAGTGGGATATTGGTGGTGTGTAACATATTAATATAGGTATCTGACAGCTCTCCTGCCATAAAGATACCATCAAAACCATCATAAAGAGAAGCCTCATCGGCTGCCTCTTCCCTTTGGAGGTTAAGCACCATTGGAGTCAGGTTGTCGCCGTTTCTTATAAATAAATTATTTAGGTGATAAAAAATCTCGTTGTAGAACTTGTCGGTTTCGAGAAAAAACCGTTTTGGCACCACCAAAGCAAAGGACTTTTTTTCCCCTGTGGGACGTTGGATGGCATAGCCCATTTCGTCTGCGACTTGAAGAACCCGGCGGCGCAGCTTTTCGCTTACCCCTGGTTTATCGTTTATTGCCTTAGACACAGATACCTTGGTTATGCCAAGTCTGTCGGCTATATCTTGCATAGAGGTGCGGGGCTTTGGTTTACTCATGGCTTACAGTGGGGTGACTATGCTGCCAAAGCCTTGGAAGGGGTAGTTAATGACGGCGCGGCCGGTTTGGGTGTCGCCTAAGCCGCTGTATAAATCGAATCTTCCGTCGATGCGCATCACTATCCCGGATGTAAATACGCAATCTGCAAGATTGGGCTTCTTGGCGGGGCCGGGAGGGTAGCTTGCCCGGGTTGCGATTATTTTTTCATCTAAAATCTGATGAGTTTTTGGATCAAATACAAAAGAGACATTTACATAGACATCCAGTTCAACCATGTCATCGGATTTATAGGATTTATGGCCGATTATACCGAGTAGGCCCGTATCCAGGAGGTAGCATTGATTACAGCCGCCCCATTCCCCCGAGGCGAACATGGAATCTATTTTTTTTGCCTTAGAAATTATATCTGCATCTAGCTCAAGGATATTGTCAATTATAGTGAATCCAACAATAGAGCCGGAGCCGTACTCTTTCTCAACCTCCGGGCCACGAGGTCGGGAGAATACCCCAATGCCATTTTCCAATTGTACCAGCCTAATATCCTTCATATTATCCGGACCTGTGGTGAAATAGTACATATTCTCAATATCTTTTCCCTTATAAAAATAGGCATACAAGCTGTCCATTTCCCCACGGGAATAGCGTACATGGGTGCCACCAAGGATTAACTCGCCGCATATTACACTTACATATGGATCCTCCAGTTGGTAAATCATGCTGTCTTTTACCAAGGAAAAAACATCAGGTTCTACCTCCACAAACAAACGGACCCAGGATCGGGCCCAATCCTCTCGATGTTCTACTCTGCCATATATATATCTTTTACCCTGCCACTCAAAAGGGATGGAGCAGTTATACACATCAAACCCGTTAACTCCTTTGAAGTTTACAATTGCACTGTCAGTCACAGGGTTGTTTTTATCAAAAATAGCCTTTTTATCAGCAAAAGTCATCTCAAGATTACTCCTTTAGAGGTCTTATTTGTAACCTTTATACCATAACAATGCGGGATTTGTAAAGTTACAATGGTCTTATGGGTGGTCTCGCCCTGCACGTGCTATAGACATGACAATAATCCTCTGGCATACTGCCACGTCAGGAGGAATTGCATGAATCATTTCTTGTTTAGCATCAACGCCGTTGCGCCGCTGTTTGCGGTGCTTTTTTTGGGCTATATCCTTAAGAAAACCGGGTTTCTCTCAGATGGTTTTGTTGCTACGGGCAACAAGGTCGTTTTCTATGTGGCTCTGCCTGCCAGTTTATTTATGAGCGTATACACCGTGGATGTGGGAGAATTGCTGGATTTGCGATTTGCCGCTTTTGCCGTTGGGGTGTCTCTTGTAGGCTTTATTGGAATATGGGCTATATCCGCCTTTTTTATTAAGGATAAGCCGGCACTTGGTGCATTTGCTCAAGGGGCTTTTAGGGGAAACTTTGCATTTTTGGGTATGCCTTTGCTGATTAATCTTGCAGGGGAAGTAGGGGAGGCTCGTGCCGCTTTGATAATGGCCTTTGTACTCCCTGTGTATAATGTATGTACGGTTTTGATTCTCGCGGCTACCTCAGGCAATGGCAAAAAGGTAGAGTTGAAATCCATCCTTCGTACCATTGCTACCAATCCCTTTATTATTGCCATTCTTCTAGCCTTTGGCATTCAACTTCTTAACATAGAAATACCTTTTGCCGTTGCGCGGACAATAGGCTACCCCGCCAATATGGCGACAGCATTGGCTCTTATTTGCCTTGGTGCGGGTATGAGCTTCCAGGGTTTTGACTCTAAGTTTAAGTATGCTCTTATTGCCAGTTTGGTGAAGGTTATAGTGTTGCCGATAATCTTTGTGGCGGCTGGGTATATGATGGGCTTTAGGGGTCATGATATTGCCGCGATATTGATATTGGGAGGGATTCCATCGGCTATTGCAGGCTATGCCATGGTGGTGCAAATGGGAGGAGACAGATATATTGCCGGGACAATAGTTGTTATCTCGACCTTCCTCTCGGCGTTTACCCTTACAGCGTTTATCTACATGTTGCGTGTATTTGGGTTTATGTAACAATCAAATGTGCGCGAAACGCAATATGTGTTACCTGCAGTCTGTGATATAATCACTCTATATTTATGTCCATCAATACGAAAGTAGGAGTGCGCATGGGCGGCGAAGCAGCCCCTTGCTCGAGAAACTTTTGCACCTGGATGGTGGCGAAATTGCCCACAATGGGCTATTAAGGAGGAAGAAATGAAGAAAATAGTAACAATTGCTTTACTAGTACTTGCATTGGGACTTTTTGCCGCTTGTGGCTTGCTGGGTTCTGACGACGATGTTGCGGTTATCGCCGATGATGAGCAAGCCGATGACCAGCAGGAAGATACTCCAGAGGCCGAAGAAGAAACAGCACCCCGTGGTGAGGAGTGGCAGGGTGGCATCGTCCGCGGTTTCTGGGAAGATAATACTTACATCAACGAGTACTTAAATCTGCGCTTTGTCGCACCTCATGATTGGGTGGTGGCAACGGAGGAAGAAATGGCTCAGATTATGGGCGTAGGTGCTGATATTCTTGGGCGTGACTTAGATGAAAATTTTTGGGATGCTGTAGCTGATTCTGCATTAGTAGACATGATGGTATCGGAACCTTTTGGGAGTGTCAGCGTACAGATAATTGTGGAACGGCTGATATTCCCTATGACCCGTCTTTCTACGGAAGATTATGTGCAGCGCCTGGCATCAGAGTTTGAATCAGACTTTGGAGAAGATGCTCAAGTCCATGTCGTGCCAGGCACTACAAGAATAGGCGACTATGATTGGTACAGTGTGAGGGTTCAAATAGAAATGTTTGACGTAACGGTTGCTCTCACATACTTCATAAATGTGCTGGACGGCTATGCGAGAGCGATAATGGTAACCTACGGTATGGCGGAGGGTGTACTTGACTTTGTACTTGCGGGCTTCTCAAGCTTAAGTGACCCTGCACCGCCTCCAGCCCCACCCCCAGAGCCTCCTGCCCCGGCAGAGCCTGTGGATCAAGCAGTAGTAGGCAGATGGGTATGGGATGCAAACGAAGGCTATGCATATGAATTCCTTGCAGACGGTACTGGTCGCAGAGGCTGGTATCCTGAGTTGGATAACTTTACATGGTCCACTACAGCAGCGGATAATCACCTGATGATGCATTTTGGATTTTTGCAGGAAAGTTGGACTTATACCATAGTAGGGGATGTAATGACCCTGGATAGCCGTCAGGAAATCGGCATGACCTATAGCTATGTAAGATGGGACGGGGACTTTGTCGCGGCAGAAGATATTGATTTGACTGGGCATCCCTTAGTTGGCAGATGGGCTTGGGATCAAGATTCATCTTATATTTATATTTTTGAGGATGATGGAACGGGTACCAGGGGCTTTGCCGGTAATCGTTACGATATTTATTGGGTTGCCTACGACGAGTATCTGTTTATGGATGTAGGCACAATGGTTGAAGAATGGGTGTTTGAAATTGTGGATGGTGTACTGACAATAGTAAGCCTCCAGGCCGCTGACCTTACTTGGAGTTATATTAGGCAAGAGTAAACCCTCGGCCATTATTGTATAGTGATTCCCCTTGAAAACAAGCTTGCTTGTATTTCAAGAGGAATCACTATATAGTCGTTCATCTTTAAAATGAGCAAGCTCATTTTAAAAGGGAGCGACTATAAAAGCGGCTACGTCGGTCTGAAGCAAGCTTCAAGGCGGCAAAGCCGCTTTTTTATTTGACAACTCATCCCAAGCCCTGTAAATTATACTTCCGTATTCTATAGCAATTTATGCTTTAAACGGTCTCGACTGAGTTGAAAATCGCGAACGTTTCAATGCGTTTTCGGTGACAGGCGAGGCCGCTTTAAAGCGAAATTGCGCTAAAATTTCTGAAGGCGGGATAATCCTATGCAAACAAAATACGTATTCATGACCGGCGGTGTATGTTCTGGCTTAGGCAAGGGCATCACCGCCGCGTCTTTGGGTCGGCTTCTAAAAGCTAGGGGGTACAGGGTCACTATTCAAAAATTTGACCCGTATATTAATATGCTCCCCGGACTATTAAATCCGGACCAGCATGGCGAGGTATATGTGACCGATGACGGCGCAGAAATGGACCTAGATATAGGACATTATGAGCGCTATATCGATGAAAATTTAAGTGCCGTAAACAGCGTGACCGCTGGACGCATCTATACAGAGGTCTTGAAGGCAGAGCGGGAAGGCAAGTATCAGGGCTCTACCATCCAGGTAATCCCTCATATTACCAATGCCATCAAGGAACATATTGTTCGTGCTGGGGATAATGCTGACATTATTATCTCGGAGATAGGCGGTACCGTTGGCGATATAGAGAGTCTGCCCTTTATGGAAGCCATTCGTCAGGTGCTACATGACAAGGGCTATTCCAATGTAATGTATATTCACGTGACCTTGGTGCCCTATCTTGCCTTTGCCGACGAAATGAAAACCAAGCCCAGTCAACACTCTGTAAAGGAATTACTATCTTTAGGTATCCGGCCTGATGCGCTGGTATGCCGCACAGAGCAGCCCCTAGGGGATGATCTTAAGAACAAGCTTGCTCTTTTTTGCAATGTAGATAAGGAATGCATTATAGAAAACGCTAATGTGGATTGTATCTACGAGGTGCCTTTGCTCTTGGAAGAGGAAAACTTCGCAGATATAGTATGCAAGCGTTTGCAGCTAGCTCCGCCAGCTCCGGATTTAACCGAGTGGCGCAGCTTGGTAGAACGCAGTAAAAACGCAAAGGGCACAGTCAATATCGGCCTGATATGCAAATATGAGCTGCGGGATGCCTATATCAGTGTAATGGAATCCTTAAAACACGCTGGCATTGCTCTTAATGTAAATGTGAATACGAAGGTAATCCACTCCAAAAATGTCACCAAATCCAATGCTTCAAAGAAGCTGGCAGGTCTTGATGGTATATTAATACCCGCAGGTTACGGCGGAAGAGATGTAGCAGGGCTTATACTGGCGGCCCAATATGCTAGGGAAAATAAAGTGCCCTTCCTAGGGATAGGCCTAGGGATGCAATGTGCTGCAATCGAGTTTGCTCGCAATGTGGCAAATCTACAAGCCGCAGATACAACAGAAGAAAAGGAAATGGAAATCCCTGTACCATTGATTTTCCCCAACCCTCAATCTCCAACGGACCCACCCAAAGCCCCAGGGGATAAGCTCCCAATGCGCAAAGGCACCAAGCCTTGCAAACTGACAGCAGGCAGCCATTTGCACGCCGCATACGGAGAGACTCTGATTTACGAACGATTCCGTCATATGTATATGCTCAATAACCAATACAGAAATATCCTAGGGGACCACGGGCTAGTAGAGACCGCTCATCCCCCGGATGAGCAGCGGGTAGAGGCAATAGAACTGCCAACAACCTTGCATCCTTGGTTTGTAGGGGTACAGTTTAGACCGGAGTTTAAGTCCAGAGTCAATCGCCCCAGCCCTATTATCAAGGAGTTTTTAAGGGTTGCCATTGGTGGGAATAATGATTAATAACATCATATATACAACATCGCTGGATGGCGTTACAGCTGAGATGCTGGATGGGGGATTCTTTGTGGATTGGCCCAACCCGCCATCGGCAGTGGCCCATTTGCGGATTTTGCAGGGCAGTTATTTTATATGGCTGGCTATGGACGGAAATTCCAATAAGGTGATTGGCTTTATCAACGCTATATCCGACGGAGTAATATCCGCCTATATCCCTTTGCTAGAAGTCCTGCCTATGTACCAAGGCTTGGGAATAGGAAGTGAGCTAACCGCTAGGATGTTGGAATCTCTAAAACATCTATATATGGTGGATGTGTTATGTGATGAGCATCTTCAGAAATATTACGGGAAATTCGGAATGTATAACGCAACTGGGTCAATAATAAGAAATTATGACCGGCAGAGTTGCGAATGAGAAAAGAGGTAAACTATGTACACAAAATGCAAAGATATATATAAATCCCCCGCCGATTACATGGGTAAAGAAATCACCCTAGGGGGCTGGATTCGCACAACCCGCAGCTCGAAAGGGGTAGGCTTTATAGAACTTAACGACGGCACCTTTTTCAAATCCGTGCAGGTTGTTTTCGATGCAGAGCTTACAAATGGCCTGGACTTCGATGAAACCTCCAAGCTGGGGGTAGGAGCATGCCTCACAATCAAGGGTCAAGTAGTAGAAAGTCCCGGTGCAAAGCAGCCCTTCGAAATCAAGGCAAAAGAAATCACCTTAGAAGGTGCCTGCCCCAGCACTTACCCCCTACAAAAAAAGCGTCACGGTTTTGAGTTCCTACGCACAATCGCACACCTACGCCCCCGCACCAACACCTTTGCAGCGGTGTTCAGGGTTCGTTCCCTCGTAGCCTTCGCCATCCATGAGTTTTTCATGAACCGGGGATTTGTATATGTACACACCCCCCTTTTGACCGGCAGTGACGGCGAAGGTGCCGGGGAGATGTTCCAAGTCACCACTCTTCCTATGGACAATGTACCAAAGCAACCCGGTGGCAGTGTGGATTGGAGCAAGGATTTTTTCAATTCTCAAGCATATCTGGCAGTAACAGGCCAGCTCGCGGTGGAGCCTTTTATTATGGGCTTTAGGGATGTATACACCTTTGGCCCTATCTTCCGGTCAGAAAAATCCACCACAACGACCCATGCCGCCGAGTTCTGGATGATAGAGCCGGAAATGGCCTTCGCCGACCTAGACAACTACATGGAAACTGCTGAGGCCATGCTTAAGCACATCATCAATTATGTATTGGAAAACGCCTCGGAAGAAATGGCTTTTTTCGATCAATGGATTGAGCCGGGACTGATAGACCGTCTCAAGGCTGTAGCAAACGCAGATTTCGTAAAATGCAGCTACACCAAGGCAATTGAGCTGCTGCTGGAGTCAGGCCGGGAGTTTGAATATCCCGTAGAATGGGGCCTGGACATGCAAACCGAGCATGAGCGATATATCTGCGAAGAAGTCTACAACGGCCCGGTCTTCCTGACAAATTACCCAAGGGATATCAAAGCCTTCTATATGCGAGTAAACGAAGATGGCAAAACCGTAGCCGCAGCAGACTTACTGGTTCCAGGTGTAGGTGAACTGGTAGGGGGCAGTCAGCGAGAAGAGCGGCTAGATGTCCTTGAGGAAAGCATAGCCCGCTTTGGTTTAAAGCAAGAGGACTATGACTGGTATATTGACTTGCGCCGCTTTGGCGGAGTAAAGCACGCCGGTTTCGGTTTAGGTTTCGAGCGTTGCCTTATGTATATCACTGGGATGAAGAATATCCGGGATGTGGTGCCGTATCCTAGGACTTTTGGGCAGATGGGGTATTAATAACGAATTGATTGGGTGGCGTTCATAATGCTGCCCATTACATATATCAAACTGAAAGCACAATATTACATTGTGCTTTTACTATTTCGTCATGGGTAATAATTATTATTATTTTATCTTTTTTGATTTGATGGAGATATGCCATGAAACTCTCGGCTGTGCCTTTTTCCAATGCCGAGCTTGGTTCATCGAAAACCATAACATCTGGGTCTTTATTAAGGACCTTTAGGATAGCGATTTTTTGTTTTTCGCCGCCGGAGGTATTGGTGGTTTTTTCGTTAAGTTCGTAATCCAGGCCATGTTCTGCTATGAAGTCATTCATATTTAATATATCCATGAGGTTGCCTAATTTTTTATTTAAAGCATCACCGAAACCTAAGTTGTACCTGATTGTGTCATTAGTTAGCTGTGGTTCTTGCTCCGCAAAGCCTATATGGTCCCGCCGTACGGCTACCATGTTTATGCTTCTGATATCTTTGCCGTTGTATGTGATACTGCCCTCATATCGTCTATATACATGCCAAGTAGCAGGTTAATCAGGGTTGACTTGCCTGCGCCGTTTGGACCTGTTATTCCGTAGATATTTCCTTTATGAAATGATGCATTAATGCTGGTTATTGCTTGCCTTGTGAAATTTGTATTATATGAAAACCCTACATTTTGTAGTTCTATTTTTCCGATGTTGTATAGCAATTGATTGCCCTGGCTCTCTGGTTTTTGGTCTAATATCTCCTGTATCCGGTCATGGGCGACCATAGTGTTTTGATATGTACCCCCCAAGTTAAAGAAATATCTGCATGCTCCCAGCATCATATTGAAATAGCTGGTGAAAATCGTGAACATCCCAATGGTGAAGTTGCTGGCAAGCACCTGTAATCCCCCGATGACAAAGAGAGATATTTGAGCGATGGTTGAAATAGTGCCGTCTGCGCTATTGTAAAAATAGTTGATTTTTTGATTATGTATGGCGGTACCACTCAAATTGGTATAACTATCATCTGCTTTTTTAATCATTCTCTCTTGTATGGAATTTATTTTGATTAGTTTAATATATCTCAGCTGTTCAAGCAGCTTGGATAAAAACCGTGCCATAGCCTCTTTCTGGGCAAAGCTCGCATTATAAAGAGGCTTCCTGAAGGCGAAATATAGCGCCATGTAGACCCCAACAAATCCGAGCATCAAAACAGCGATTAGCCAGTTCATGTTCAACAGAATGATGAAAGGTACTATAACCATGATGGTGTTTGTAATGATGTTTCTTAGCACCGAAATACAAAACCCCACAAGGCTGTTTGCATCACCGTTGATTCTTTGGCTTAGGTATGCACTGTCTTTTTGATTGATATATGACAAAGATAGCCTCTGTATGTGCCGAATTGCATCTCTGTTGAGGCCATAGCTCATCTTCATTTGCATTTTGGTATTTATTATGGCGGTTATGTAACCCTTTATTATTCTTAGTAAGCTCAGCCCGCCAAAGATAATGCCAAAACATACAATAACCCCCATATCTGCACCGGATATGAGGGTGTCAAGGAAATCCCCTATTATGTAGGGCGTTAAAATGGATATTGCCGTGGAGGCAAGAACAATAGCTACATAGCATAGCAAGGAATATTTTTGTGATAAAAGATAGGATTTACAGAGACGAAAGGGTTTCATGATATCTCCTGGATACTTTGTTCTGCAACCCAATCCATAATCAATCGCATTTCAACCGGTGCAATCTGGCTATACCGTTGCCCATATTCGCCATCCCCCAATTGCCCAAAATGATTATCCCCCCAAGCCCAAAGGCTGTTATCTTCTTTTGTTACAATTGTATATGCATGCCAGTCCCAATTTTTCCCGACCGAAACATTGATTACATTATCCATTATATGAATGGGTGTATGGCTATTATCCTGTGTACCATCTCCAAGCTGGCCCCAAGAATTATGCCCCCATGCCCAAAGACTGTTATCGGACCGTATTGCCATTGAGTGTCCATAACCTGTAAAAGCGGCAATTACATCATCCATAACATGTATAGGTGAAGCAATAGTATCAAAGTTGCCAACTCCAAGCTGCCCCCACTCATTATGCCCCCATGCCCATAAACTGTTATTACTGCATATGGCTAAAGAATGCCGCCCTCCGGCAGAGGCAGAGATAATATCTTCCATAATCTTGACAGGGATAGTACTGTCTTCAAACTCTCCCGTACCAAGTGCACCTGCAATACCCCAACCCCACGTCCATAGCGTCCCGTCTAACTGGATAGCCATTGTATGACGCTCGCCAGCATAGACATACGCAACATTATCCATAATCCGCATCGGTACATGCTGGCCATAGTAGGTGCCGTTTCCAAGCTTTCCTGTGCAATTACATCCCCAGCCCCATAGAATGTTATCCGAGCATATTGCCATGGTATGCATTCCTCCAGTAGAAACGGAGATTATGCCATCCATAATAAAAATCGGCTCTGCCCGCATATTTAGGGTGCCGTCCCCGACCTGTCCATTGCAGTTTCTACCCCAGCCCCACAAGCTACCATCGGTGCGGATTACCATAACATGTACTACATTACTGGTTCTTATGCCAATCCCTCCGGCCGACACATATGCGATATCATCTATAATGTGCAGGGGATTAACATGCGGTGACATCCAAGCCGTATTCCTCCCATTGCCCATTTGTCCCGAACTATTGCTGCCCCAGCCCCAGAGACTGCCGCCTATCAGTGCGAAAGCAGAGGAGTTACTGGCTTCAATTTTAAATCCCTCAGGTTCGAATATAACTGCTTCCGGTGATACAGGTGGGATAGGCTCAGGCATATCTATTCCGCGGCACGACGCAAGTGTAAAAAAGATTGATAAAAGTAATAATGCGGTTTTGAGTGCATTCATAATCGGCCTCATTTCGTTGTCTTCATTGCATTATAACATAGAGGCAGCAATGTGTGGATTCGGGATTTTACATTTCCGCAGGATGGTTTGAATACATCGCTATAATCGGGTAGTGCAACTGGACACCCACCACCACATAATAATGAGTACTCACATTCCTTGCATCCTGGTATATTATCTAAATTGCGATTGAAGATAGAGTTCTCCTTGAAATAAACAGATGGATAATATGTGCCAATCATCAACTCTTCCCTGCCAACCGATGCCAAGCATGAGTACATATTGCCATAAGGGTCGAACGTTAAGTTGTTTTCACTGGCATAGCAATGAGTATAGATTGGATTCATCGGTGTTGATGTTATGATGGAATAAATAGC
>WQVF01000002.1 GCA_009781725.1 Defluviitaleaceae bacterium
GACACGTATTATATTACGTTTCACTTTCCTTGTAAACCCCCGGTTTTTCTACACTTTCTTCCCACCGGCATTTGAGACGAACGCCATTATAGGCCTTTGCTTTTACCTTGTCAAGGGGGTTTTAAAATATTTTTTATTTTTTTTATCTGCCAATCCAAATAGTTTTCATATTTTATTTTCCGCTAAACTTTTCATAGTATCGAAATAGACATAACCATTGTATATATAGTATTTCTCCTGAGTGTTGGTCATTAAGCCCTGCTATTTTTCGTGCTCTGGTCCATTGTTTTTTTGTGAAAAGTCGAGCTATACCGGTGCCATCATTTTTTGTAGCTATGGAAATAAAGCGTTGATATCTTAACATTTGTTGTTTAAAAATGTCGCATATGGCTTTTTTCTTTATATGAAGCATCACTACATCGACACCAGGCTTTGGATGGAAATCATCACGAGAGAAGTAATATATCACTTCTATGTCAAATTGTGGCTTTAGTATAAGGGAAGTTTTATTTTCCCGAGGGATGCCCATAAACCGCTTGGCTGCGCCTTTTTCTATTACAAGCCATGCATCTGATGGTGGGTTAACTGAATGGGCTAGTTTCATTATGATATCCGTTGTGTGATTGAACGGGATATTTGCGAAAATTTTGTAGGCCCCTGTGGTCGGGAGATTCCACCTTATGAAGTCCTGATGGAAGAGTTTGAGTTTGCTAGTTGCTTCATATTTGTATTGTAATTTTTCATAGAGGTTTTTATCGATTTCAACGGCGGAGACTTTGTTGCAATATCTTAGAAGGGCGTCAGTAATGTGGCCTTTACCCGGGCCTATTTCTATTACATGGTCGTCGGGATTGATGGTGGTTTTGTTTATTAGCCGTCGGATTATTTTTGTACTGGTAAGAAAGTTTTGCGAAGCCCATACTGGTGGGCAACTTTTTTTGGACATAAAAAAACACCTCTTTATATTCAGATTCGCGAACATAAAAAGGCGCACTTAACTAAGGGCTATAATTGCCACTTACAAGTTTAGCGCACCTTATTTGCTGTTGCGAATCCGAATTATACTCATCGGTGTATTTATACCTCCATATGTTTAGTTTTAGTCAATGACAGTTTATCTATAGACTTAGGACGATGTAAAGATAAAAATCTACTATATACATTAGTATATAACATTTCGCAGTGGTAAGTGATGCCCGTCATCCCGGATTTGGCTTAGGATTTACGTTGATTTTCAAATATTGTTACTTACAGTGCCCCGCGCCTATGAAGTATCCATTTGTCTCTATCCAATGGGTCTATTCCCCGTCGTTTTGCAATTACTCCCTGCTCCAAAAGACATTTTTTATAACCCCAGAAGTCCATTCCCAATATACCCCGCCCTGATGTTAGGGACGCAAATGTAACAGGATAGTCCATTGAGGTCGCTACCGGGACTATGGCTTCCACTTCTACTTTGCCGTTTTTCATCACTGGAGCGTCAAACTCGCCACGCATTTTTATTATATCGCTGATAAGCTTTCCGCAAAGGGATTCCTCAGTTGTGAGCTTTAACTTGACCATGGGTTCTAATAAGTCAGAGCCTGCATCTTCAAGTGCCTTCATTACCGCAATAGGGGTTGCAAGGAAAAAATCCAATGGATGAGTATGAAACTTATGCTCCCCACCGTCGATAAGAGTTACTTTAAGGTCGGTGACCTCCCAACCCAGTCGACCTTGCTTTATGGCTTCGGCTACCGCGATGGCAACATGGTTTTGATAGCGGAACTGCAGGATATGTCCTTTGATTATTGATTCGTATTGGAATCCGCTACCTTGTGGTAATGGGTCAACCTGGAGTTTTACTACAGCCCAACAGGGCTTAGGCATTGTATAGCTCTCAAATCCTATGCCTCTTTTTGACGGCGTTTCTTTGTAAATAACTGAAGGCTGGGAAAATGCCACCTTCAAATCATAACGCTCATTAATCAGATACTCCAGTATTTCTAGCTGAATTTTCCCCATTATACTAATTACCAGCTCCCGCTCTTCCTTATGCCAAATATAGTCCATCAGCGGATCTTCATCAGATAATTCGGAAATGGCTTTATGGAGATGATTTTCCTTACCGGTAGGGCCTTTTACTTGAACCGTAAAAAGAGGCGTAGCTATTTTAACGCCGCGCCAATTTGCCACTTGACCAATCATATCTCCGATTTTTGTATTTCCAAGGCCGCATATGGCTGCTATTTCGTTGCCATTGAGTTGGCTTATATCTTCACGCTTCACCCCTGATATTCTACGGATTTGTGTGATTTTTTCCTTAAAAGGTTCATAACCAGGTCTATGGATAGTTACGGTATCGCGATTTTTCAAGCTGCCTGTATACATACGTACATGAGCCATTTTACCGATGATTTTGTCATGTTCGATTTTATAGATGATTCCGGTGGGTTCGCCCTCTGGAGATATGAATCTTGGGGGTAGATATTTTTTTATGGCGGATGCCAATGATATGATACCCGTTCCATTTATTGCCGCTCCATAGATTAGGGGAAAGGCCGTACAATTCGCTGTTTGTTTTGCTAGACTGGATTCTATATCCAAGATTTGCCCATTCAGGTACTGGTCTGCGAGCTCTTCATCGTTTTCGCATAACTCAAAAATGCTTTCTTCGGATAAATCGTCGATTGGAATTATTTTGGAGCTAAACTGCGACTGCAGTGCCTGTACAACATCTTCAGGCTTACAACCGTCACGGTCGGTTTTGTTTACGAAAATAATTATAGGGATGTTCATCTCCCGTAGGGCTTTCCAAAAGCGTTCTGTCTGGGACTGTATCCCTTCTGCAGCCGATACAACCAAAACAGCCCCATCCAAAACGGACAGGGCTCGTTCTACTTCACCAGTAAAATCCATATGACCGGGGGTGTCAATTATATTTATTCGCAAATCTTCCCATTCAGTAGCTACCGCAACCGACGCAACAGATATACCCCGCTGTCGCTCAATGGGCAAGAAGTCAGTTTGTGTATCGCCCCTATCTACTGAGCCTAGATTTCGCATGGCCCCGGTATAGTATAAGAGCTGCTCTACAGTTGTGGTCTTTCCCGCGTCTACATGTGCAAGGAAGCCTAGATTGACTATATCCATTTACGCATCTATAACTTCTTCTTGTTCACTCTCGGCGATTTTGGCCATACCTACCACAGTAACACCTTCGCCCATATTAATTAGTTTCACCCCAGAGGCATACCTACCTTGAGTGGAAATATCCGCCACCCTTATCCTAATAATTACACCTTCGGAGTTAATCAACATTAGCTCGTCATTTTCGTTCACAGCGGCTACTCCTACTACTGGGCCGCTTCGAGATGATGGCTTATAGATTATTATTCCTTTACCTCCACGGTTTTGACCTCGACATTCTTCTAGAGGTGTACATTTTCCTAGACCATTTTCTGATACCAACAAAACTTGGCCGTCTGCTACTGTTGCACCTACTACATAATCATCAGCTCGTAGAGTTATGCCTTTTACACCGGTAGCCATACGCCCCATGGATCGTACATTGGTTTCAGCAAAACGGATACCACGACCGCCGGAGGTAGCTATAAATACTTCTCGGTTTCCGTCGGAACGTAGCACAGTTATCAAATTATCTCCTTCACGAATGCCCAGGGCATTGAGTCCGGCTTTGTTTATTTTGGAAAAAACCGAAAGTTCAATCCGCTTTACTATGCCCTCTCGGGTCACCATTATCAGATATCCATCCCATTGGTCACGAGTTACGGGAATCATTGCGGCAATAGTTTCTCCTGGTGCCAAGTTTAATAAATTGACTAAAGCCATTCCCATAGCTTGCCGTCCGGCCTCAGGTATTTCAAAGGTACGTAAGTGATATGCCCGGCCAAAGTTGGTAAAGAACAGTATATGGTCATGTGAATGAGCCACAAATAAATCCTTTACTAAGTCCTCATCCCGAGTTTGCATACCCACCACACCACGCCCGCCACGGGCCTGGCTGCGATAGGTATCTAGTGGGATACGTTTTATATAGTTTAGATGAGACAGGGTAATGGCAAACTCAGCTTCGTCGATTAAATCTTCGGTAAGGATTTCCCCTGGGTCATGTAAGATTGCAGTACGACGTGAATCCCCGAATTTATCTTTTATTAGCGTAATTTCTGCTTTCAGGACTTCCAAAAGATATACATCATCACCAAGTATATGTCTTAGTTCTGCTATCAATGCTTGTAGTTCGGCGTATTCTTTTTCCAAGCGGTCACGTTCTAGGCCGGTAAGAGCGCGGAGACGCATATCTACAATAGCCTGAGCTTGCGCCTCTGTGAAGGCAAAGCGTTCTATAAGTTTTACTCTAGCTTCTGCTGTGTCTTGGGACGAACGAATCAAAGCAATGATTTCATCTATATGGTCCAGAGCTTTAAGTAAGCCTTCTAGTATATGAGCACGTTTTTCCGCTTTGTCTAAATCAAATTGGGTACGTCGGGTTATTACTTCCTTTTGGTGGGCAATATAATGCTCTATCATTTCTGCTAGGTTTAATATTTTAGGCTCGTTGTTAACCAAGGCCAACATGGTTATTCCAAAGCTCTCCTGTAGAGGAGACAGCTTATACAGCTGATTAAGAACTACGTTTGCATTGGCATCTTTACGTAACTCGATGATTATACGGACACCTTCACGATTTGACTCGTCACGGATATCGGATATTCCGTCGATTTTTTTTTCTTTTACTAGGTCTGCGATTTTTATTATTAGATTGGCCTTATTGACTTGATATGGGATGGCTGTAACACGGATTTGCTCCCGGCCCTGGCTCATTGGCTCTATTTCTGCCTCGGCTCTAAGAACTACCCGGCCTCGACCTGTACGATAAGCTTGCTTTATAGCTTCTGTACCAAGAATAGCCCCACCTGTTGGATAGTCTGGGGCTTTTATTATATCTATAAGTTCTTTAATTGGTGTGTCTATGCCTTCTTGTTGGTGAGTAATTCTGTGGACAACTGCGGATATTACATCTGTGAGATTATGAGGCGGGATATTAGTAGCCATACCTACAGCAATACCCATTGAACCATTGACCAATAGATTCGGAAAACGAGCAGGTAAAACAGTGGGCTCTGTTTCCTCACCGTCGTAGTTTGCTACAAAGTCAACAGTATTTTTCTCAATATCTGAGAGCATCTCCACGGATAGACGTGAAAGCCTAGCCTCTGTATAACGAGATGCTGCTGCACCGTCTCCATCCATTGATCCATAATTGCCATGACCTTCTACCAATGGATAGCGCATAGCAAAATCCTGAGCAAGACGAACCATTGTCGGATAAATAGATTCCCCATGGGGGTGGTATTTACCCATGGTTTCACCCACAATACGGGCGGATTTTTTAAATGGCTTATTGGGCTCTAAGCCCATTTCATTCATAGCATAGAGTATACGACGGTGTACGGGCTTCAGACCGTCGCGAACATCAGGCAAGGCCCTAGATACGATTACGCTCATGGCGTAATCTATAAAGGAGTCTTCCATTTCTGTTACGATATTTCTATCAGAAATACGATCGAAATCTTTTGTAGGTTCCATATATTCTCCTTATACGTCCAAGTTGCGTACCTTTAACGCATGTTCTTCAATAAATTCCCGACGGGGTTCTACTTTGTCACCCATCAATTGAGTAAAAATAATATCAGCTGCTATAGCGTCATCCAACTTTACTTGTAAAAGAGTACGCCGTTCCGGATCCATAGTAGTATCCCATAATTGCTCGGCATTCATTTCTCCCAAACCCTTGTATCGCTGGATATTTATATTACCTTCTCGACCTATTTCGTCCAGGATTGCGTCTCGCTCTTCATCTTTATAGGCATAGTATTTCTTTTTAGCTTTTTCTATTTGGAAAAGAGGGGGCTGTGCGATATATACATAGCCTTCTGCAATAAGCTCCGGCATGAAACGATACATGAACGTGAGAAGCAATGTGCGAATATGAGAACCGTCTACATCAGCATCAGTCATAAGCACAATTTTATGGTATCTGAGTTTGTTAATGTCGAAATCCTCATGAATACCTGTGCCAAAGGCAGTAATCATCGCACGGATTTCTTTATTAGCTAGGATATTATCCAAACGCGCTTTTTCTACGTTCATGATTTTACCACGTAATGGAAGAATAGCCTGAGTCTTGGGTGTGCGGGCATTTTTTGCGGAACCGCCGGCAGAGTCACCCTCTACTATGAAAATTTCACATTTGGAAGGGTCTTTTTCTGAGCAATCCGTAAGCTTGCCAGGCAAGCGGCCACTATCAAGTGCTGACTTACGGCGTACATCCTCCCGAGCTTTTCTCGCAGCATCCCGAGCACGGGCTGATATTACGCACTTTTCCAATATAGCTTTCCCAGCAGATGGGTTTTCTTCTAAAAAATATGTGAAGTGTTCTCCCAATACAGATTCCACTGCGGTTCTCGCTTCGCTATTGTTGAGCTTACCCTTGCCTTGGCTATCGAATTGCGGCTCTTCTACTTTTATGCTTATTACCGCGGTTATGCCTTCACGGACATCTTCTCCCGTGAGATTACGGTCTTTTTCCTTCAAGATACCAAATTTACGACCATAGTCATTGAGGGTCTTGGTTAGGCTGCTCCTGAACCCTGTTGTATGGGTACCACCATCATGAGTATTGATGTTGTTAACAAATGAATATGTGTTTTCACTAAAACCGTCATTATACTGAATTGCAATTTCTACCAGCACATTGTCATGTTTGGCTTCGCAATAGAATACCTCAGGTGTCACAGGAGTCCTGTTTTGATTGATATAGGTGATAAATTCCTGAATACCACCTTCATAGCAATAGGAACGGGATTGATGAGGGTCTGTACGTTCATCTGTAATTTCAATTGTAAGACCTTTAGTGAGATACGCGATTTCTCTAAAACGCTGTTTTAGGGTATCAAAACTGTATTCCAACTCCGCAAAGATTTCTGGATCTGGCTTGAAGTGAACAAATGTGCCATGTTCTGTGGTATCACCAATAACAGTAAGCTCCATAACCTTGGGACCGCGGACAAATTTTTGCTCATATAGCTTTCCGTCTTTATGAACCTGAACAGTAAGCCACTCAGAAAGTGCATTTACAACAGAAGCACCAACACCATGCAAACCCCCAGATGTCTTATATCCTCCCTGGCCAAATTTACCCCCGGCATGAAGCACAGTAAAAATAACTTCTACAGCAGGTAAACCAGTCTGGGATTGAATACCAACGGGGATACCACGCCCATTATCCCGGACAGACACAGAATTATCCGAATGAATTCGTACCTTAATATCATCGCATTCATCCATAAGAGCTTCGTCTACAGCATTATCCACTATTTCATATACAAGATGATGCAAGCCCTCAACGGATGTATTACGGGCGTACATACCAGGGCGTTTTCTTACGGCTTCAAGTCCTTCTAATATTTGTATGCTGTCTGCTGTGTACTCTACCGACATCTTTTCCTCCAGTAAAAAATTAAAGTATATAACTAAAAACGAAAGAAATATTTTATAATCTAACAAATAAATCGTTTAATGGTTTACCAAAAACGACAAAACTAGGATAAGTTTATTTCTCCTTGTTTTACCCGTATAACATTGGCCTCAGCGATATTACGGGTCAGTACATCCTCAAGGCCAGTGCAGGTGATAATTGTTTGCAAATCTGTAATCTGTGTCAGCAAAAATTTTTGACGACTGCCGTCAAGTTCTGACAAAACATCGTCTAACAGCAGAACCGGGGGTGATTTACCCCCGCTTCTCATAATTTCTATTTCCGCAAGCTTTGCTGATAGTGCTGCTGTGCGCTGTTGCCCCTGTGAACCAAAGTTTCGGGCAGGTACTCCATTTATAGCAAACATTATATCATCTTTGTGGATACCAGTGGATGTTGTTCCGGTTATAATATCCCGTTCATGGGATTTTTCTAATGTTTTGCGGTAGGTTTCCGGGTCTGGAATGTTGGGCTGGTAGGTAAGAAACAGCTCTTCTTTGCTTTCAGTGATATGACTGTGTATACCCTTAGCAATTGTGCTTATTTTATTTACAAAGGCTGTCCTAGTTTGCATGATTTTGCAACCGCTTATTTTTAATTGTTCATCCCATATAGATAAACTATCTACCTGCCGCCGGTCCTTACGAAGTAGTTTAAGAAGCTGATTACGTTGTTTCAAGGCACGATGATAATCCCGGAGGTGACTATAATAAACCGGAGATAACTGACAGATTTCCATATCCATAAACCGCCGTCTTTCGGCAGGACCAGATTTTATCAGTTGTAAGTCACTTGGTGAAAATAATACTACCATCAATTGCCCAAATAATTCCCGAGTATTTTTTATTGCTACTCTATCAATGCTAAAATTTTTGTTTGAC
Source organism: Defluviitaleaceae bacterium (assembly GCA_009781725.1). Taxonomy (GTDB): domain Bacteria; phylum Bacillota; class Clostridia; order Lachnospirales; family WQUN01; genus WRAN01. Next base: position 8,422 of record WQVF01000002.1, read on the forward strand.
TTAGTGTCGGATAATTGTATTTGAGCGTCAATTTTAAAGCTGGCATCGTCTTTGTTTACATCCACCCGGACAAATGCTTCATTACATCCAAACCGCACTAATTCTCGATTATTATCGGCTCTTGGACTGCGTCCAAGGGCGCAAAAATATATGGCCTCCAGGATATTGGTCTTTCCCTGTGCATTGTCCCCATATAGGATATTTGTGCCTTTGGAAAGGGGTACATAAGAAAGAGATAGATTACGAAAATCCTTTGCGGTTATTTGGGAAACCCACATTAGGCAGGACCTCTTAGGGGTACTATCAAATATTTGTACTGGGTTATTGTTTCTCCAGTAAGACTTTCAATGGTGCATGGACTACGAGAGGTATTAAACTTGAGCACTATACTTTCTTCCTCAATAGCCTTGAGTGCATCCAATAGGTAGCGAGGGTTGAAGTAGATTGTCATATCTGTCCCGTCGGTTTCACAGGGAATCTCATCATAGGTATGACCTTTTTCTGATTTGGAGGTGATTATTAACTGGTCATCTTTGATATCCAGAGTAATAGATATTTGTCTATTTTCCATTGCAACAAGGACTGACCGTTCCAAAGACCCAAGCAATTGCTGTCTGTTTACAACCATCATGGTGGTAAAATCTTTGCTAAAAATCTGATTATATCTTATAAAGTCCCCTTCAAGTAACCTAGCGGACAATGTAAAATGACTTGTTGAAAAAATTGCACGCTTTTCGGTAAATGAGAATGTAATCTCTTCTTCATTATCGCCGGAAATTGCCCGACTTAGTTCATTTAGAGCTTTAGCTGGTACAACTGCACTATTGTCTGGACAATCCCCCTCAAGATTTATTGACCTATATGATATGCGGAACATATCAACGGCAACTACCCTCAAGGTGTTTTCTGCAATTTCTAATAACTCTCCAGTTAGTACAGCCTTACTGGGGTCAAGAGAAACAGAAAAAATCGTCTGTTTAATCATATCCTTCAAGGTCACAGCCTTTATATTATAGCCATCACTGGCTCTCTCCATTTCTTCTTGGGGAATAGCGGGGAATTCTTCGGCAGGTAGTCCAGATATTTCTAGTTTCGCTTGTCCTGATTTGCATATGGTAATAAGTTTTTCGTCAGTTTCGATATCAATATAATCCCCAGGCATCTTCCTTATAATTTCTGAAAAAAGCTTAGCGTTGAGGGCAACACTTCCAGAAACTGAAATATCAGCTGGGATTGGAGTTGTGGTTATACTCATTTCCATATCATTAGCACATAGGGTAATGCCCACCCCATCTTCCGCAATAAAAAGTATACACTCCAATATGGGAAGAGTAGTCCGGGAGGACACGGTACGCCCTACTAGATTGAGGGCCTCTTGCAATTGATATTTTTCACATATAAGTTTCATGTCAATCTCCTTTTATTATTATGTATTATTTAAGGTAGTAGTAGTTGTAGTAGGGGCTGTTGAAAGGTTGATAAGTTATCGCGGGACTTATACGGTACAGGATTGAGGCTGTCTATAAAGATGTTGAAAGATTTCGGGAAATGATAGACTTATCCAGGAAATCCACATGGTGAAAATTTCGACATAAATTTAAATTTTTATGCCCAAAATATCAACATAGTTTTGCACAGGATATGCACATTGGACCATTTCGAAAGAAAAATGGCAATTTGTACTTTGATTTTGTTTTTTTCGAACGTATTCACTAATCGCCTTGGATACTTCGCTCCAAATCATTGACTGTCACTCGTAGTTTTTCATCGGTTTCTATTTCATTAGCGATTTTTTCACAACTGTGGATTACTGTGGAATGATCTCTGCCACCAAAAAATTTGCCTACATCCGGGAGAGATACGTCCAATAGTTTGCGGCTTAGGTACATAGCAATCTGTCTTGGCATTACTATGCTCTGGGTGCGCTTGCGGCCTGCCAAATCAGCGGTTGTTACACCAAAATGGGATGCAACTACTTGCTGAATATGTGGTACAGTTACATCTGGCTTTTGGTTGGGGGTAAGCAGGTCCTTTAGGACTTCTTCAGCCAACTCTAAGGTAATTTTAGCATTGGTAAGCTTTGCATATGCTGTTAGCTTATTAAGTGCTCCTTCTAAGTCTCTTATATTAGAAATGATATTCCTTGTAATAAAGTCTTTTACAAGCTGTGGGATATTTAAGTGCTCTATATCCAGCTTTTTTTCCAGTATTGCTGACCGGGTTTCATAGTCTGGGATACTTACATCAGTCATCAGGCCCATTGCAAACCGTGAGGTCAGTCTTGCTTCTAGGTTTGCCAGCTCCTTTGGGGGCTGGTCGCTGGTAAATATTATTTGCTTATTATTGCCATGTAATATATTAAAGGTATGGAATAATTCCTCCTGGGTTCCCTCTTTTTTTTCCAAGAACTGAACATCGTCCATAAGAAGTATGTCTAATGAGCGGTATTTTTTCTTAAAATCGTCCATCCGCTTTTCTCGTAATGCGTCTACAAAATCATTTGTAAACCCTTCACTTGTTACATACAAAACATTTAAATGAGGAAATTTATCCACTACATAGTTTCCGATGGAGTGCATAATATGAGTTTTTCCAAGGCCGACTCCCCCATATAGGAATAAGGGATTGTACTCCGTTTGACCTGGATGTTCTGCTATGGCTTCTGCTGCAGCGTATGCTAGCTCGTTGCATTTTCCTTTTACGAATGTATCAAAGTTGTAACGACGTCTAAGGTTGGTACGGTCATAGTTTTTGCGCCGGACCAAGTTGGTTTCGTCAAAATCCTCTGGTGAAACAATTCTTACCTCAATATCTCCTATACCAGAGACAGAGCGCAAGCACCGTGTTATTTCTGAAAGATAACGTTTTTCTATTGAAGGTTTATAGAAATCTCTGTTTGTCTTGAGGGTAATGACTCCGTTTTCATAAGAAAGGGGAACAATAGAAATAATGGCGGTGTCATACACCACTTGGGTCATTGAATTTTCCAAAAGAGGTAGGGACTGCTGCCACATAGATAAGATATCCACATTGACCTCCATGATTTTAGATTGATATACAAGGTTTTAGCGTCAGACAAGGCTAGTTTTCCACAATGATATCCACAGGATGTGCATAACTAAGCTATAGCCAAAGAAATATAACAGAAATTTACTAGACTGACAAGAAAATTTCCACAACATTTCCCGAATATGTGTATAATCATTTCCGTGAATTTCCCAATTCTATAAAAAACAAAGCACTAATCTAAATGCGCCATATGTTTTTTCTAAGCACGTTCGCTATAGTTATTGACGCCATTTAAGGGAAAGCATATAATGGCCTTTGTCAATAGAAACATGTCAATGAGTTTATTGGTAATCTTTCGAATTTTGTTAGCAGAGGTGAAAGCATGAGTAAAAGAACTTATCAGCCTAAGAAGAGGCAGCGTAGCAAGGAACATGGTTTCCGTAAACGCATGAGTACGTCCAACGGGCGCAAAGTCTTACAGAGAAGACGCTTAAAAGGCAGACGTGTATTATCTGCATAAAGCATGTATAAAGCCCGCTAGCCGGGCTTTTATGCATTCTCTAAAGAAGACAAAGATGTTTAAAATCGTATATGATAGTGGGCAAAAGACTGTAAATTCATTGTTTGTGATGTATGTATATACCAATAATTGCACTTATAACCGATTAGGTATATCAGTAAGCAAAAAAGTGGGAAATGCAGTTACTCGTAATAGACTAAGACGATTAATTAAGGAAAGCTGCCGCTTAGAATCCGGATGTATAAAGTGTGGTTTTGATATAGTGGTTGTAGCTCGTCAGGTAGCCGGTACTTTACAAAGGGATGGCTTGTTTCACAAAGTAGATAAGGCCTTGAGAAACCTTTTTATGAGGATGAGTTTGTTAGTCGAAACGGATGGATAATGGGAAGCAAAATTGTACTTGAGTGCTTGAGGTTTTATAAGAAATGGATTTCGCCAATGCTTGGCCCAAGATGCCGGTTTGAGCCTACATGTTCTATGTATATGTATGAAGCAGTAGAGCGATATGGTGCATTAAAAGGTGTTTGGATGGGGTTAAAGCGACTGGCCCGGTGTCAGCCATGTTGCCGAGGCGGTTATGACCCAGTGCCATAATGATGAAAGTATAGTTTTGTCATTAATGGTAAAACCGGAAAAGTAACACCAACAAAGAAGGGAATAAAGTACATGATTTTAGGTTATTTGCAGTCAATACCATCTGATATTTTGGTTTTAGCCCGTCAAGTACAGGCTGACCCTGGATTTATTGTGGGGCCTATTGCGGCCTTTTTTGGTTTCATACTGGACATGATGTTCAGACTTGTTTATTCAATAACTCCAAATAATTCATTAGGATTTGCCATAATACTACTTACCATAATAGCAATGACCTTAATGTTGCCGTTAGGTATAAAGGCCCAAAAATCCATGACGAAAATGCAACAGCTTGGTCCCGAAGTAGATAAAATAAAAGCAAAATATGGTGGCAAGCCTACTGACCCGGAAATTAAGAGAAAAATGGACGGTGAAATACAGGCCCTCTATTCAAAAAACAAGATAAACCCATTGGGTGGATGCCTACCAATGCTAATCCAAATGCCTTTATTCTTTGCTTTGTTATATATCATGCAGCAAAGTTTCTTATATGTAGGTACCCTCAATGATCTTTATATGAATTTAGCTGAGGCGGTACAGGCGTATCCAGGTTATCAAGGCGTAATTTGGGATATGGCAATGTCATATATTCCACAGGGTTGGCAGAATACAGCAGCAGAGGTTGCCGCACATTTTTCATGGATAGAGTATAATGGAGTCATGGTATTAGAAGATTGGAATAGTGTTACTCAAGCTTGCAATATAACCGGTTGGTCCTATGCTGCGGCAGTTGAAGCAGTAGGAGGCAATTATATTAACATAGCAAATACTGCTGACCTTTCCCGAGTTCTCAACAGATTCCAACCCTCAGATTGGGAAATAATATTACGTGAATATCCAGCCGCTTATGCTGGACCGATTCATGGATTGTACGAGTATAAAAACAGTATAGAAATTTTCTTCGGACTTAATTTGATTGAAAATAGCGGTATGAGTTGGCCTGGTGTTATTGTTCCTTTCTTTACAGTAATCACAACCCTTGGACAATCCTGGTTATCACAGTTGGTTAACAAACCTAAGGATGACAAGGCTAAGACCCAGCAGACTATTATGATGGTAATTATGCCGATATTCATGGGCTTTATAACAATTACAATGCCTGCTGGCGTTGGTTTGTACTGGATATTCTCCAACTTATTCAGGTTGATACAGCAGATTGTTATGAACTCAAAGCAGGGTATAAAATTCCGCCTTCCTTTTGCCAAGGCATCTGAGCTGTAAAATTAGGTCGTGTGAGGATATGAGCTTAGTATTCTAAGGAGAATTGTATGGATACCAATAAAATCGAAGTAGCCGCACGAACTGAAGAGGCTGCTATAGCCGAAGCTCTTGCAGCGTTAAGCGCAACAAGAGATGAAGTAAAAATTACTATATTGAATCATGGTACCAAAGGTGGGCTCTTTGGCATTGGGGCAAAGCCTGTAAGGATTTTGGTAGTAAAAAAATCTGAGCCAGCCGATGTGGCAACTAACTTCTTGAGGGATGTAACCCTTGCCATGGGGTTGGGTGTAAATATCGAAACTCAAACCAAGGATAGACAGCTTATTATTACCATGAGCGGTGATAATATGGGCTTGTTAATAGGCAAACGTGGTCATACCTTAGACGCGATGCAATATTTGACAAACCTGGCTGTTAATCAAGCTAGCGAGTCAAATATAAGTGTAATATTGGATACAGAAAATTATCGCAAGCGCCGCAGAGAGACCTTGGAATCCTTGGCATATGGTATAGCAAGAAAGGTAAAATCTACTCGCAAACCTGTTACACTTGAGCCCATGAGCCGCTTCGAGCGTCATGTTATTCATACAGCTCTGCAAGGAGACAGATATGTGCGTACTTCTAGCGAAGGTGGCGAGCCATATCGCTATGTGGTGGTTAGCCTAAAGTGATGGACTCAGATGTAATTGCAGCGATAGCTACACCGCCAGGCGTGGGAGCAGTTGGCATTATTCGTATTTCTGGAAAAGATGCCATTAAGGTTTTTGGTCGGATTTTTCGTAATTTGCCTCAGAATAAAGTAAAAAGTCATCAAATGTATTATGGGCATATCTATTCCGGCCCAAATGTTAACGATATTGTTATTGACGAGGTTATGGTCTGCTGTATGCTGTCTCCTCGTTCATATACAACGGAAGATATAGTTGAAATATATGCACATGGCGGTATGGCAACTGTACACGCTGTGTTAGAAGCAACAATAAATAACGGAGCGCGTTTGGCCCTACCCGGGGAATTTACAAAACGTGCTTTTTTTAATGGACGGATTAACCTAACTCAAGCAGAGGCCGTAATGGATTTAATCAGTGCTAAAACCGATGCTGCAAGATATGCTGGGTTGCGGCAATTAGGCGGGGGACTTAGTCGCCGTATTTCAGATGGCCGGGAACAACTCCTTACATGGATTGCCAATATTGAACTCTCAATTGATTATCCGGAGCATGAAGAGGAGGCTATGAATCGCGAGGCGATTTTGTATCAAAGTCAGGCGTGGCTGGATGATATGAATATTCTCCTAAAAACCTCTAATTTTGGACGAGTTATTAGGGAAGGGGTCAAGACCGTCATTTTGGGTAGGCCCAATGTAGGAAAATCTACATTGCTCAATGCCATAATAGGTGAAGATAGAGCCATTGTTCATGAAATCCCCGGTACTACAAGAGATGTACTTGCAGAGCAAGTGAGAGTAGGGGATGTTGTATTGCATCTTATGGATACGGCCGGGATAAGGGATACAGAAGACCCTATAGAAAGTATAGGTGTAGATAAGTCATATAAAGTCGCACAAGAGGCGGAGTTAATTTTATATGTAATGGATAGATCTGCTCCTCCGGAATCTGAAGATATGAAAATCTTACGTGGACTGGAAGGAAAGCATGTACTGGTTATACTAAATAAATGTGATTTGCCTGCCGCGGCAGGTTGGAGTGATGTTGAATTCACTCATGAAGTATCGGCATATAATCGTCAGGGATTGGATAGTTTATTTGAAGATATAAATCGTAAATTTTGTCAAGGATTATTATCGTCTGACGACACTGACATTATCACCCGAGAGCGGCATAGCCAGTTGTTGAGAGCTGCTATTGTTTGTGTACGCCGTGCAATGGATGAGCTTAGGCTGGGAGTTGAAGAAGATTTGGTTTCTATTAGCCTAAGGGAGGCGTATACGGCACTGGGTGAGATATTAGGTCTGGAAGTTACCGATGATATAGTTGAGCGAATATTTTCTGAGTTTTGTGTAGGTAAGTAATATGAGTAAACATATAATCGTAATCGGTGGCGGCCATGCTGGATGCGAGGCCGCCCTCGCTGCTGCAAGGATGGGATGCAAGGTCACCCTTTTTGCCATGAGCCTAGATAGTCTTGCAATGATGCCTTGTAATCCTTGTATTGGAGGCAGTGCCAAGGGACATTTGGTACGTGAAATAGATGCCTTAGGCGGGGAAATGGGTAAGGCAATTGACGCTACCTTTATACAAAGTCGTATGCTTAACGCTAGCAAGGGTCCGGCTGTTTATTCCTTACGAGCCCAGGCGGATAAAAAACGATATATGTCATATATGAAACAGGTACTAGAGACAGAATCCAATATATCACTTCGTGAAGCAGAAATTGTTGATATTATCGTTGATGATAGTGGAAAAACCGGAAAAGTAACAGCGGTTGTTACTGAGTCGAGTTCTACTATATTGGCGGATGCAGTAATCGTAGCTACGGGAACATATTTAAATGCCCGTTGCCTATATGGCAGTACCGTAAATTACAATGGCCCAAACGGTCAACGCGCCTCCAAAGGACTCAGAGGCGCATTGACTCGTTTGGGTTTTCCTTTGCAAAGATTTAAGACCGGTACCCCCGCCAGAATACACCGACGTAGTGTTGATTTTTCCAAGATGGCAATACAGCCAGGTGATGAAAAACTTGTACCGTTTTCTTTTGAAAGCGACCCTAGATTATTGACAAGAGAACAGATACCATGCTATTTGACTTATACCAATACGGCAACTCATGAAATTATCCGCGAGTCACTACATCTATCATCTATGTACAGCGGACTCATTGACGCTACAGGTACTAGATATTGCCCTTCTATAGAAGATAAAATAGTCCGCTTTGCCGACAAAGACCGTCATCCTGTCTTTATCGAGCCTGAAGGCATGGATACAGAGGAAATGTATGTGCAAGGCATGAGCTCGGCTTTGCCTGAAGATGTGCAAATTCAAGTGTATCGCAGTATTGGCGGCTTAGAGCGATGTGAAATAATGCGCCCGGCCTATGCCATAGAATATGATTGCATAGATGCAACTCAGCTTAATTTGCAGCTTGAGGCAAAGCATGTAAATGGATTGTATTTTGCTGGGCAGATTAACGGTTCTTCCGGTTATGAGGAGGCTGCGGCTCAGGGCTTAATTGCAGGTATCAATGCAGCCGGAACTAATTTGATAATTGGCAGGGATGAAGGATATATAGGTGTTCTTATAGATGATCTTGTAACTAAGGGCACAGCAGAGCCATATCGTATGATGACCTCCAGAGCAGAATATCGATTATTGCTACGCCAGGATAATGCGGATTTACGTCTTACGAAGAAAGGTTGGGAGGCAGGGCTTATACCTACAAGTAGATATGAGACTTTGCTAATTAAAAAAAATGCAATAGCAAGTGAGATAAATCGGTTATCAAAAATTAATATAAGACCTGATGATGTAAACCAACTGTTAGAAAAAAGGGGTAGCGCACTCATATCAACAGGATGTAGAATAACAGACCTAATAAAGAGGCCAGAACTTACTTACTGGGATGTAATTAATTTGTCTCCAACTCCAGAACAGGAATTTCAGTTGCCTGAATATGTTCAATCTACAATCGACGAGCAAGTCAATATCCAAATTAAATACGAAGGTTATATTTCCACCCAGCTGACTCAAGCCGAGGCCTTTAAAAAAATGGAGCACAAGTCTCTCCCCGATGATATAGACTATGAAGGTATCAAAGGTTTAAGATTGGAAGCTAGGCAGAAACTTAACAAATTACGCCCTGTTAATCTTGGGCAGGCATCTAGGATTACAGGCGTCTCTCCGGCGGATATAAGTATTTTGTTAGTATATCTCAAGGGGAAGTTTGGATAGCACCCGACTAACCTAACATGCATATATTACTAAGAAGATTCCATCACACAGGAAATCAGCCGTAACATATGTACATAGTCCTAGGCAAATGCCGGGATTAGAAAAGAGGGTTTTGCCCTTAAGGAGGAATAGAAGTGGACTACCCACGGCTGACCTATATCAAACCTATTGCACCATCTATCGGTGTGTCCATCCCATACTTAAATGACTATGGAGTTACAACATACTTTTTAGAAGCCGTACAGCTAAACCCTGATAAAGCCTGGGCTTTTGTAAGTAAGCTCTGTGCCCAAAGTTTAGATTTGGAAGCATTACAGGAAGTTCTTGGAGAAGATGTGTCTTATCGACAGGTGCTTGCTGCCGCATATGTAAGTGATACAAAAAAATCCATGACCCGTTCTGTATATATCGAAGACCCAAAACGTAACTTAAGACAAATCTTACATTTACGTATGGTTAAAGAGCCGGATAGATATGGCCCTTGGAAAATATACTCAGTGGAGCAAGAAGAGTGCGCAAGGATATATTAATTGAGTGGCTGGCCAAAAACGGCCAAAGCCTGACTGATTATCAATTAGGGCAACTTGCCGTGTATCAGGAGTTAGTGCTTACCGCGCCTATTAATCTTACGGCTATTACATCAGATGAAGATTTTGCTATCAAGCATTTTATAGATAGCATGACCCTGTTGCCATATATAGATAACTTTGAGCGAAATGTAATATGTATAGATATTGGAACTGGAGCGGGTTTTCCCGGTATTCCCTTAAAGATAGCACGTCCGGAACTAAGGATTACGTTATTGGATTCGTTGTTAAAGCGAGTCCTTTTTTTGCGTCGAGCAGTAAAGGAGTTGGACTTACAGGATATCGAGGCTATTCATGCCAGAGCTGAGGATGTAAAAGTCAGGTATGATGTTGCAATGGCAAGAGCTGTGGCCAGGCTGGATAAACTCCTTGGCTATGCTCTTCCACTGGTAAAGCCTGGTGGTGTATTCCTTGCAATGAAGGGGCCCGAGGTACAGGATGAAATAAAAAACGCCAAACCTATTTTAGATAAGTTTGGCGCAGTAGTAGAAAGCATCGAAACGATAGAGATAGCTCCTCAGATGTGCCATACAGTTGTTAGCGTTAAGAGATACTAGCCCATTAAGGACTAGGCGAAAACACCGATGACCCAGGCTCAAGATTGGTTACGAGTACTAGGGATGCCGACGGATTAATATGAATCGTAAGCTGAATAGATGCCGGGTTCTTTCTAGTTCCTGCGGCAAAAGCTGTATCAAAAGGGATATTGTTATTTATAAGTACACCAGTCAAAAAATTAAACTCAAGTGGGTTTAGATGCTCGTTATTCATTATTTTGCGAAACAAAGTTCCTGATAATAAAGTTGAAATATGTGAATCAAACATTCGCGGCCTCCTGGCATATATAGCGAGTTAAATAAGAAACGGTCTAGTCCACGCAAAAATCGCGAACGCTTCTACGCGTTTTCGGCGATAGGCTAGACTGATTTCGAATTAATTCGCTATAGGAGTACGTTACCAAAGCGGTTTCCGCCAAAGTGACAAAACCAGAAAAGTAACTATTTCAATATATGCCGAGGCCGCGAAACAAGTGATACAGGCTAGAACACGGGTACAACTCCGCTATAGTTTTCTAATATAAATTCACGTACCCGTTCCGATTGCAGGTGCCGCAACAGTGTAAGCATTGCAGGGTTGTCTGCATCTTCTGGACGTACAACCAGCATGTTGGCGTAAGGGGTATCCGTTGTCTCCATAATAAGGGAGTCTCTGACCGGGTCAATGTTAGGTGCCCCAAACAGCACGTGGTTAGTGTTGATAATGGACATATCCGCCTCTTCATCCAGCATCACTCGTGGCAACATTGCGGCTGCGATTTGGACAAATTCTAGGTCAAGTGGATTATCAATAATATCATGGATGCTCGCCCCAAAGCCCGCATATGGATTGAGGGTCAACAGACCGTTGTTTTCCATAAGTATTAGTGCACGAGGGCCGTTGACAGCGCAGTCGGGTATCGCAATAAGAGCTCCTTGTTGCAGCTCGCTGATATGATTAATGCTTTGAGAATATGCTCCCATTGGTTCTATGTGGATAGCACCGACCACATGCAACTGATTCCCCGTTCTGTCCATGAAATTTTGCAAAAATGGCATATGTTGAAAATAATTAGCATCCAATGACCCGTCGGACAATGCAGGATTAGGGAAGCTAAAGTCGGTAAATACTCGGATATCCAGTCTAATCCCTTCTTCGAGTAAAAATGGACTAATAAATTCAAGTATTTCTGCGTGGGGGGTAGGGGTCGCACCTATTATGATTGTGATGTAGTCGTCGTCATTGCGGTTACAGGCTCCAAAGCTTAGAGCCAAAAGGGCAATACATAGTACCAATGCGGTTATTCTTTTCATTGTAGTTCCTCCGAATTTTATTTTTAACAAAAAAATAAGCCCTCAGGGCTTAATCCATTCCGTTTATACCTAAACGAACATCTTCCGGTTAGCTCATGCGTAAAGCTTTCCGGGGGAGTTAGCACCGTGCATATGCCGGTTGCTGGGTTTCATCGGGCCCTGATCCCTCCACCTCTCTGGATGTAGTTTATTTAGTTGTTGTAGTGTATGATAGCAGAAAAAATATTGTTGTCAAATATTTATTTTAACTCCACCCACCGCCTACGGTGGTGAGCTTCCAAACGAAAAGGAGCCTTCATGGTAAAAGAAAAAAATAGGATACCTTTATTTTATGCTGTAACGGCTATATATTGGTTTGCACTTTATGCATATGTACCTTACGTGTCGCCATATGGAGAGTATTTAGGGGCTGATTTACGACTGATTGGCATAATTGTTGGGTCTTATGGTTTTACCCAAATGTTAATACGTTTCCCTTTAGGAATAATTTCAGATAGGCTTGGCAAACGTAAGATTTTTGTGCTATCAGGATTGTTTTTTGCGACTGTCAGTGGCGTGCTTGTGTTTTTATTACCCCATCCCTTTGCTCTGCTCGGGTCCCGGAGCCTTGGTGGCGTTGCCGCGGCTTCTTGGGTAACCTTTGCGATATTGGGTGCGAGTTACTACTCACCGGAGGAAGCAGCAAAGTCCGTTGGCTACTTAAATTCTGCAAATTCCCTTGGTAGATTACTAGCCTTTGTAGCCGGAGGTTTGATTGCCCAGTGGCTGGGGGTGCCTTATGCTTTTTTACTTGGTGGGGGTGCAGGCTTAGTTGGCCTTATTGTTGGGTTATGGATAGTTGAGTCAAAACCTCTTATATCTGACAATTTGCAAAATAAGCAAAATTTACCAAAAATATCAGAATTGTTAACTTATGTTAAAAACAAGCAATTATTATATGCATCGTTTTTGGCTATTATATGTATGTATATATCCTTTGCAACAGCCTTTGGATTTACACCGCTACTGGGGGGAGGGGTTGGGCGCAAGTCGGTTTCAATTAGGAATGTTGGGTATGGTTGCTGCGATTCCCGGCCTACTTGTTTCGCCTCTTGCCGGGACTGTACTGCCAAAAAAAATAGGTCCGCGCAGTACTGTAGCAATTGGTTTTATACTAACCGCTATCGGCTGTGTTGCATTGATATTTGTATCTGAAATATGGCAACTATATACGGTTCAAATTATCATTTCTTCAGGGACTTCTATGGCTTATACATTATTGATGGGGTTAAGCATCTCTGATATACCACCTCAGGGGCGAGCAACGGCAATGGGATTTTTCCAGGCTACATACGGTCTTGGAATGTTTATTGGCCCCTTTGTAACAGGATGGATTGGGCACAGCTTTGGACTAGGAACTGCCTTTGGGGTTACCAGCGGAGTAGGGGTTGTAGGGATGGTGTTGGCATATTTAGTAGTACGAAAAAAACAGTAAGTACTCTAGTCAACTATAAAACCCTTGGTAAAAGTGACAAAACTGGAAAAATAACAAGCATTCCATTTTTTATTTAAGGATTTGTTGTTATACATGCACTGCTACACTCAATAGGTGTCAGGTAGTATTTACTAAGGCCAACGTATAAGATTTCATGTATACTAACAGCCTACATATCGTAACAAAAATTTAACAGGTACGTAATTGACACTCTGTATAGCGAATGATAATTTATTATGAGAATAGGGGAGGTGCCTATGAATCGGAAGAAAAAAATATTGTCAATAGTATGCACACTGGCCGTTATTATGATAGCAGTACCGCTTTTTGCTGCATATGCAACTAATAACAGACCGGTTACGGTGACTGTTGACGGTGAGCAAATTTATTTTCCCGATCAGGAACCCATAATGGTAAACAACAGAATCCTAGTACCTGTACGTGGGGTTTTTGAGCATATGGGCTTTTATGTAACGTGGAATTATGAAGATAGAGTTGCTAGGTTAGAAGGTAACGGAACAGTTGTAATTATTCCTGCTGGCATGGATTCCTTTGTTGTAAATAGTAGGATTGTGACTCCTGATGTCCCACAGCGAATGGTTGGCAACCGGATGCTATTGCCGCTGAGAGCTGTTGCGGAAGCTTTAGGTGGATATGCATATTGGGATAATACGAATAGAGTAGCTAGGATTACAAGTTATCAATCCGTACCTTCTCCTACCCCTATAGCAACACCTGCACCAACTCTATCTCCGACGCCTGAACCTACCCCTGAACCCACCCCCGAACCTACACCTGAGCCGACTCCAGTACCTACACCAGAGCCTACGCCTGACCCGACCCCGACCCCGCCTCCTGATGACAATGGAACATATGATAATGGTTCCCCTGATGAGCCAACGCCGTCACCTACACCTACACCTACTCCTCCGCCAGGGCAAGGACAGCAAAATCGTGAACCATTCCTCTATACTCAATCTGAAATCCAGTTACCAGATAGGCAGCTAACAGAGTATGAACGTGATGAGTGGATTTATGAATATCGTAGCAACGGTGGTCTCAGTGCATTTGAAACGCAAGTTATATATCTCATAAATAATATACGAGAAGAACATGGCCTAAATCGGTTATATGTTGACGAGAGATTGTCAATGGCAGCTCGTTTTTATGCGCAAACATTATCTAATTTAGATTTACCTTTAGCGCATAATGTAGGCCCATATTATGGAGCTGTTGGGACAGCGGCAGCATTTGGCGTTACCAATCTAGGTTGGTATGGTGGAATCGGAAATGGAGGTACATGGACAGCTACAGGCGTAGTTACTCTGTGGATGAATTCACCTACACATAGGAGTTTTATACTTAGAGAGGATAACAGATATATGGGTTTTGGCTCACAGCTTGGCGGGAGATGGTATGTATTTCATTATTTATTTGTAAGCAGAGATTTACAGGATAACTAATGAGCATCTTCCGAAATGGGGGAGACAAGCTTGAACCTCAGCTTGTTTTGCCCTATTTCAGAAGAGGTCTAGTCGGTATTTCGTACATGTCTCGCGATTATGTAATATAAACATACGGCTGGAATCCCCTGGATGACAGCCGTTTTTTCAATATTGAACATTAAGATTTGACAATACATCTTGTGATATTTCAATATTCAATATTGAGATATAGCAGTACATGTTGCCGTATTTCAATATCGTATATTGAGACAATCATACATTGTGCTTTGATTATGTTGGCAATTGCGTTATACTTGCTTATAAAATGCGCAATCTCAACTGTAATTAAATAATGAAATGGAAAGGTTTGATATTTTGGAATGGACAAAAGTATCAATTAAAACCAACTCAGCCTGTGTTGATGGGATGACAGGTATCCTTATGGATATGGGGATTTTTGGCGTAGAGATTATTGACGCCAAAGAAATGCATAAACATTTTGCTGAATCTGCGGGACAATGGGACTATATAGACGATAGCCTTATAAATGAAAAGTGTTGCTCTGAATCAAATGTAACGGTCGTTTTTTACCTAGGTATGAACAATAATAGCTACGAATTGATGACATTGTTTAAAGAGCGGATAACATCCCTTGCTTGTGACGACGACATGTTTAAATTGTTGGAGATAACGGAAGAGCTTGTTGATGACCAAGATTGGCTTCACGAGTGGAAAAAACATTTTCGACCGTTCAATATAGGAAAAATATTAATCACACCTGAATGGGAAATAGCTGACAATGACGCAGACCTAGTATTCACAATTGACCCAGGCTCAGCTTTTGGCACAGGCCAACACCCATCTACAGCTATGTGCATTCAGATATTACAAGGCATTGTTAGAGCAGGGGATGTTATCCTCGACATCGGTTGTGGAAGCGGCATTTTGTCAATTATCAGCTTGCTTCTCGGTGCTGGAGGGGTAACGGCTTGTGATATCGACCCGGTTGCCACTGAAGTGACTAAAAGAAACGCTATACTTAACCCCGTAGACATTAATGACTTGCAGATATTCTCAGGGGACGTTTTAACGAATTCCAGTCTTCGTCAACAGATATCCATGAAAAAGTATGACATAATAATTGCCAATATAGTAGCGGATGTAATTATTTCGCTCGCTCCTCTTATACCATCTTTGATAAAACCAAATGGCGTGTTCCTCGCATCTGGTATAATCACGGAACGCATTGATGATGTAACTTTCGCCATTAAAGCCTCTGGCTTTGCTCAACATGAAGTTACCAGCATAGACGGCTGGTGCTGTGTAAAAGCCCATGGGTAAACATTTTTTTATGCCAGAAGAACGAAATGGCGACATAGTAACATTCACTGATGCCCGCGCTCATCACTTAGGTAATGTCTTGCGTCTTCGTCCAGGGCAAGAGATAATCCTATGCGACGGTATGGAAACCGACTACATTGCAAGGGCAGAGTTGTTATCTCGGTCACAGCTTAAATTTAGTTTGTTTGAAGCCATGCCAACAAATACGGAGCTACCAATACCTATCACTCTTGTCCAAGGACTTCCCAAAGGGGACAAAATGGATTGGATTATTGAAAAAGCTGTTGAGTTAGGTGTTAGTAGAATAATCCCTGTGTATACAGAGCATACAGTAGTAAAATTAAATGATGCTGCACAAAGAAAACATCGATTTGAGCGAATAGCTGTTGCTGCAGCATCACAGAGTATGCGCGGTATTATCCCTGTAATAGATTTGCCAACAAGTTTTGAAAATGTTGCTTACCTTGAGCCAGACAACTTATGCTTAGTTGCACATGAAAAAGAAACCACTGTTAGTATAAAATCTGTGCTTGCAAGCTCATCTCCTAGGCCCATTAGCTTATGGATTGGGCCAGAAGGAGGATTTTCAAGTAATGAAATCGATGAACTTATAAAAAAAAATGCTATTACAGTAACCCTCGGACCTCGCATACTGCGCTCCGAGACCGCAGGCCTGGCAGCTCTTGCTCAAATAACCAGTAGCTGGGATTTTTGTGTATTTCCGAAAAAGGAGACTGACTAAATTTGATTTATTTTGACAATGCTGCATCAACAGCACCTCTAGGTACGCTTCATAATTATTATAATCCCTCTTCTCCCCATTGTCTTGGTATACAGTCTGAAAGAGCATTGAGGTCTGCTCGCAACCAAATTAGTGGTATTGTATCTAGTTTAAATAGACATTCTGAGCCCCCTCAGCATCTTAGTGCCACAGACGGCGATATTATTTTTACTTCAGGAGGAACCGAATCAAATAACTTAGCAATAATGGGCCACACCCTGGCTCATATTAGGCAGCCCATTGTAATCTACTGCTCAACTCATGAGCATCCGTCCTTGGTTGCTCCGACCCGCTTTGCAATTGCGCGCCACTGGGCCCGGGAAGCACCGACCCTGGAATCACTAACAGGCAAAAGTCTTCTTGTAATATCTCACGTCAACCATGAAACAGGTGATATAAACGACATTGAAACTATTGCATCTACACTTAAAGCAGCAAACCCAGAAGCAAGTGTCTTGGTAGATGGAGCGCAAAGTTTTTGCAAAGAGATGCTAAGCCTTAATTCAATTGATTTTTATTCCTTTAGCGGTCATAAATGTCATGGCCCCTTGGGAGTCGGTGGCTTATGGGTCCGCAAGGGCGCAAAACTGATACCACTATTACATGGTGGAGGGCAGGAAAACGAGCTCCGCTCAGGCACAGAAAATGTGCCAGGAATTGTTCAAATGGCCGAAGCCGCGCATTCCTTAGCGCAAGGATTTGAAGCAAACCACTCTCATGCAACAAGAATTAAAGGAATTATAATGAGTATCCAAGAAATTTTACCTGATGTCTTGATTAACGCACTTACGGCCAACACATCACCATATATTCTCAATATGAGTTTCTTAGGTGTAAAAGGTGAAATTTTGGTTCACGCCCTATCGGAAAAAGACTTATGTGTTTCTATGGGTGCTGCCTGTAGAAGCCGTAAAAGCGGTCCCTCGGCTCTAGAACTAATGGGATTTGCATCAGCTGTCGCAGAATCAGCAATCCGTTTTAGTTTTTCATATCTCAACACGCTAGAAGAGGCATACAAAGCTAAGGAACTGGTTATTGATCAAGTTCGAAGATTTCGCAAGATGAAAGGATTCTAAATGGAAACAGCAATTAAGAAGGTGCTTTTGGTTAAGTATGGTGAAGTATCACTGAGGAAAGGGAACCGCACCCACTACGAGCAGCAAATTATGAGTACTATTCGTGAGAAATTAAAGGATATGGCCTCCATTCGTGTTAGCCGCGAACAAGGCAGATTTCTCATAGAAAATACGCAAGGTGACCTTGACGTACAGGTCGCCTATAAGAAAATTAAATATATATTTGGTATCGCAGGGTTTTGTGCTTGTATAAAAACCTCTGCTCGTGAAATTAATGACCTACAGCGAATTGCATTGGATTTTTTCAGAGATGCGGTAACAGGAGCAAAATCCTTTAAGGTCATTACCAAGCGCAGTGACAAAACCTACCCACTACAATCACAAGAAATTTCTGCTCAAATTGGCGAGTATATTCTTGATGCTACTCCTACTATCAAAGTCGATGTTCATAATCCTGAGATAGTTCTCTGGGTTGAAATAAGGAATCACGTATATTTTTATGTAAATAGCTTTTCCGGTGTGGGTGGGCTGCCCTATGGAGCATCAGGAAAGGGGGTCTTACTATTGTCTGGTGGGATAGACAGCCCCGTTGCTGGTTATTTGTCTGCCAGGCGAGGTGTGGAGCTTTATCCACTCTATTTTCATTCGCCGCCATATGTTTCGGAACGGGTAATTGACAAGGTTCGTGATATTTCCAGTCTGCTTAGCAAATATACAGGGCGTATAGAGCTATCCGTGGTTCCCTTCACAGATGTACAGCTCTTTCTCCAAGAACATGTGCATGAAGAAAAATTAACGATTTTTCTAAAACGAGCCATGCTACGTATAGCTAGCATGTACTTAGAAAAACAAAAGGCTCACTGTTTAATAATTGGAGATAGTATTGGCCAAGTGGCTAGTCAGACTATGCATAGCATCGCGGCTGTTGAATCAGCATCACCATATCCACTCATTCGGCCGCTGTCGGTTATGGATAAACAGCAAATTATTGACATTGCGCGAGAAATCGGCACCTTTGATATATCAATTCGTCCTTACAATGACTGCTGCACCCTGTTTGTGGCCAAACATCCGGAAAACAAGCCAAATGCCACGATTATCGATAAAATTGAGGCAAGGTTGGAAGAAGAACTTGCTCCCTTGCTACAAAAGGCAATGGACGAGACCCAGTCGGAAGTGTTTTGATATAATTTCTATTCTCTTTGCATAAGGGCTGTCCCTTTACAGGGCAACCCCTTAACCTTATCGTTATATATTATAGAAAATGATAATTAGGAGATTCCTTTATAATTTGGATGTCATGTGGGTGGCTTTCTCTCAGTCCTGCTGGGGTTACTCTGATAAACTCAGCTCTGTTGTGCAATTCTTTAATGCTATCGCATCCGGCATAAGACATGCCAACTGTAAGCCCACCTAACAATTGTTGCAAAACTTCACTGAGCTCACCCTTGTAAGTTGTTCTTCCTTCAACACCCTTGGAGACCTTTATCGCACTATGGCTGGGATACTCACCTGAAATTTCTTCGCCATATGTGGTGGCGGCTTCCATTCCTCTATATACTTTATATTTTCGTCCTTGGTAAAGCTCTGTGGAACCAGGACTTTCGTCACATCCCGCAAAAAGATTTCCCATCATACACGCTGTCGCACCGGCGGCTAAAGCTTTTGTTATATCGCCGCTATAACGTACTCCTCCGTCAGCAATTATTGGAACTCCTTTTTGTCTAGCTATCTCGGCGCAATCCATAATTGCAGTGATTTGCGGTACTCCGATTCCAGCAATTACACGCTTCGTTGAAACAGAAGAAGGCCCGATTCCCACCTTGATTATATCAGCACCCGCATCTATTAAAGTTTTTGTTGCTGAAGCAGTTGCAACATTACCGGCAATTACGGCTAAATGAGGAAAGTCGACCTTTATTGTTCGTATTGCATTTACTACTTCATTGGCATGTCCATGGAATACATCCAAAGCGATAACATCTACTTTCCGTTTTGCGAGCAGTTGTATCCTGTCCATGAAGTCATCCATGATTCCTACAGCAGCACCAACCAGTAAGCGGCCTTGGGAATCTTTGGCGGACGAAGGATACTTTATTGATTTATTAATATCTTTAACGGTAATAAGACCCTTGAGATTGCCTTTATCATCTACGATTGGCAGCTTCTCTACCCGGTGTTTTATTAATATGGTCTTTGCCTGCTCTAAAGTCGTGCCAACGGGAGCTGTCACCAAAGGAGGCTTGGTCATTATTTCATATATTTTTTTTCCATAATCAGTCTCAAATCTCAAATCACGGTTCGTGATAATGCCTACAAGCTTGTCATGCTCTACTATCGGGACACCAGAAATACGATACTTTTCCATCAACCTATCAGCTTCATATACATAATGGTTAGGGGAAAGAAAAAAAGGATCTGTAATTACACCATGCTCAGACCGTTTTACCTTATCTACTTCCCCGGCCTGGGCTTGAGGTGACATATGACGATGAATAATCCCCAAACCTCCGCAGCGGGCTAGAGCGATAGCCATCTTGGCCTCAGTCACTGTGTCCATCCCGGCAGAAATGAATGGTATATTGAGTCTAACTTCTGAAGTCAAGGAAACGGTAGTGTCAACCTGGGCTGGCTGTACATCAGAAAACCCTGGAACGATTAATACATCATCGAAAGCTAGCCCCTCTTTTAAAGACAATTTCATTTTGGTACATCCTTCCTGCTATACTGATTACAACTTAATATGCAATCTACGACGGGTTAACACCGAAGCAAGTGCTTTTAGCATTATATCGTTTGGTTCGATTATAATTTTTGTACGTTTATTTTGATGATTCAACATAAAAGCATAAGTATTGCTGCCGACAACTCCACTTGAATAATTCTTTGTTACCTGAGCACCATGAAAAGCACCAGTATGCCTATTATCTTCCACATGGGCCATTATTTCAAAATCATTTACTCTTGCACTGAAAATACGCTTACGGCGAGACCTATTGTAAATTGCATCAATGTCTAGCTCACCTGCCGTGAATGTATACTCATATTCAACATTGAGAAAGCTCATTCCAAACCATGCAGCGAATACAACCGCAGCCAAAATAAATGGACCAAATGCTTGGCCAATTGCCATCCCTATCATTCCGATAAATAATGCGGCTATCACCAAACCTACTTTTTTTAATGTTGTGAGTGGGGTTGATTGACGCTTTACGATTTGTTCCTTAAAAACATCGCCTCTGACCATAGAAATCACCTCAGGTTTATTCGATATATGTTACCTTGCTTAAATCTAATTCATGAGGAAGTTTACCACTGTTGGGCGTTCCCACACATATTGACATGCCAAATGTATATCCCTCAGGAATTTGTAACCGCTGAGCCCACTCACTAGCGCGGGGTCCATTAAGAGGTAGCCTAGCCATTCCACAAATCACACTGGCTAACCCCAGGTCGTGAGCTGCAAGAGCCACATTTTGTGTGGCGATGCCTGTGTCTAGGCTTGCGTTATCGGTGGAATCTTTTGCTATCAGAACAAGGCATGGAGCATTGTAAAAAATTCGTCCGCCTCGTTCACTCATTCGTTTATAGAACTCTCCTCCTTGTTCTTTTACTATTGACATTGCATCAGCATCAAGCTCTTCTATCATAGCTTTGTCAGTTACTACTATTACATGCCATGGTTGCAGGTTCATAGCTGATGGGGCAGCTAAGGCAGTCTTTGCCAGCATTTCTACTTGTTCCTTTTGTAAAGGATTGGGGGAGAAATCACGGCATGAATAGCGATAAAAAATAGCCTTGATTACTTGAGTCATGTGGGTCATCCCTTCTGTTGGAGAACAAAGTTACTTTATTCTATTTAAAATTTCATGCATATTGTAAATGGGTTGTTGGTTTTTAGCAAGGGTAGTTAGTAAATTCGTCTAATGGGATATACGAAAAAGACTAGCCTTTCTCTATAGAGGGATGTAGGTAACATCTACCTCCGTAAAAAAGACTAGTCATTGTACCTATGTCGCAGTTATTTGACTGATTATTAATAATATTATTAACCGGCTATTCATATATGTTTGACTGATTATAATTTCAATCAGACTTTGCAAGTTAAAAAACACTCACCACTAATAAATACAGTTATGGTTGCTCGTTAGTAAAAGAATGGAAGTAGTCAACAATTCCCAAATATATTCCCCAGGCAATTTTTTCCTGATATTCATCATTGACCAGCTTGCTTCTCTCACCTGGGTTGGTTAGGAAGCCGCATTCAATTAATACGGCAGGCATCTCAGTTTGCTTTAGCACATAATAATTTTTATTGGCACGTGACTCCAGCCTATTATCTGGATTCACAAACTCCTTTAAACGGCTTTGGATGGCGGTAGCAAGCTTTTTACTATTATCAGACTCGTTATAATAGAAAGCTTGAAAACCCTTTACACTTGAACTGTTATATGAATTTTGATGAATGCTTATAAATATATCGGCCTTACTTGTGTTGGCAATAAGCCGTCTAGCTTGCATATCACCGGACTTTTTGTTGGCAAGGCCGATATCTTCTAGGCGAGTCACAATTACTGTGGCATCGGCCACTTCAAGAAATGTTTGCAATTTTTTTGCAATATTTAGATTAATGTCTTTCTCTTCCACCCTACCGCTTACCATTCCAGGGTCCCATCCTCCATGACCTGCATCAATAACAATTATCTTGTGAGAAAGAGGCATTTGAGCTGTCACAAACTCAATTTTTGAAAAAATTGTCATGCCAATCATAAGCATCAACAAAGTAAAAATGCGCATAATCCACCATCCTGTAAATAGAATAACATCTATTTTATACCGAGTCCAAATTAAACCTGTCTGACCGAGCGGTGGCTTGAAACGCGGAGCAAGCGTTTCAAGTGGTTTTGCCGCGGCAGGCAGATAGGATTTTAATTGGGATCGGTATTAGGATGGTCTCATTAAAACTTTTTATACATAAAAAGCGGCTTCGTTGCCTTGAAGCTTGCTTCAGATTGGCGTAGTCGCTATTTAGTGTGGCTTCCTAATGTAAAAAAAAGCTGCCACTTATCGTGGCAGCCCTTTTGGCTTGATTGCGTAAAATTGTTTGGAACGGTAATACTCTTATATAATTAATCATTACATAGACTTTATTATCGGTCCGAAATTAACCCAACTACGCCTTCATCTAAATAGATGACCTAGACGCGTGATACGTTGCTGGCCTGTGGGCCTTTTGCGCCTTGAACAACGTCAAACTGCACTTCTTGTCCTTCATCAAGGGTTTTGAAGCCGTCTGTTTGGATTGCAGAAAAATGAACGAATACATCGTCTTCACCTGGGATGGAGATAAATCCATAACCTTTTTCTGCATTGAACCATTTTACTGTGCCTGTCTTCATGAAACAATCCTCCTAGCGGATTAAAAAATACGTTTGCCCATATTGGACAACTTTACAATGAGATATTATCACGGGTTCCATGATATGTCAAACAAATTATTGGTATTTACATATTTTACGTCTTTTCTCGTGTATAAAACTCTCCATCTAGAAAAGGTCCAGCCAATTCATCTTGCAAACAGACTTGTAGGATAATATTCTCTGTAAATATTGTATCCAGTATTTCAACGCCCCATTTGTCAAAGTTGTACTTCACCTTGTCGAACTGAGAATAGTCGCAGGTTACTTTATAATGCAGGTAAAACAACTGTTGTGTTGGGCCAGCATCGTTCATTGCACCTTTAGCTGCTTTTGTGTAAGCCCTGACCAGCCCACCGGCACCTAACAATGTCCCCCCAAAATACCTAGTTACAACACATACCCAGTTAATTACACCTGTACGGTCAAACACACTAAGGACAGGCATACCTGCGGTACCGCTGGGCTCACCATCGTCATTAAATCTGATTATGTTTCCTTCTGTGACTGAATACGCAAAGACATTATGGTTTGCACCTTTTTCAGATGCACGGACATCACTGATAAACTCCTTTGCAACGGCTTCAGTTTCTATTGCTGCGCACCGGCCTATAAATCGTGATCGTTTTTCTTCTAGTTCGAATATTCCGTTTTTCGGCAATATCAAAGGCATACCACTCACCTAGCTCTTAAACCACTTACGTAATATTTTGGGTATCGGCGTAGAGTCATTATCATGATTAGGGAAACCGCCTATCATCCACATTAGTAGCAAATAAACCGGCACCCCTAGACACAATGAAAATATCGTTGCGACTCTGTCTGGAGCAATGAGCCCAACTATATGATGGGTAATAAAACAAAAAAGTCCCATTCCAAAAGCCGCGAATGCAGGCTTTATAAAGGCACCTATATAGTCAGGCTTTACTCCAGTTTGTTTATATAGAAACACCATATTTATAGTTGCGGCAACTACATAACAAACAATCGTGCTAATCACAGTTGCCAGGATATTAATCTGAGGTATTGCAAGGAGAATCCAGTTTACGGGGATTTTGATTAATACACCACCAAGTGCCGCAGTAACCGGAAGCATTACTTTTCCAATGCCTTGAAGCGCACCTGAGGACACTTGTACTAATGCGAGAAAAATAATGCTGATTGACCCATATCGAAGTAGCCACCCTCCATCGGGTTGGGTTGGAAAAAGCAATCTTAAAATCGGGTCGGCTAAAACGGATAGTCCAACAACTGCAGGAATTGAAAGGGTCATGCTAATCCTTAGGGCGGTATTAATTTTATGTTTTACAGCAACTCTATCTAATGTAGCATTTGAAGATGAAATATCAGGAATTACAGCTTGGTTTAACGCTACAGACAGAGATACAGGCAAGGTTGTTAGTAATAAAAATTTACCAGTAAATTGGCCTACCATGACGACGATTTCATCTTCGGTAAAATATCCCGATGCCATTATTCTGTCCCCGGCCATTCCCAAGTCAATTATAGTTGCAATCTGATATATTCCCATCCCAATAATAATCGGTAAGGCTGTTTGCACTAATGCTCTAATTTGAAATTTTCGATTCTCCGCTCCGCCATTTAAAAATTGTGTATGGTTGCTACCTACCGCTCGCACACGAATATTGCGCGCAACAAGCATGTAAAATCCAATAACTACAATAAGGCCGACAACAACACCAATCCCAGTACCAGCAGCGGCCCCGGCTGCTGCGTGTTCTACCCTAAGGCCCCGAAAAAATACATGGGCAAGCCACAAGGAGAAGGCAGCATTAAAAAGCTGCTCTACTACCTGGGAAATTGCCGTAGGAATCATTGTATTCATACCTTGGAAATATCCGCGGAAAACAGCAAGAAGTGCTACAAAAAAAAGCGTAGGTGCCAAAACTCTGACAGCATATACGGCCCCTGGATAATTAAAAAACCGCAACTGCGTAAGCCATCCAGCACTTAAAAACATAAAAAGAGCCACAACCCCACCCAGTATTGCGGCCCCCATCATAGCTGTTTTGAACAACTCATGAGCGTCACCATACTTACCCAGAGCTATCCTTTCACTAACCAATTTAGAAATAGCGGCAGGAAGTGCTCCGGAGGTTATAGTTATGGCAAAAGCATATATATAATAAGCAGCATTATATAAAGCATTACCTGTATCCTCTATAAGGACTGTAAGGGGAAGGCGATATATAAACCCAATAAGCCGCACCATAAGTGATGCGGCTGCCAAAATTGCGGCTTGCCTTACAAAGTGATTAGCTGATTTTTTCTTTTGTATCATAGGATTTTACAATAGCTTTGCGGCGGCCTTATCGACAACAATAGTTACATCATGATGAAGCTGTAAAAAGGATGCAGGTACCATAGTAGTAATAGGTCCATTAAATGCGTTTTGCAAAATTTCAGCCTTATTTTCACCGCTTGCCAGAAAAAGTATTCGTTTGGCCATCATTATACTATGCATCCCCATGGTTAAGGAGTTGCGAGGCACTTCATCGGGAGAGGCAAAATTTCTTGCATTATCAGCTATAGTGGACTCAGTCAAGGGCATGTATGCAGTTGTAGCAGGAAGATTCTCGGCAGGCTCGTTAAAACCAATATGACCGTTGGTGCCAATCCCTAGCACTTGCATGTTTATGCCTCCGGCACTAGCTATCTTTTCATCATAGACCTTACACTCTGCAATCGGGTCCAAGGCGGCTCCGTTGGGGATATGAGTATTTTCCGGAGAAAGAGAGATGGCATCGAATAGGTTCTGTCGCATAAAATAGTAATAACTTTGAGGATCATCTGGCTGTATTGGATAATATTCATCTAAATTGAATGCGGTGATCTTTCGCAAATCAGCTTTGCCGTTATTTTGCAACTTTATCAACGCCTCATACATACCAATAGGTGTCGAGCCTGTTGCAAACCCATAAGCACCCATTGGGTCGTCTTTGACAGCATTTGCAAAAACTTCGGCTGCTCGTTGACTCATTGTCGAGTAATCCTCTTCGACATAAAGCTTAAAATTTTTTAACATACTTATGTCCTCCTTTATTTGCACTCGTATCGCTTACGTTCGCAATAATAAACTGGTGTTAGTTCGGCCATATTAGCAAGGCCAATTGCATTTGAGTAAAATCGGCCCAGAGCTCTTTCAGTGTGGGCATCGGACCCGATTGTAACATATTTACCGCCTAACTCGTGGAAACGCTTATAAATAGGTAATAATTGGACCATAACATTAGGATTGCCAAACCTTGCAGTATTAATCTCAAAGGCAAGCTCACGTTCAGCTATAGTCTTTAGCAGTGCATCAAATTCCATAGAAAAATTTTTGTAATGGAAAACCTTATTAATTCCTTCACTATAACGCGTTACATAATCTATATGCGCAAAGGTATCAAAAAAGCCGCAATACTCGACCATTTCTTTCGAATAGGTCAAATACTCGCGGCAAAAATTTTCCGGCTCCATGTCTATGGCACTATTGTATATATCAACTCCATTTACATAATGCACAGCACCTACAATAAAATCGAAATCGTTGCCAGCCAATTGGTTATTAAGAGGATAGTACGCAGCATTTAAGCAAATTTCTACACCCAACAATACGGATTTTGGGTCGCGGAAAGACTTATATTGGGATGGGTATATATTAAAATCATAAATAAAATCCGTACTCGCCATAGGCGCGTCAGTGGCGGTCATATCTTTCCCCTGGGTTGGTGTTACATAGTCAACATGCTCGGTAAAGGCTACGCCAAGCCCCTTAGCTTTAAGAGCAGCAATCGCATTAAGAGGGGCCAACTCCGAATCAGGCGAGGCCACACTGTGTACATGAGCATCAAAATGCATGGCTTAACTAAAAATTTCCTCTAGTAGAGTTTCTGCTTCGGTTCGTTCCATATCCTTTGCCAATATCAGCTCAGATAGGATTATCTGCTTTGCAGTAGTCATCAGCTTCTTTTCTGCTGTTGAAAGTCCTCGCTCCCGCTCTCTTAAGAGCAAATTACGGAAGACGAGAGATACTTCGCAGAGCTTACCGGATTTTATTCGCTCCATGTTTTCCTTGTATCGTTGATTCCAGTTATCTGGCATATCAATAGCATCGTCTACTATGCTGGCTATAATCCCGACAATTTCTTCGCTGCCATGAATGGCTCTGATGCCTTGGGCTTCTGCCTTGGCCGCAGATATCATTATTTTTAGATTGCCTACGGGTATCTGTAACACATAGTATGTCTGCAAGATACCATCTACCTCTTTATCTTCGAGATTTTCGATAATTCCGGCCCCATACAATGGATGGACTATTTTTTCACCTACCTGATACATGCTAAGCTCCCCTTTATATGGTATACGAAATTTGCGTGGTCCGATTCATGATTATACCATGTATTTGGAAGAGAATGCAAAAGCGTTAGACTTCATCCGAAATAGGGAAAACAAGCTGCACTCCAAGTTAGTTTTTACTACTTCGGAAGAAGCCCATTGCTTCTTTCGTCGTTCCAATAGTTGCATATGACCCATGCTCATGCTATATTTTCCTAAGGTGAATTTACAATCATGACGGACGGCTCTGCCGCCACCACCAAAATATAAATAGAGATAAATGTACATAGCAATAAGGGAGGGCTTCAGTAAATGGATACACAAAAGAAAAATCTAATAGAGAGTGCCAACCAAGGGGATCTTGAAAGCCAATTCAAATTAGGTCGTGCATATAAATATGGAGAAGATGGCTTTGGCAAGGATTTATTACAAGGGCATAAATGGCTTAAGCTTGCTGCGGAAGGTGAACATCCCGAAGCTCAGTTGACCTATGCATACTTCTTTATCGACATCGGCAACCAAGCTCATATTAAGCATGATTTAGAAGAAGGAACATATTGGTTAAAACGAGCCGGTGAGAATGGCAATGCCCAGGCCCTGTGGCTCCTTATTGGGGTATATGCCAACTTTACTCCAGAGTCCAGTAGTGAATCCGTGGTTGAATGTTTTAAGACGTTGATTGCAACTTGCAATGACAATGTTGCCGCTGTAGAGCTTGGTGCGGTGTACTGCGGCAATCCACTTAATAAGCATATCCGCCGCTTCCCAGGTCTTAAGGAGTATACAGACCCTAAAAAAGGCTACAGGCTTATGGAAGAAGGCATTCGTCTAGCGGAAGCCGAAGCTGAAAATCCCTTAAAATATGAACAGTACGCCATGATTTGCCAGGCATATGACGCTGATACTGCCAAGACATATAAGCCTGACCTTGAAGATAGCCGCCTTTACAAAGGAAGTGACAGAATAATCGCCCTTGCAAAAAAAATGTGCTATGCCGAGAAGGCCTTGGTCGCGCTGCAAAATAATAATTATTCTTCTCCCTTCCCTGAGGATGTCTTGGAAAATTTGACAGCTAACCAAAGGAATGTACTGGAAAGTGCCAGAGGAGAGCTCCTTGGGGTTATTAATGAAGGTATGCATAAAAGAGTGTAAGCCACGAATGAATGCATCTATATTTGGGATTTGTCATTTTTGCCATATGCGCTTTTTTCCGGCTTTGTTATTTTTGCCGAAGGCACATAAATCGAAAAATGTCTTTAGTTTAAGCATTTTACGGTTTTGTCTTTTTTGGTAAAGGATTTTTTCTTCCGGTGATATAATTATCTACCCAACTATATAAAAATAAGGTATTATTATCGGACAGCATATACCGGTTCTAAAAACAACTTCTTTAATTGGAATCGGTGTTACAAATACATAAGAAAGCAAGGCGAGATGAATGGGTGTTATTCAAATGCATTTAGGGT
Organism: Defluviitaleaceae bacterium; assembly: GCA_009781725.1. Lineage (GTDB taxonomy): Bacteria > Bacillota > Clostridia > Lachnospirales > WQUN01 > WRAN01. The sequence goes on from WQVF01000002.1 coordinate 37,494, forward strand.
ACAAGGCTTCAAGTTTGGAGCTTCCTTACGTTTTTATTGATAACTATTTATCAGGGTGTGCCCCTGTATATCCCCTTATTTACATATACAGTCTACGCCGTCTAATTGGTGGCGATCCTGTGTCTGTACAGGAGCTTGCCGAGCGTTTTAGGCTTCTTGACACAGATGTACTCAATGCGTGGCGCCACTTTGAAAAGGTAGGCATTGTCCAAATCAAGGGTGTGTCTCCGGATATTTCTATTACGTTTCTTCCTATGCCTCAACAAGCTCATGCATCAAAATCCTCCGAGCCTTCTCCTCCTGTTGACATGGAAAAGGCTATTGGATTTGCCATTGAGCAAGCAGTTCTTGAGGCTGGACTCCTTGACTCAGATTTAGCAAAAACTGTTGTACTACCATCTCCCAATAGTAACTCCTTTCGCCCAAAAGACCGGCCAAAATATTCTACTGAGGAATTGTCTATCTATCACGGGGAAAGCAATGAAATCAAACGCCTATTTTCAAAAGGGGAAGAGGCATTAGGAAAACTGCTTGACTATAACGAGATGAACCTGATTTTTGGACTATACGATTGGTTAAGACTCCCTTCAGACGTAATCGAATATTTACTTAGCTATTGTGCCGAAATCGACCAAACAAGCCCTAGATATATTGAGACATGCGCCATCGACTGGGCAAACCGTGGCATAGATGACCTGGAAAAAGCGCTGACCCATGTCCAAGGATTTGACAAAGATTATCGAGGAATTCTTAGGCAACTAGGGAAAACATCATTTCCATCGCCAGCACAGCAGAAACTTATGGACAAATGGCTTATTGAAATGGAAATGCCTATGGAAGTCATACTTGATGCCTGTGACAGGACAACCCTTAATGCAGAAAAACCCTCCCTCACATATGTAGATAAAATTTTACAAAAATGGTATAAAGCTGGCATCAAAACAATGGAAGAAATAAAACATGACGATGAAGATTTTCGAAAGCAAAATCCACTGGAACAAAAAAGCCCAAGAGTAAAGGTATCGACGAAGTCACAAAAACCATCAAAAAATCGCTTTGTTAATTTCGAGCAAAAAGACTATGACTATGCGCAAATTGAACGACTTGAACGGGAATATTTACTTCAACGTGTTAGTACTAAATAAGGAGTAAAAATGGGATACAAAACCGTATATCGTGACGTGATGAAGACATATGAAGAAGCTCGAGAAAATGCAAATGTCCTGCAACAGCGTCGTAAGGACTCCTTATACACGAGCATTCCAAGGCTAGCGGAGATTGACTCTGACTTGGCTGCCTTGGGGTTAGCTTTAGTAAAGCAGACCCTGGCGGGTGATGAAGCGGGGCTTTCCAAAACCCGGGATAAAGCCGTAAGGCTTGAGCATGAAAAGAGTGAGCTTTTGTGTACTAACCATATACCCGAGGGCTACCTTGGAGCGGTTTATGGTTGCCGAAATTGCCAAGATACAGGATATTTGCCTGCAAATCCTGGAGAAATAGTCGAAAGATGCAGCTGTCTTAAACAGCGACTTATTGAGGCATATTATTCACTTTCCAATGTTAAAGGGATTTTGGAAGAAGAAAACTTTGACAACTTTGACTATCGTTGCTTCAGCCCAAACATAATAGAAGAAGAAGGTATATCTCCACAAAATCATATGGGTGCGGTACATCGTATGGCTACTGATTTTGTCAATGATTTTGCCAAAGGGTTTAATAATTTGCTCCTTTATGGGGCCGCTGGCCTTGGTAAAACTTTTATATGCCACTGTATCGCAAAGGATTTATTGGATGCGGGATATACTGTGCTATATCTAACTGCTCCTAGGCTGTTTAAGGTAATAGAGGATTACCGCTTTAACCGCGACGCCTTAAAAGAGCCTGGTGAAATGATTGATGCTATTACAGACGTGGATTTACTTATTCTTGATGACCTTGGGGCCGAGTTTATGACTGTGGTAACCAGCTCGGCACTCTTTGACTTGGTCAATCAGCGTTTACTTGCGAAAAAGCCCATGGTAATTTCTACAAATCTCCCTCCTGATGAACTAGTTCATCATTACTCAGCAAGAATTGTATCCCGGTTTACAGGATACTACAGGATGATAAAATTCATCGGTGAAGATATAAGGGTTAAGAAAAAATACGGAGGCAGATATGCTGCGGTATAGGAGCCCAGGCATCGACCTGCTACCGGCAGGTACCCAAAAACAAAAACGCAACCGGAGGCTTGCTATCAAACTGGCAGCCATTCAGGTTGCTATTTTTTTATGTATTTGCGTAGTCGTGGTAGGCTTAAGAAATTTGGATGCTCGTGCTCAAGGAGAATCTGGCCAACTGCTTATCAATATCAGTAGGCTGCGCTATAGCCACGAGGTGGAATCAGCAATCCGCTACAGAGAGCTAGACAGGCATTTTACTGCCGAAGAGGAATTTTTTGCAATCAACTTACACTATACCTTCGACCCAATTTGGCTAGATACGATATTGGAAGTGGCGAGGGGGAGTATAACTTCGCTGGATTTTGATGGAATTGATATCGATATAACGGGGATAGTGTATAATTTTGATGAAATTGAGAGCCTTAGGCTTAGTTTATCAGAAACAAATGTCTTTGATGTTGTAGGCATGGGGAATATCCGGTCTCAAGGACAAGGCCGGTTCTTCTATGATTTTCGGCTTACACCGGTTGGCAATTAAGGAGTGGGTGGGGGTGACGTAGCCACCTCAACTCGAAAGGTTTTCATGCTTAGCAGGAGGGATTATTAGTGAAGCTCATTTCCAGCATTACAGAGGCGGTTGGCAGGACGTATCTTCTTCAACTTCACAGGCTAAAGCGAGTATACGGATATGAAGGGGACATTTATGCAAAGCTTGAGCATATGAGTCCTGGGTTTAGCAAAAAGGACAGGATTGCCCTCTCCATGATTGAAGCAGCAGAGCATAGAGGCCAGCTTAGGCCCGGCATCCCTGTAATCGAAACCACTAGTGGTAATACCGGAATTGGGGCTGCAATGGTATGCGCTGCAAAGGGATACCGCTTTATCTGCGTAATGTCCCGAGGCAACTCCCCGGAGCGAGTAAAAATGGTAGAGTCCTTTGGAGGTGAAGTCGTGCTTGTGGACCAGGCACCTACCAGTAAAAAAGGCCTAGTAAGTGGGGAAGACCTGTGCTTGGTGCGGGATGAAACCCTTAGGATTGTAAATGAAACCGGCGGCTTTTATTTGGATCAATTCAATAACCAAGATAATGCCAAGGCTCAAGAGGAAATGGGAGAAGAACTCTGGCAGCAGACATTTGGAGAAATCGGGGTCTTTGCCGATTTTATCGGGACAGGGGGGACTTTTACCGGGGTTTCCAAACGGCTTAAGTTCCATAATCCAAAAATTAAGTGCTATGCTGTAGAGCCTGAGGGTTGCGCATATTATGCCGGTGAGGATATAAATTGCCCTGGGCACCGGATACAAGGTGGAGGATACGGTAGACACCAGCATAATGTGGATAAGTCATTAATTGACGGATGTATCACAGTTTGTGATGACATCGTTGTAAAAATGACTCGAGACCTTGCGCGGTACGAAGGCATTTTTTCCGGATTTTCTTCCGGGGCCAACGCCGCTGCGGCGATAAAACTATTGCAAGGGCCGGAAAAAGGCAAAAAAATAGCCATAGTCATAAATGACTGTGGCTTAAAATATATCAGTGCAGAGTTGTTTTAGTCACGCTCAAGTAGCATAACTGCCTCCACATGTGGAGTACGTGGAAACATATCTACGCCAATTGCGCGCCTTGGTGTATAACCAGCTTCTGTAAGACCTACTAGGTCCCTGGCTAGGGATGCAGGCTTACAGGATACATAAATCAATCTTGGAGGTGCCATGGCTATCAGTTTCGCCAAAGCTCTTGGATGAAGGCCATCTCTTGGGGGATCTACTATAGCTATGTCAGGAGATTTGCCATCCAATAGCTCTTGTACATCTCCAGAGAAAAACTCGCAGTTGCTTATTCCGTTTAAGATAACATTGTCCCTTGCGGCTTCTATTGCATCGGGGTTAAGCTCAATTCCCATCACTTTAGTAAAATTCGGAGATAAAACTTGGGAGATTGTACCTGTGCCGCAGTATAAATCATAGGCCAGGCCAGTACTTGTCTCAGCCATATCCCGGATAACACCATAAAGCTTTTCCGCTCCGGCAGAATTGGTTTGAAAAAATGAAAATGCTGAAACCCTAAACGCAAGGCCACAAATTTTTTCGTGGTAATAATCCTGGCCTACAAGCACACGGGTGTTGTCTTCTTTGACAACGTCTGCGACACCATCATTGATGCAGTGGAGTATGCCAACGATTTTGCCATCCAGCTTCAAATCCCTTATCTGGGACAACAATGGTTCTATCGGAGCCTTGAGGTTAGAAGTTGTAGATAAAATTATTAATAACTCCCCTGTAAACTCACCACGGCGTAGCACCAAGTGGCGTAGGCTGCCAATATGGCGTTTTCTATGGAAGAAAGGCTCACCTGCATCGCGGAAATAGTCTTGAACAGTCAACGCTATCTTTCTAAAATCCTCAGGAATCAAGACACAATTCTCGACAGAAGCTACCTCATAATAGCTACGACGTTTTCTCATGCCGAGAGCAAGCTGACCATCCTTGGCTTCATCACCAAAGGCCAATTCCATTTTATTGCGATACCCTACTGGTAATGGTGCTGGGATTATATTCTCTATGAAATGACCGTAAGGCCCTAAAGTTTCCCTTAGGGCCTCTTTCTTTTGTGCCAGTTCCTGCGCATAGGGGATATCCAGGTAAGTGCAGCCGCCGCAGCGTCCGAAGTGTGGACAATCTATCATGGTAGCACATTTCCGGCAGCGCAATAAATCGCATACCATTCTTCACGGGTCATTTCACATGAATATGCACCGCAGATACCTTTTATCCGCTCAACATTGGTGGTACCGGGGATGGCTTGCATTTTTGCAGGATGTCGTAGTATCCAGGCGACTACTAGAGCTTCTGGAGTCACGTTTTTATCCTTTGCCAGACTATTAATTACTTTATTAAGCTCTGGATATTTTTCGCTACCTAAAAATACCCCTTCAAAGAATCCATATTGGAAGGGTGACCACGCCTGAATAGTAATATTTTCCAAACGACAAAATTCCAATATGCCTCCATCATGATCCACGGATGGTGGATTTTCCATGTTTACATTGAATCCAGAATTAATCATACCAGTATTCGTTGGTGAAAATTGAAGCTGATTGACTGTTACTGCTAAATCGTCTTTAAGGTACTTATTAAGGAGACGAATCTGGCCGCTATTTTGGTTGCTTACACCAAACTGTCGTACCTTGCCTGACTTGCGTAGTCTGGTAAAAGCCTCGGCGACCTCCTCAGGTTCCATTAAAGTGTCTGGGCGATGGAGCAAGTACAGGTCGATATAATCCGTATCCAGACGCTTAAGACTTTCATCAGCCGAAGCTAGAATATGCTCCCTTGAAAAATCGAAAAAACCTTTACGTATACCACATTTGGTTTGGATTATCACTTTATCCCGTGGAATTTTGCTTTGTTTTGTCGCCTTGGCAAAAATCCGCTCCGATTCTCCTCCTCCATATATATCTGCATGATCGAAGAAATTAATGCCTCCTTCCATGGATACTTGGATGAGTTGTTCCACATTTGTTACGGACATCCCACTAATGCGCATACAGCCTAGGGCGATTGCGCTGGCGGTAAGTTTCCCGCCGATTTCTACAGCTTTCATGGTATAACTCCTCTCATGTATGCAAAAAGGAGCATCTGTTTAACAGACACTCCTTTCTTCAAAATTATTCTCTGGGTGACAAGATTTGAACTTGCGACCTCTAGACCCCCAGTCTAGCGCGCTACCAAGCTACGCCACACCCAGAAATGTTTACAGAACAGGCGAGATAATAGCATATAATATTAAGATTTGTCAATGAAAACCTATTGAAAAATGAAAACACTAGAGTATAATATAGTTGTTTGGTTTCATATTAATGAAATGGGGTAGCTCTGGCAAGCTACCCCATGATTCATGATACCAAATCGGTGTTGGCATTGACTGACTCCTAAACCAACTGTTTTTTGTATGACAAAAGGTCGTTACTTGTGAGAGGGCGGCTTTTTGCTTTTGCCCCCAGGGGCAGGTCTGTTGCAGTAATATGTTACTAGTATCAGGGTAATCGTCAACAATGTGTGAATAATTTCAAATGGGGTCAACGGTATGCTAATTGTAACATTGCTCATAAAGATTGCATAGGTTGTACTCAGCGAAACCATAGGGCTGCTCCCCTTTCTGGAGTCATGTAAGAAGCAGCCAACACCACACCGTAAATGGTACGTATATATCATCACTGTATTTCACGAGGAAAAAGTGATATATATCATAGTTCCAGGACCATTTCGGTCCGTCTAGCTCTTGCATCCTTAATCCTAAAACTTAGCTTTAAGAATTCAACTACTGCCACATGTGCAAACACCAGACCGACTACAATGCCCCAGTGTCTCAGGCTGATATTTACTACATCAAATATGGGCTGAGTAGCTGGCAGCAAGACCAGGAACAAGGAAAATGCACATACACCGATTACACTAAACAGAACACCCTTGTTGGAGGTAAAGCCTACCTGGAAAATCGATAATGTTGTGCGGGTATTGAAGGTATCAAGAGCGGAAGCCCAGTTTAACACCATGAAGGCCATTGTAATGCCTATTGGAAATGCAGCGTAGGCCTCGTTGCGCAATAAATCCCAAGTCCAAGAACCGGCTCCAGGGACTATATAATTGGGGGATATCTGAATATAGGACCCGACTATAAACGCAATCATAACAAGTATGGAAAAGGAAACAGCACGGATGGCAATAAATGTACCCACCCTATTGGCGAATATACCGGCACCTTTTCTTATTGGCTTACGCTTCATAACTCCTGGCTCCGGCATTTCGAATGCAAGGAAGAAGCCGGGGATACCATCGGATACAACATTGATTAGTAGGATTTGCATAGCTGTAATAGGGGAAACGCCAATAAGTAACATACCAATTAGCAAAACAAAAATTTCCGCAAAGTTTACCCCAAGGAGGAATTGTATGGTCTTACGAATATTATCGTAGGAAGTCCGGCCTTCAGATATCGCGTCAACTATTGTTGCGAAATTATCATCTGTGATTACCATGTCTGCAGCATTCTTGGAAACCTCTGTGCCTGTGATACCCATTGCTGCTCCTACATCGGCTGCCTTTAGCGCAGGAGCGTCATTGACGCCGTCACCGGTCATGCATATTACATCCCCATGGGAGAGCCAGGCTTGGACTATGCGGATTTTATCCTCTGGGCTGACTCGGGCATACACGGATACATCTTTGACTTGGTCTTCCAGTTCTTTCTGAGTCATATTGTTGAGGTCAGACCCGGTTAGGGCTCTGTGCCCCTCTGTATAGATACCGATTTCTTTGGCTATTGCAACGGCGGTTACTATATGGTCTCCAGTTATCATTACCGTGCGGATGCCTGCTTCTTTGGCCCGTTGTACGGCTTCGGCAGATTCTGGCCTTGGAGGGTCTATCATCCCTACTAGGCCCATGAATATAAGGTCTTTCTCAAGTTCTTTTTCAGATAAATCCTTGGGTAGCTTATCATAGAATTTATAACCGATAGCTATTACCCTATATGCTCGCTCGGCAAATGTGTCATGGATTTTTGTGGCTGTTTTAAGCTGCGCGTCTGTCCAGTTGACAGGTATACGGTCAAATGCTCCTTTGGTAACGACGATATACTGAGAGCCCTTTCCGTAATGATGAACCGTTGTCATGCGCTTACGCCCTGAGTCGAAGGGCAGCTCATGAACACGGGGATAATCTCTTTCTGCGTCTACACGGGTCTTTCCTTTTTCATGTAGCAACCGGATAATTGCGATTTCTGTGGGGTCACCGATTACATGTTCGTCCTCGTCTCCATGTACCTCTATAGTTGCATTGGAGCAGGAGGCCAACAGCTCCACCATGTGCATCTGGTCTTCGTTAAACTCGCTTTTATAGTGAACAGGGTCATAGCCTTCGAACCAAAGGCGGCGGATTTTCATTTTGTTCATGGTGAGGGTCCCGGTTTTATCGGAACAGATTACCGATGTATTGCCTACTGTTTCGACGGCGGAAATTTTACGGATAATGGTCTTTTTCGTGACCATATTGTATACGCCGTAGGAAAGAATCATGGTTACTATAATGGGGAGGGTCTCGGGTACTGCCGCAACGCCTAGGGCTACCGCAAGCAAGAGCATTTCCAGCACTTCATTATTATGGAGAAGAAAGCCCACAAGGAACATTACAACACCGGAAATTAGTGCAATGGCAGAAATACGCTTTGCTAATTGTTGCAAGCGTATTTGTAGCGGGGTTTTCATCTTTTGGGTTGTATTCAGGAGTTGGGCAATTTTGCCCATCTCTGTATTCATTGCGGTTTCTACTACAACAGCGCGACCTCGGCCATTGGTCACTAGACAGCCGGAATATACCATGTTAAAGCGGTCACCCAGTGGGACTTCCTCTGTAATTTCCGCATCTGGTTTTTTGTCGATGGGCTGGCTTTCCCCAGTGAGAGCAGCTTCTTCTATTTGAAGGCTGCTGGCATCAATTAGACGAGCGTCAGCGGTTATTACATCACCTGCATTGAGCTCGATAATATCCCCGGGCACAAGCTGATTGGCATCTACAATAATTTTATTGCCGTCTCGGATTACAGTTGTCTTGAAGGTATTCATCTTCTTGAGGGCGTCTAGGGCCTTTGCGGCTTTACCCTCTTGATGCACCCCGAGAACCACGTTGATTACCACGATACTAAGAATAACCCCGACCTTGGCTACATCACTGGCAGATACTGACCCATCATACGCATTAAAAATGGCGGCAATGGTTGCAATTATGGCAGCGGCGATTAGCACCATGGAGGGGATTTCTAATAAGTGGTGAAGTATTTTTTGGAATAAGGTTTCCTTTTTTTCCTCTTCGAACTCATTGAGGCCGTACTTTTGTTGGCGAGTCGCGACTTCAGTTTGGGTTAGGCCCTTGGTAGAGTTGGTATTAAGCTTTTCTAATACTTCCGCGATGTTTTCTTTTACCCATAGCAATGGCGTCAACCTCCTATATAATATATTTTGCGCTTTTTGTGGGAGCGGCGTCTAGCTCTGCTTTTTTTGCCTCGTACCCGGGGCGGCCAAACATGGCATATGTGGCGTTTTTGCCTTCCTCTACACCAGGCTGGTCAAAGGCGTCAATACCCATAAGCTCCCCGGCATAGGCGGTGGCTACCTCAAAGAAATAAAGGAGCTGTCCTACGGTTTGTGGGGTGATTTTGGGGATAGTAATAGTCATGCTCATACGGCCTGCCTGAGCAAGAGCGTATTCTGTGGCGACCTGCTGGGTTTGGAGCAAGTCATTGTGCGTAACTCCCCCAAGGAAACCTAGGCTTGGCATATGGCTGTAAGTTTTGGGAATGGTTATAGTTTCCCGATACTCCTCTACTCCAAGGAAAATCATGATTTTATCATAGGGCCCTTCCATGTATAACTGCACTTGGGAATGCTGGTCAGTGGCACCTAAGGCACGTACAGGGGTCTGGCCTACATTTACAATATCACCTTTGAGATTATACTTCTTGCCCAGGGACTCAGCCCATAGCTGGGCATACCAATCGGCGATAAGTTTTAACCCGTCGGCATAAGGCATTAGCACAGAGATATTTTTTCCGGTATTCATTCCTAGGTAGTGCAGAGCGGCGTACATATATGCTGGATTCTTATGAATATCGTCAGACTTGCAAAGGTCATCCATTTGGGCGGCACCTTCTAGTAGACCGGCAATATCTATTCCGCAAAAAGCCGCAGGTAAAAGTCCCACCGGGCTAAGCTCGGAAAAACGTCCTCCGACTCCGTCTGGTACATAAAATGTTTTGTACCCCTCTTCTTTAGCAATAGTAATCAAATTGCCGCTTTTAGCGTCTGTGGTGCAGACTATGTGCTTGCGGGTCTTTTCTATGCCTAATTTTTCTTCTAGGATTTCTTTTATTATCATAAATTGGCTCATTGTTTCAGATGTGCTGCCGGATTTAGAAATTACATTGAACAGGCAGCGGGTTGGGTCGACTGTGTCAAACAGGTACACTAGTCTTTCCGGGTCAATGTTGTCTACTATATATAACCTGGGGTTGTTTCCGCGTTTTTCACGGAGGAGCTCGTTGTAATGCGGGTGATTAAGGGCCTGCTGTACTGCCAAGGGCCCAAGAGCAGAGCCTCCGATTCCAAACACAACAAAGGCATCGATTTGGTCCTTCATCTCGGCAACATAAGCATTTATATCCGCCACGATTTTAACCTGGTTGTAAGGTAAATCTCGCCATGCCATCTGGGGGCGTTTTTCACTCATAGCCCGGTTAGCTTTATCAATGGCAGGTTTCAGAGCCTCCAATGCAGATACGGGAATACCCTTTTCGCCAATGTGTTCTGTCAGCATGTTGTTATAGTCCATTTTCATTGGTTAATCCTCCTTTTAGTTTCTCATGAATTTATATTTACATTATGGTAATTTATACAAGAAAAGCCCGTATGAATCAGTATATTATTAATACTGACCCACACGGGCTTAATATTAAGAGAGTGAAATTTTGGCAAGCAAGTTTGTCAAAGCAATCTTCCCCCTTTGAACATAAATATAGCATAAAATTCAAGGGTATTGTAGCGAACATTTATTCCTGCAGCTATATCACAATAAAATTGATTATCCCCATTACCTTTGCGATAACCAGCCCAATGTGGTGTTGGCATTATTGCCGGTTAAAAGCCGCCATGAATGCCTATATAGCGAATTAATTCGAAATCAGTCCAGCCTGTCGTCGAAAACGCGTATAAGCGTTCGCGATTTTCGGCTCGGTCTGGACTGTTTCTCATTTAATTCGCTATAAAAGGAGCGAAAATGGGATAAACAGCATCGGTCAAATCTGCTATGGCACGAACCAGCTGGTTGGTCATACCGAATCACATCATTATCAGTGACATATTTCAGAGAGCTAATAGACCTCCTCTGAAATAGGGAAAACAAGCTTGAGATGTAGCTTGTTTTCTCCCATTTCGGAAGAGGTCCAATGATTAGGTATGACAACGATGCCTGCAAGAGAGTGAATTTTCCAGCGTATAGGTCCCTAGTACATAAATAGCTACAAACTGCACACATATCATGAACAGAGATACCGGCAGCACATACAGAAAGCCTTTCTTTATGCCATTCCAGCATGAACAAAGCTAAACATAATGCTTTGCCCACGGAAATAGGCAGTCCGTCCGTAACGGGCAACCCAAAGAATAAAAGTGCGATTGCAAGTGCTACTATTAAATAAATTTACATTGGGCCTTACTCATAAAAGCTTACCATGCCAGTAGCAAAGTCATAGTACGCACCCACGACATGGGTGTTTTGCTGTTGGATTATTGGGTTTTTCTTGACGTTCTTAACTACCGTTTCTGTGTTGGCCTTTGTGGCGGCCAGCTTGTCTAGGCTGCCTTCGATTCCAGGGGCAATGTTATTGATAATAGATTGCAGCTTTTCAGGCAGTCCCGGAGGCTTATCGAAAGCCGCATTGACTGCACCGCAGGACGAGTGGCCGATGACAACTACGAGGGGCGCACCCAATACCGCTGTGGCAAACTCCATTGAGCCAAGCTCAACATCAGTTGCAAAGTTGCCGGCATTTCTTAAAACGAACAAGTCCCCGATTTTTGTGTCGAAGAAAATTTCTGGTGAACATCTGGAATCCGCACATGTAAGTATGATGGCATAAGGCTTCTGTGTGTCTACGGTTTCTTTCCTGTCTGCACTGTCATCCTTTGTTGAGGGCTTGCCTTCCACGAACCTCTTGTTGCCTGTCCTTAGGGCTTCAAGGGCTATCTTGGAATCGGTGATTGGTGTAACCTGAGAATTACGCATGTTTCATCATCCCTCTCTTGTATTGTATGGGGCTTTGCCCAATGTTACATATAAATTACAAGACGAATTTGTATGAATTGTCAAAAATTTAGTATGTGAGTTTATTATTTAGGTAGCTGTGTAGTTCTGCAATAGGTATCCGCTCCTGCTCCATGCTATCTCTTTCCCGTATGGTAACGGCTCCGTCGGTTTGAGAGTCGAAGTCATAGGTAATACAGAATGGTGTACCTATTTCATCCTGGCGGCGATAGCGTTTGCCGATAGAACCAGTGTCGTCATATTCCACGTTGAAATACTTGCATAGTTCATGGTAAATCGGTTCTGCACCTTCTGCTAGTTTCTTGGAAAGAGGTAAAATAGCTGTTTTTACCGGGGCCAGTGTCGGGTGGAATCTTAGTATAGTACGGGTATCGGGCTTTTCCTCTGTGCCTACGTTTTCTTCGTCGTAGGCTTCGCATAAAAATGCAAGGGTCATACGGCTTAAGCCAAGAGAGGGCTCTATGCAATATGGCGTGTAATGGGTGTTATCTTCGGCATCGAAGTAGATTAGGTCGTCGTCAGAATGCTCTGTATGCTTTTTCAGGTCATAATCTGTACGGTTAGCTATTCCCCATAACTCGCCCCACCCTAGGGTTTCTGGATAGCGGTATTCGATATCTGTTGTAGCTTTGGAGTAAAAGGAGAGCTCTCCTGGGCCATGGTCACGTATACGCAGGGCTTCATCAGGTATTCCTAAACCATGAAGCCAGTCTATGCAGAACTGTCGCCAATAGGTAAACCACTCACTGTCGGTGCCGGGCTTGCAAAAGAACTCTAGCTCCATTTGCTCAAATTCACGAGTGCGAAAAGTAAAATTGCCGGGGGTAATCTCATTGCGGAAGGCATGGCCCACTTGACCGATTCCAAAAGGAATCTTCCGGCGGGTTGTACGCTGTACATTTTTGAAATTAACGAAAATACCCTGTGCAGTTTCCGGCCTGAGATAAACAGTGGTTTGCTTGTCTTCCGTTACACCTGCGAAGGTCTTAAACATCATGTTAAATTGACGGATATCTGTGAAATCGTTTTTGCCGCACTTTGGACATGGGATTTTGTGCTCGTCTATATAGGCCTTCATTTTATCATTGGGCCATCCGTCAACCAGCTCTTCGGTGCTCTTTTCCTTCATATAGTCCTCTATAATTTTATCAGCGCGAAAACGCTCTTTACAAGCGCGGCAGTCCATTAATGGGTCGTTAAATCCTCCCACATGGCCTGTCGCTACCCACACAGCCGGGTTCATTAGAATGGCGCAATCCACTCCTACATTGTGTGGATTTTCCTGTATGAATTTCTTCCACCAGGCTTTTCTGACATTATTTTTAAGCTCCACCCCAAGAGGGCCGTAGTCCCAAGTATTTGCAAAGCCTCCGTAAACTTCAGACCCTGGGAACACAAAGCCGCGGCTCTTGGCCAAGGCGACGATTTTTTCCATTGTTTTTTCCATAAGGTTCACTCCCTTTTGTTATGTAACAGATACTGTAGCATCAGATTTTTTGTTTTTCAAGGGATAGCGGATTAATTCGTAAACAGTCCCGCCTGTCGCGAAAACGTGTTAAAGCGTTCGCGATTTTCGACTCGGCTGGGACTGCTTTTCATTATAACTTGCTACATATGTGCAAACTACATAAAGAATCCATATGTCACCACATGGTTTTTTTGTTGAAAAAGATGTATTCACACAGACATATGCATTGTAAAAAATAATCATGTAAAGTATAGTTAAGCATACACTCAGTACTGCCCACAGCGAATGACTTTCGAAATCGTGATTGCGCGTCGGGCAAAATTGGCCAAAAACGCCAAGTTCGCGTTTTTGGCAACCCTCCTTCAATCATGTTTCTCAATGTCGTTCGCTATACAAAGGAGTTATCCCATGGGATTATTTAAGAAGAAAATGACCGCCATCCAAAAGGCTAAAATAGAAAAAACACATGAAATAGTGTGTTTGTATTGCTTCCGCAGCTTTAATCATGACCAAGTGATGTTTAGAGCTATATCCCCAATGGACGCCGATGGGTATCTCCCTGTGTTGGATTATGTGTTGGAGGATTTTCGTGCGCGATTTTATCAGCCCTCCATCGGTGAGTTGCCTCCGGCCCTTGACCCTGAGGACTTTAGGGAGGCAAACAAGGGTTATTTGCGTGGGATACTTTCTTCCTTGCGAGATGACCATAATAATATCTCAACCAAGCGGCTTTGCCCGTACTGCCATAACGATGTCCCTGGAAGTGCCGGCTTTGCGCCCAGTACTATTATTTCTATTGTTGGGGCTGCTCAAACAGGGAAATCAGTCTATCTTACCAGTCTGATTCATACTCTCAAAACCGTAACATCCCCAAACTTTGATGTGTTTTGCTCCCCTATCTCCGGGGAGATGGGGCGTAAGTTCAAATTTGAATATGAAGACCCACTGATAGAAACCGGTTACTTGCCTCAGCATCATCCGACAGAGAAACAGCATGAGCCTTTTATTTTTACATTCTCCTTTGCGGACGGCACCAAGCCGGAGATACACATCGCCTTTTTTGATGTGTCACATGAAGATATTGCCGTAAGCGGATATGGAGAAATTTTTGCAAATTATGTACGCAACTCTTCCGGAGTAATATTTCTTGTGGACCCCCAGCAATTTCGGGCACTTGGACATAAATTGCAGATTTATCCTGACGGGTTTAGGGAACCTACAGAGGCCCTTGGAGGGCTGGTTGAAAACTATGTATTCAAACAAGCCAATGGGATTTCTCATATACCTACGGCAGTAGTGATTACTAAGTCAGACTTGCTTGAGTCTATAAGTTACGACGGAGAATTTTTGCGTCCCCGAAGCAATATATTCGACCCGTTTATTCACAGGGAGCATCTGAACCTCACGGAAATTGATATAATCAATTATGAAATAGATGAATTCTTGCAGCGGGTAGACCCAAATTTCCGCAATGCTCTAAAGCGGCGATTCGCGAATTTGGGGCTTTTTGGGGTGTCGGCACTAGGGCCTCATCCTGACCCAAGCCGCCAACAGACCGCGTTTTTTATGCCCACCCGAGTAGACGAACCATTATTATGGATTTTGTATAAGTTGGGATACATTGAGGGTTTTTATGAAGGGGCTAGGCTTTGATAGTTTAAGATATCGGCACTTTATTTGAGCATTGTTTCCATCGCTTCACTCATTGTCATATTTTTATATAAATCTTGCAATATTTCCACCATGCCATGGACTTCTTGGTGGATTTTATTTTCAGTTGTGTGTTTCAAGTTTTTCGCAGTAAAAGAAGATGCCTTTCTGAGCGCGCCTTTTTGTTAGACTGGGGATGGTCGTGTTTTCTATAAAGTCTATTGTTTCAACTCCAAAAGGCATATCGCTTTTTCATTAAGGGCGTTAAGATACAAATCAAATTGGCGTTTCTCATTTTTCAGATGCGTCATACTTTGCTCACAAAACCCAAGGGCCTTCCACGTAATCGCCTGCCACAATACAAATTTCTGCGTAGTTGCTGTATGAGAGCCCTATCACCGCATGAAAGGGGCGATTGGTTCTGCCATAACAGCATCCTATATTAATCAAAGGAGGTGTGGGAGAAACCATCAACCTGTCCGGGTCTATTAATCGATTAGACTGTTTCGAATTGATATCGTATATAGGCAAGTGCATTTGGTAACGCTCTGGAAGTATGCAATTGCGATGGAACGGACGCAATGAAAACGGTGTTGAATTGATTGTTTACAAAAGTGATATGATGCCATGGCACAAATTATGCTATACTGCCCATGCTCGTTTTACTATAATTACAAATAGAGAGGAATAAAAGAATGAAGGAAATTCTGGATGTAAGAAACATGACCAAAACCTTTCGGCTGTCCAAGAAGCAACAACAGCTGAGTAGCAGCAAGTCACCGGTCAAAATCGCCGCTGACAATGTAAGCTTTAAGTCCTATGAAGGAGAAGTATATGGTCTCCTCGGCCCCAATGGTGCAGGAAAGACCACAACTATGAGGATGATAGCCACTCTCATTAACCCAGACTCTGGGGATGCCACAGTGGATGGATTTAGTGCGGTAAAGCAACCCAAAGAAATACGCCGCCGAATTGGATTCCTAACCAATGAGCTTAAACTGGACCAATATTTTACCCCCAACTACTTAATCCGCTTTTTTGGGGAGCTCCATGGTATGTCCAAAGATATGATTGAAAAGCGTCGGGAGGAGTTGTTTTCTACCTTTGGCGTAGACAAATTTGCCGAAGTCAAAGTTGGCAATTTATCCCAAGGTATGAAGCAAAAAATTTCCTTGGCGGTCTCTATTATCCATGACCCCACCATCGTAATCTTTGACGAGCCTACCAATGGCTTGGATGTTGTAACATCCAAGATTGTTACAGACTTCCTTGTAGACCTTAAAAATCAGGGTAAGAGTATCATCCTTTCATCCCATATTTTTAGCCTCCTTGAGGGAATGTGCGACAGAGTTGGCATTATCATTAATGGGAAACTGGTTGCCAACGATACCATAGGCAATCTTGCGGGAGACTGCACCCTTGAGTCAAAATTCTTCCAAATTTACGAAGAAACCACAAAGGAGGCTGTATAGTATGAAGAACAATATTATGACTATATTCAAAAAAGAAGCCTCGCGGATAATACATGACCAGAAACTATTTTTCTCCGCGGTTATTATGCCCGGCCTCTTGATTTTTGTTATGTACATGCTAATGGGTAATTTTATGGGTAATATGATGGCCAGTGACGAGGACCATGTATACCAAGTTCATGCCGTCAATATGCCGACCTCTGTGTCAATGATGCTTTCCATTCCTGAGCTTAATATGGAAATTACCGATGTCCCTGCCACCGATGCGGAAGAAGCACGGCAGCAGGTTGCTGATAGGGATATCGACTTACTGATTGTTTTTCCTTCTGATTTTGACGCCGCTTTAGCTGCTGATAATGTCCCAAATATTGAGGTATGGTCCAATGCGGCCCGGATATCCTCCATGGAAGCCAGAAACATGGTAACCGCGATTCTTGATATGTATCATCAGGAGCTTGCAGGGGCTGTATTTACAATCAATGCTCCATCGGCAGATGCCCCATATGGGCACTATGATTTGGCAACTGATGCAGATATCTTTGGGATGGTTCTGGGCTTTATGATTCCTATGATGTTCCTTATATTCATATATACCGGTTGCTTGGCCATTGCGCCTGAGACAATCTCTGGCCAAAAAGAGCGGGGCACCCTTGGGGCACTCCTTGTAACCCCTGCCAAGCGTAGCCATATGGCAATCGGTAAAATACTGGCGATTTCGGTGTTTGCAATGCTGGGGGCCGTGGGTAGTATGATTGGCATGGCCTTTGGTATGCCCTCTCTGATGGGTATTGAGCTTGGCGCGCTTCTTGAGTTCTACTCCCTGATGGATGCGGCACTCTTGCTGCTAGTAGCGGTATCAACCACCTTGGTCTTTGTTGGCCTTCTCTCTATTCTTAGCGCATACGCAAAATCCGTAAAGGAAGCCACTGCATATGCAACCCCAATTATGTTGATTGCGACTCTTTGCGGCTTAGCAAGCACAATCTTGGGCCGGGTACCCGCCGAGTCGGTGTTTTATCTGATTCCGATTTTCAATAGTGCGTTAAGCATTTCTTCAATTGTAGGGTTTGAGGTTAACGCGCTGAACATGGCCCTTACGGCAGGGGTAAACCTAGTTGCCACGATGATATGTGCTCTTGTTGTTGCCAAGATGTTTAGTAGTGAAAAGATAGTATTCTCATAATAGTAAAGTACAGTACACGAGGGGATGGCGTCAGCCGCTCCCTGTGACTCGCTTTAAGATGGAGGAACTTATAATGGGTTCAAGAGGAAGGTTAAACGTTTTTGTATGGATAGGCTTTATATTGGATTTAATTGGGTTTTTTGTCGCATTGTTCGCAAGTTTTTCACTTGGTATTGGTATAATAATTGTTGGACTTGTGTTTTCGATTATCGGACTGATACTCTGTATCAGGGATAAGGGTGCGGTTGGAAGTGCCGCGCTGTACGTTGTGCTTGACGTGGTGTTCCTGATTTATCTTTTTGTTATTCACTAAAAGATTTCAGCGAATCCCATAATGGAAATTAGATTACAAAAATGGCTATCACAAGCAGGTATAGCCTCCCGTCGCAAGGCCGAAGAGTTAATTCTCTCTGGCCTTGTTTCGGTTAATGGGGAAATTGTCATAGAGCTTGGTGTCCGCGCTGACACGGCGAAAGATATTGTAGCAGTGGACGGCAAACCCTGTGAGATTCCCACCCAAAAAGTATATATTGCCATGCACAAGCCAGAAGGGGTAATAACCACCGTATTAGACCCATATAGCCGACCTACGGTGATGGACTATATTCCACGGGAATATAATTGCTTTCCCGTAGGCCGCTTGGATTATGACACCAGCGGTTTGTTGATAATGACCAATGACGGTAACTTTGCTCAAATGCTTACCCATCCCAAGCACGAAGTCACAAAAACATATATCGCCATAGTAAAAGGCCTTCCGAGGAATGAATCCTTGGAGGCCTTTCGCAGTGGACTGACAATAGAAGGCAAACCAACCGCCCCTGCTCAAATAGAAATTATCAAGAAGACGTCAAACGCAAAGGTACGGATAAAACTCCGGGAAGGGCGCAATCGGCAAGTCCGCAAGATGTGCGAGGCTATAGGGCATCCTATTCTGTCACTTAAGCGGGTAGAAATCGGCTCGATAAAACTAGGCCCTCTCCCCAGAGGCGAGTGGCGGCATTTGACCCAGGCAGAACTAAAAATATTAATCGCGCCGATTGCGTCAATATGATTAATCAATTTAAAAAGGAGAATGATTATGAAGCCATTTATGGATGAAAAGTTTCTGCTTCACAGCGACACAGCCCTTAAACTCTACGAGTATTGCAAGGATTTGCCTATAATCGATTATCACTGTCACCTGGAACCGAGTGAAATTGCCAAAAATAAACGATTTAAGAATATCACCGACCTGGCCCTTGGCGGGGATCATTATAAATGGCGGTTGATGCGGGCTTGTGGGGTCGATGAGAAGTATATTACTGGAGACGCTTCCGACGGAGAGAAGTTTTTTCATTGGTGTGCCACTGTTGAAGATTGCATCGGCAATCCCCTGTATCATTGGACCCACTTGGAAATGCGTCGGTACTTTGACTATGATGGCCCAATAAACGGAAAGCTGGCCGGTGAAATTTTCAACCACTGTAATAAAATTATAGGGATGGAAGATTTCTCGGCCTGGGGCATTTTAAGAAGGTTTCGGGTAGAGCAAATCGGTACAACAGACGATCCGGCAGACTCATTGGATTATCATATACAAATGGCAGCCTACCGCAAGAGCGACCCGTCGTTGCCGTTGGTTTCTCCAACATGGCGACCCTCCAAGATTATGAATATAGAAGCTCCTGGGTTTATTGACTATGCAAAAACACTGGAAATAAACAATTGGGATGATTTATTTACGGTGCTGACTCAGCGGCTGGATTTTTTCCACGAAAACGGATGCCGTGCCTCAGACCATTCCTTAGAACCGCCTGTATATGAAAACTACACAGAGAGCGAAGTGGCCATCATATTCAAAAAGGCCCTCGCAGGGGAGAGCCTTTCTCTGTCGGAAATAAATAAATACAAGACATATATAATGGTATGGCTAGGCCGTGAGTACAATAAGCGGGGCTGGGTTATGCAGTTGCATATGGGTGCCCAGCGTAGTAATAATACCAGAATGGTAACAAAGCTCGGCCCGGATACAGGTTATGATTCAATGTCTGACGAATCATACTCCCGTCCTCTTGCCAGGATATTGGATGCGCTGGACATGAAGGATGCGCTGCCAAAGACCATCTTGTATGGGCTGAATCCTGTATCTGATATGATGCTTGCGACTATGATTGGCAATTTCCAAGGAGGAGGAGTCCGAGGCAAGATACAGTGGGGCTGCCCATGGTGGTTTAACGACACCAAGCCAGGTATTGAGAATCATTTGACTGCCCTTGCCAGTGCCGGGGTGCTATCGCGGTTTATTGGGATGTTAACGGATTCCAGGAGCTTTATGTCCTATCCCCGCCATGAGTATTTCCGCAGGATAGTAGCCAATAGCGTTGCCCAGTGGGTAGAGATGGGCGAGTTCCCTGATGACCATATTAAGCTTAGGCAGATTATTGAAGGGATTGGGTATCGTAATGCAAGGGAGTATTTCCAACTATAGTTAGCATTTAAGGGGGAGCGACGATATCATAGTTTCGGAAAATGTTTCAAGTGAGAGTGACAAAAACCATCGCTCTCACTTGAAATCGCTATATCACACTATCAGATGGAGATTCAGTTGTCCATGTTCGCTATCATAGGTATATTGCAATAATTTTAAGTCGTGCCACTTTGCAGTGCGTGGCAACCTTCCTCCCTCTGTATAGTGGCGGATTGCTGATTGGCAATATGCATCGTGTGCCGATTGGTCAAACTCAAATGCAATAAGAAATGCCTTAATCCTAGAGTAATCGCCATTGGCATATTCATTTTTTATCCACTCGACGTACTTCAGTGTCTGTTCGATACAACATGATGTTGCAGTATCTTTTTTAAGCTCTATTACTAAGTAATCCGAAACAGTATCAAAACCATATGGCAATCCTGCGATATATCTGTAACCAAAGATGTCCATCTTGTCTGCGTACATTAACGGTTTAAACGGCGAAGCCATGACTTGTTGTGAAATATAATCCCACTGCCCCAACTCAATACCTTCGGGGGCATGGGTCGCTAGTAATTCTATAATACCACACTCAAGAGCCATCTCATGTCCTAGCTTCCCATCATCCCGTGAGCAGGCATTCATTATTTCTGATGCCTGCAAGTTGTACTCTGGTGAAATTTTATTGCGGATTTCTTCGTGTACACTGTCGTCAAATGGGATGCCATCAGTGTTTAGCATAGCCCTATTCTTGAATGCAAGGTAATCTCTTACTGCTTTGTTTTCTTCATCGTCCATCTTTATAAAGGACACTTGTTGCATTGCTCTAATCATGCGAATTTTATCCGGTGCAGAAGATAGCAAATCATCCATATCGACTCCATCCCGGAAAAATACGGGATATGGTTCAAAGATGCATAGCCATCGCATATTTTCGCTTCCTGGACCATTATCCCAAAGCAAGTCACTTCGTATCTCTTCATAAATCAGGGCTTTCGGAATAGAGGCTTGAGGGTAATTTTTATACCGGCATGAGTCTCCTATATTCATCAACCTACCAATGCCATAGATTTTTCGCCCCATGAAAAAATAGACATTGTCCCCCGCCTTCATGCTGAGATAATCCCCAATGGTAGCCTCATAAGGTGTGGACCAGTAACCCTTTGGGGTACCCATTATCGTAGAATAGACACCGCTATTTACACATCTCTCTAGAGCATCAACATCCTTGTTTCCAATTTGAAAAAGATATCCTGCCATACATACCTCCTTGTTAATCCTCTGTTGAGTATATGTTATAATTTGTCTAGGGTAAATGAAATAAAAAAGTACAATAAATGTCGTAGAATTGTTTACGGAGGTAGGCGGTTTCCGTTCAGGCCTAGAAAAAAGCCCTGACGTTTACGACATAGTGTGGGCTAACCAGTAGGAACCAGGAAAAAAACTAGCATGCTTTTGATTGTTATACGGCACACAATGGTATTTCTGATAAACACATCAATGAAGATATTACAGTTGTTAAGTTTCAAGTTCTGGAGCACGACCTTCTAGTGGGTGGATTTCCCTGCCAAGACTATTCTATTGCAAGAACAGGAGCCCAGGGCACCGAAGGGCAAAAAGGAGCCCTTTGGTGGTCTATTGTTGATATTGTATCGGCTCGCCAACCATCTTATATATTTTTGGAGAATGTTGACCGCCTGTTAAAGTCCCCATCAAGACAAAGAGGCCGTGACTTTGGCGTTATGCTGCGCTGTCTGTATGAATTGGGATATGGTGCCGAGTGGAGAGTTATTAATGCTGCTGACTATGGACATGCTCAACGGAGACGGCGAGTATACATAGTTGCATTTCACAACTCTACCCAGCTGTTTAGAGATTTAGCTTGTATAAATAGCACCAGCGGCGAAGTTACACTACGCAACAAATTATATAAGAATGGTTTTTTTTAATTGTTTTCCTGTAGACAAAACTATAAAGGCAAACAAGATATTTGCCCAGTAAATCAGCTTTTTTATCCCGAGTTGTCAGATATCTCAGAGACGTTTGTTGCATCCTTTTACAATGCAGGCGTTATGATTAGAGGACAGGTAATCACAGCGGAGGTTTTGCCTACGAAAATAGCACCGTATTAATGAAGGACATTCGCCATAATGGACCGGTTGACGAAAAATATTTTCTTAACGGGTCATTGGAAAAGTGGGAATACCTGAAAGGTGTCAAGCGAATCCCTAGCGTGTGACCTAATGGAGAGCAGTATTTTTTGTGAATGTGCACTTGCTTTCCCTGATTGTATTACTAGACCGGCGAGAACAATGATAACTAGTGAAGCTAGTATTAATAGGAGTACGCATGTTATAGAAGATGCACATACGGGCGGCTCCGGTTATTAACTCCAATTGAATGCGAAAGACTAAATGGTTTTGATGATAATTGGACTAATAAAGGCATGCCAAAAAAAATCAGAGATTTACTATGGGTAATGCACTTGTTGTTCCGATTGCAACTGCAATTGTGTGTAAATTTTCAGAAATAATTTATAGTAACGGTAGTTGAGAATGAGTAAACCCATTCTCAACCCTTGATTCGCGTTGTTACTATAACTAGTCCGTAACCATCCGAAACACAATCTCATCTCCCCGCACCCATCCGAATCGCGCTCTTGCCAGGGCCTCGATATAGGCATCTGAGTCGAAGTTAGTCATTTGATATGTTAGGTCCTCATAAATGGCGACTTGGCGAGCCAGGTCTTGTTGGGTGCGTTCATTGCGAGCGCGTAGGTCATTGTATGCGGCTGTTTGTCTGGAGATATATACAAGGGCTGCCGTCAGCACAAAAACGCAGAATAATATGCATATGATATTTCTTAGCTTGTTATTTTGTAGCTTTTCTTGAGAATTTTTAGCCATGAAATCAACCCCTATCAATAGCTTCCCATAATCCTTGCAAGTACGTGGCCCCTAGTGCTCGGTCGTATAGGCCATAGCCTGGGCGGCCTTTTCTTTTTGTCTCTTCCCAAATCATACGGCCATGGTCAGGACGAATCCAGCCTTTGTAGTCAATATCGTGGAGGGCCCTCATTATGTCGTACATATCCAGGGAGCCATGACTGCTTAAATGAGCGGACTCATAGAAGTCAGTCTCGTTTTCAAATCTTAAGTTCCTGACATGGGCAAAGTGGATACGGCCTTCCATGCCAAATTCCCGTATCATCGCTGGCAGGTCATTGCCTTTTTTTGCTCCTAGGGAGCCAGTGCAAAAGGTCAGCCCATTGTTGGGGCTTGGATTAAGATTAAGATAGCGGCGGATATTGTCACGGCTGATTATTAGCTTTGGCAGTCCGAAGATAGGCTGCGGCGGGTCATCTGGATGGACTCCCATTTTTATATTTAGTCTCTCCGCGTGGGGGATTATCGCATCTAGGAAATATTTCATGTTGGCGTAGAAAGTGTCTGTTTCCATGCCATTATAGGCTTCCAATGTAGCGCGGATGGTCTTCATGCGCTCCGGCTCCCAACCAGGCATTTCGTAGGTGTCGGCTTCTTTAGCGTAGCGGTTAGCTAGCTCTTCCACGGATACCCCTTGTATAAATTCGGCTTCGTATTTCATGGTATTAGAGCCGTCAGGTAAATTGTAGTAAAGGTGGCTGCGGGCCCAATCTAGTACGGGCATCATGTTATAACAGATGCACTTGATATCGATTTTAGCAAGTCGTTCCATAGTGGTGATATAGTTAGTGATTTTCTCGTCCCGAGAGGGCAGACCAAGCTTTATATCCTCGTGGATATTTACGCTTTCGATTACTTCTACCTCCAGGCCATGGGATGCTACCTGTTCTTTCATAGCAATTAGCATGTCCATGGGCCAGACGTCCCCAGCGGGAATTGTAAGCAGGCTGGTTACCACGCCGGTCATACCGGGGATTTGTCTTATATGCTCTAGGCTGATGGGGTCTTGGTCCGCTCCGAACCAACGAAAGGTCATTTTCATTTGGACTTACTCCTCTTCTGTGGTTTCGTCTTCTATAACTGCTAAGCCAAGGATTTTGGCCATTAAGATTGTATGAGGTTTTGCTGCTATGAATGTGTTGTAGTCGCCGATGGCTTTTGACAGGGATTCCCTTGTTTCATCAATTGCAGCGGAGTTTTCCTCTAGGCTTTTGTGCTCAACGTCAATTTCAGCAATGGCAGCTAGTAAGCTACTTAGTTCAATGGTTATAGATTGGTCATATAGGTCACTTAACTCTACAGGATTTATGGCATATAGCAGTTCTATCCGCTGCCGCAGCAAATTCTCCAACTCTGTAAAATAAGTGTCCACAGGAGCGCGCCTTTTCATTACTCGATAGTGTAGCACTATTATGGCAACGCTTAGCACCACGATAAATAATGACACAAATCCAAAGATAGACATTTATCCCCTCACCTGCTTTACAAGTGCTTTTATGTGGGCAGGGCTTGTCCCGCAGCATCCACCCATGTAACTTACATCAAGACTTGCCATTGTATTGGCAAAATCCTCTGGGGAGAGATTATAGAATGGCGGAGTGCCTGGCTCACCAACTTGGGGCAAGCCTGCATTAGGCTGTAAAATAATCGGCAGTTTTGTTTTTAGTGGAAAAAACGACTCATAGGTTTCCGGACCAAAACCGCAATTTAGTCCTAAGGCATCTACTCCTAGGCCCTCCAATAAATCTATCATATCCTGGATAGTGGCACCCATCATAGTTCTTCTGTTTTTCTCGAAAGACATGGTTGCGTAGACCGACAATCCGGTCTTCTTGGCAGTGATGACTGCCAGCTTAAGCTCTGTCAAATCCATCATGGTTTCAATAAGAATAAGGTCACAGGAGTCGCCATGTGATATTGCTTCTTCAAAAATATGGCGGCATTCTTCCTTTGTGGTATCGCCGTATGGCTCTAATATTAGTCCTGTTGGCCCAAGGTCTAGGGCTAATCGTCTGCCTGGGTAGCCTGCAAGGGCTTTGCGTCCATGGGAAATGGCGGCCTTTATCATATCGGCGGCGTTTTCATGTTTATGGGAATAGCACCCAAAGGTATTGGCTGTCAGTATATCTGCGCCTGCTTCCAAATACTCGCGATGGATGTCGATTATATCTTGGGGGTGAGTGAGGTTGAGAATAGCAGGGTCTCCGGTAATCCCACGCCTGTGTAGCTCTGTTCCCATGGCTCCGTCAAAAAAAATAGGATTCATAGCCACCTCCTATAAATATGTACATGCATAGTATACTCCAAAGCCGCGAATACTACAAAAAAGGAGGAGTATATCTCATATGAAGAACAAAAAAAAGAACCCATCCCCACTCCTTGACACTACACCTCTTGCCGACAGCTCAAAAGGCCGGGCAAAGGATACCAATGTCGCCATCCCTTCAGACTTGTCTGTAGAGCAAGCCAAGGAATGGGTGGATGAGAACAGATTGTAATAGAGTGATTCCCCTCGAACACAAACTTACTTGTTTTCGAGAGGAATCACTCTATACCGCTACTTTATTTTCTTTTCAATAAACACCAACACCCCATTAACAATAATCCCAAGGCCGGCGGATAGTATAACGCCCCATATAATTCGGTTGTTATTACCAGTCTCCAAGCCTATGGTTATCAACAGCCCTATCCCGCCAGCTCCTATGAAAGCGGCGATTATAGCAATTGCAATAGTTGAAACCAGGGCAAGGCGGATGCCGACAAAAATCGGTTTCAGTGACAATGGCAAACGTACTCTAAAAATAAGCTGCGATTTGGTCATACCCATGCCTGTCGCAGCTTCGACTATTCCACTGTCAACCCCGCCCAGACCAGTAATAAAATTGCGAAGGAGAATAAACTGATTATAAAGTACCAGAACTATTATCGCTGTAGTTCTTCCCAGCCCCAGCACCGGTATCATTAGCGCAAACAAAGCTATACTTGGGATGGAATATACAATAGAAAAAATATAAGTAAGTAGGGAGCCTGCGCCCCTAAAATACATAGCCACTAATGTCAGCAGCCCTGCAAGGAGCACAGATAAAACAAGGGCAATCAAAACCAGCTGGATATGCTCGACTAGTGCCCTAAGCAATAGATTATAGTTCCTCTGGGCGAAACGCAGTAGTTCCAATTAAGTCAACCCCTCCCAAAATTTCTCTTGCTCGCGACAGGAATTTATCAAGGATTTGACAAAGTCATCTGCAGGATTTTTAGCGATATTTTCAGGAGTGTCAAACTGGCACACCCGGCCCTCGTTCATTACGACTACTCTTGTTCCCAGCTTTAATGCCTCATTAATATCGTGAGTGACAAATAAAAATGTTTTTTTTAATCCTCCATGGATTCGTTTGAGCTCATCTTGAAGATTAAGCCTATTGATTGCATCAATGGCTCCGAATGGCTCGTCGAGTAGCATGATTTTAGGGTCAGCGGCAAGGGCGCGGGCGAGACCTATCCGCTGTTGTTGGCCTCCGGATAACTGTGCTGGATAGCGACTTGAAAACTCTTTGGGTTCAAGTCCTACCAGCTCAAGTAATTCATGTGCTCTGGCCTCAATGCGCTTTTTATCCCATTTCAAAAGCTTGGGTACGATTGCGATATTCTGGGCTACTGTCATATGGGGCAAAAGTCCAACCTGCTGTATGGCATAGCCGATACGTCGTCGTACCAGCACCTTATCTACATCTCGGATATTTTCCCCAAATAGGATAATATTGCCGGAATCTGGGTCATACAGGCGGTTGGTCATCTTGAGCAAAGTGGTCTTTCCCGACCCCGATGACCCCAGGATGGTTATAAACTCGCCTTCATTAATGGATAGGCTCACGTCATTTACGGCGTTATAGCTTGCGCCCTTGAACCCCTTTGTAACATGCTGAAATTCGATGGCGGTGTTCATGGCAACGACTCAAAAAAATCCCGGGCTACATCCTGTATATCTCTGCCGTAAATAATTACCTGGGAATTAAGATGAAGCAGTGTCGGGGTATTGAGATGAGGTGCCAAGCGGTTTAACGCATCGGCAATGCCTGGGTGTTCTTCCAGGATATCGTTGCGGACAATGGGAACCAGGTTGTACGGAGGCCAAATTACGATATCTTCTATAAGAAGCGTGTAATAATGGGTATTGTAAAGATGACCGTCGGTGGTAAAGGCAACACTTACATCCGCAGCGTTTGTGCGAAGAGCCTCATATCTGGCACCTCCTCCCATTATATCTATACTATAGAAATCGAATGGGCCGAAGGCCGAAACCATAGCAGGTAGTCCATCTTCACGGTCAAGAAACTCTGCTGTAGATACAAATCGCAGCTCATGAGCATGAGGCTGTAAGTCAGATATTGTTGAAATGCCCAGCTCCTGCGCTAGCTCAGTACGGATGACGATTCCTTGGCCGTTATGGGCTTCGGTAAAATCCAGCCACGTAATCTGGTATCTCTCGTAGTATTCTCTTTTGACGAGTTCATAAACTTCATGGGGGTTGGTCATTAATGGCAGACCAAGAACGGTAAGTAACCCCGTTCCGGTGTATTCGGGATAAAGGTCAATTTCGCCGTTTAGAATAGCGGTATGCACCAGGCCGCTGGATAGGTTGTGACCTGTACGGTCAACGGTAAACCCTGCTGCTTCCAAAGCGAGGGAATATATTTCGGCAATAATTAAGCTCTCTGTAAAATCTTTGCTGCCTACGCGGATAACATTGTCATCGTTGCCGGTGCAGCCGGTGGTTATAAATACTAGTGCAAACATTGCAATAATAACGCCAAACCATTTCTTTTTCATGTAGAAACACCTCTCTTATATCTTTGAAGAAAACAATCTAATAAATCCAGCAGTAACACTGCCGTAAGTGATAGTACAGCGACGGAAATACCGCCTATCAATAATAGTTCTGTCCTCCTTACGCTAAGCCCTTGAAAAATAATCTGTCCCAATCCCCCTGCACCGATTAGCGCGGCAATAGTTGCACTGGCGACTATTTCGACAGTGGCGGTTTTTACCCCAGCTAGGATTAGCGGAAATGCTAGGGGCAAGCGTACCTTTATCCATACTTGAAGCTCGGTCATGCCCATACCCTTTGCGGTTTCTAGCATAAAAAAAGGAACTTCCTCAAGGCCTGCTACGGTGTTCATTAGAATCGGAGGAATGGCCAGAAATGCAAGCGCGGTAATCGCTGGTCCCATTCCTATCCCCAGTAATCGAATGGATAAAACCAAAACCGCAAGGCTTGGAATAATCCTAAGTACTTGAAAAAAACCGACTATCCACTTTTGCTGCTTGCGAAATAAGATACATAAAATCCCCATAGGCATCCCAATGCAAATCGCAATAGCGAGGACACGAAGGCTTAAGGAGGTATGCCTTTGCAGCATAGTGAGATATGCATCCAGGTTATTTTCAAAATATAATAAAATGTTACTCCATATTTCCCCCATTATTCAAAACCACATCCTTGCTTTCTTGATTAATTTGGCCGCGGATTTCTAGTATAAAGCGGATAATGTGACAACTGGTGCGAACTTAAACTACATTTTAGCGCAAAAGTTCTGCGAAGGTTCACGCAGAATTTTGCGCTCTTTTGAAGTTTAAGTTCGCACTTGGATGTCATATTAAATCTTTTTCCCCACTCGAAAATATTTCAATGCTGAATGATAGACCAGCGGGTCTGTTTTATGGATATCCAGGGCTTTAAACCACTTCATAACTGCTTCTTGGGAGTCCGTTGGGGGGGTGAGGTTTGCGTCGATTTGCAGATTGATTACTTCGCCAAAAAATGTATGAAATTGACCGATTACATGTGTATGAGATAATTTGCATTCAAATGCATAGTGGCTTGCGCTAAGTATAGGCACATATATTTTATCGCCCCAGGTAAAATCATAGGGTACCGCATCTTTTACACAATCCTCACCGGATACAGAGCCTACATAATCGACAAGTGGTACCATTGAGCCATTGCAAAGATTGACGGAAAACGCCCCGGTACGCTGGATGTTGGCAATGGTCCGCCGGGCGGTCATGCTGAGGATTATGTTTTCTGGTGGGCCGGGGGAGTTGCTTACGCAAGTGATGGTGCTTAAGTTTGGCGTACCATCCTTGTTGCAGGTACCGACAATCCATACCGGGCGGGGTGTGATTGTCCATACGATATGGTGGAAGATTCCGCTTAGATTTGGGACGGATTGCTTTTGGGTTTTTTTCATTTTGAACACTCCTTTTTGGATATAAAAAGAGCCTGTGTCCTTGAGTAGGAACAGGCTCTGCTTATATTTATCTTACAACTACCGCCGTCTTCAATCCATGACATGATTGGTATGACGCCGCTTTTATTTTATGCCAGCTTTGTCATGGTAGGCTCACACCATAGGATTTGAGCGCGTTTTCTTTTAATGTGACAGCGGTTTTGTTTTTCCCTATTGCATAGGCCATATGGTATGCCCGTATCAAGTGGGTTTTATAGATATGCTCTTCCTCTCCCAGCTTATAATAACAATCTGCCATGCAAAATAGCATTTCCGGGATGCGCTCAAGATTACTGTATTCCCGACAAGTATCAATAGCGGCTTGACAGGTGTAAAGGGCTTCTTTATATTGCCCTCCATTCCAATACGCAGATGACAGAACAAGGTACAGTGCCGGAAAAATATTTATTTTGTCTTCCTCAGAAACCCTGGCATTTTCTCGGCTGTTTATCATGGCCTTGACCATTTTAATAGCTCTATCATACTCGCCTAAAGTCACAAAGCAATTTGCAATACTTAATGCAATGGAAATCTCGTTATTAGTCATACGGTATTCGGATATCTTGCTCTCGTCAAAGTTAGGTTTGGACATGTGCATGACTTTAAGGAGATTATCCACAGACTCTGCTGACGGCGGTGTGGGCATTTCGACTGCAACTTTTGCATATGCCACATACTGCTTGACTATGGGCTGTTTTATTAGGGGGGCCTTTTCGATAATGCGGATAACTTCTTCAACCTTGGACCAATCATCGCTATTAATCTGACGCTTTAGATGCTTGTAATCCCTATAACTGGCGTATTCGCCGGAGTCTAAATACAGCAACCAAAAATCCTCAGTGGGGGCACCAAGTAATTCAAGGGTAGTGATAAACTGCCATACATCCATTCCAGCCTCACCGGATTCTATCCTGGCGAGTTGACGAACGCTAATGAATAGCTGCTCGGCCATTTCTGCCTGGCTAAGCCCCATTTCTTTTCGCATTGTCTTGATTATTTCCGCGCTGTTGGTTTTCATGAAACATAGTCAAAGCGGGCATTGAAGAAGCGCAGCATGGGAGGCTCGTATACAAATTTCAGGCCTCGGATGCTGTCCCGGTTTTCGTATAGCTTAATAATTGCGTCGGCGGCTATGTCCATATGGGCATAGGTGTATACCCGGCGGGGGATTGTCAGGCGTACCGTTTCTAATTTCGGCATATGATTCTCGCCAGTGTCCTTATTTCTCCCGGCGGAAACAACACCTCTTTCCATTGCTCTTACGCCGCTTTCCATATACAAATGGGCTGCCAGACTTTGAGCGGGCAGATGCTCTTGAGGGATATGAGGCAGGAATTTCCTTGCATCCAGGAATACCCCATGGCCTCCTATAGGCTGCACCACCGGTACCCCGGCTGATATAAGCTTATCCCCAAGGTATGCTACCTGCTCTACCCTGTGGCAGATGTATTCGAATACACAGCTTTCCTTAATGCCGATTGCGAAGGCTTCCATATCCCGGCCGGTCATGCCGCCATAGGATGGCATACCTTCGTATACGACTACCATTTCTCTTGCCTTAGTGTATAGCTCATCGTCATTGGTGGCCAGGAAGCCGCCTATATTTACCAGTCCGTCTTTTTTGCCGCTCATGGTTGCGCCGTCGGCATAGGAGAACATTTCTTTTACGATTGCCTTTATGGTTTTGTCGGCATAGCCTTCCTCACGCATTTTAATGAAATAAGCGTTTTCTACACAGCGGGTGCAGTCGTAGTAGACTTTGAGGCCGTACTTATCGCAGAGCTCACGCACATCGCGCATGTTTTTCATGGAAACTGGCTGGCCTCCAGCCATGTTTACCGTTACGGCCAAGCAGATATATGGGATTTTATCCGGACCGACCTCGTCAATCAGGGCTTGGAGCTTTGCTAAGTCAATATTCCCCTTGAAGGGCAGGTCAATTTGTGAATCATGGGCTTCGTCTATAATTATATCCCGGAACTGGGCACCGTTGGCCTCTTGATGGAAGCGGGTGGTTGTGAAATACATATTGCCAGGGACATAAGTACCAGGGGTAATCATCAGCTTGGAGAGGATATTCTCCGCGCCTCGGCCTTGGTGAGTGGGTACTATGTGTTTAAAGCCGTAGTATTCCTTTACTGTAGCTTCAAGGTGGGCCCAGTTGCGGCTGCCGGCATAGGCTTCGTCGCCAATCATTAGGCCGGCCCACTGGCGGTCGCTCATGGCGTTGGTGCCGCTGTCTGTCAATAAATCAATGTAGCAATCCTCGCTTTTGAGTTGGAAGGTGTTGTAGCCTGCGGTTTGGATGGCCTCGATTCGTTCTTCCCGGTTTAGCATATTGGGCATTTCTACTACCTTGATGCGGTAGGGCTCGGCTGGATAGGTTTTCATTTTTTTGCTCCTTTGTGTATTGGGATATCACCTGTGTCAGGAGAATTGATATGGCCTTAGCCTGATTAATGTACAAATGAGCCTAGGAGAATATTATAACCTCACCATGCTCCTCAAACTCCTGAACAGCCGTTACAATCAACACCGGATTACTTTCTGACCAGGTGTCTTGTACCTCCAGCACTCCTGTAATCTGTACCCAGGTCTCGTCCGAAGGTATGGTGAGGTTTCCCATATCCAGCTCAAATCCGATAGTGCCGCCGCCGCCACAGCAATCCGAAAGAAACCTTATAACAAAATAATAAACCCCACCGGTATCGAATACATCATGCCAGCTCATGAAAAGGCCTTCCATTTGGATGGTCCTGCCTTCAAAACGGTCTAGGTTAAGTAGGATTTCCTCAACTTGTCGGGCAAAGAACTGGTCTCGAATTTCATGTATGTCTTCCGAACCAGAGCAACCGACCATAAGGGGTAGCGATATAAACAGTACGAGTAGAGCAAGTATGCGTAATTTTTTCACGTGAATCTCCTAACTTTCAGTTTTATTACTCTTTTTATATCGCAATACCAGCCAAATTACAAGCGTTGCGACAATTCTCATAAATCCAACAACAAACATCGCATTGCGATTACCCACCCATGCAAACAATGCATGGGAGAAAAATGGTGCAACAAACAGGCTGACACTCATAATAGTATTATAGAAAGCCAGGTACATCATACGATTGTCATCAGGGGTCGCTTCGAGTACGCCGTTGAGCAAAGATGCATTTATTCCTATAGTAGAAAATCCTGTAAAAAAACTTACAAGGGTCATCATCTGAACATTTGGAGTCAGAGGAAACAGGAACATATTGAAGGCAAGCATAGAGGTTGCGATAACCAATACTGTGTTATTGCTGTACTTACGCAGCCAACGCTGCCACATCCCCCCTGAGATAAATGCTGCAATTCCTGAGGCAAGGGCAAAGATGGCAAACCACATTTCAGTTGCCTGGATAACCATGACTTGGTGGATTGCCACAAGGGGCCATCCTGCATGCCATGTAAACATAAAAATAAAGGCTGGGATGAAAAATTTTAGGAAATTTTTGTCTTTGAGAATTTTGGGGATTAGTGCAAGGTCGGAAGACCCGTTACTTAGGCTGGCCTCTTGCTCCGGCACATTAAACCGCCGAAACATAAGAACCTCAAGCACCCCAAACAAAAATGCCAACACAAAGAATATTTGATACAGAATTAGTCGCTGAGCGTCTGTGCTTGGCACAAAGGTAATAATTATCCCTGTGGTGACAGTAACCACGGGGATAATGGCCTGACCAAACTTATTACGAAGGGTGATGGCCTGCCCTCGGGTAGTACCGCTAAAAATCGTCCCAAGGAGTCCTTGGAGAGAGGTCTGAGATAGAGCGTCAGGGCAGTTCATAATGGCAACAAGGATAACAAAGAGAAAAGGCCGTACGGTAGGAGGCAGCATGGGCACAAAGGCGATACCAAGGAGCAAGGCTCGACTTACAAGAATAAAAGCCGCAGTAGCCCGCTTTTTATTGGTAAACCGCCTAAAAAGAAAAGCTCCCGGCAGAAGCACCAATGCTCCCACGGCACCGGGTAAGGAATTGAGAAGGGCAATATGGAATTCCCCACCTCCTAGTCGCTGTAAGAACACAGCGGAAAAAGGCCGCCACAAATTGTTGACGGTGTCGAATAACAGGCCATACATAATAAAAATCCAAACATTGGTGCCTCGCACCCGGCCAAGCTCTCGAGAAGCATAGGAAAACCCGCCTCGAATATAGGCGGGGATTTCCTTGATGGCTATATTGGGTTTGCGGAAGCGGTTCATGTTTTCACCTGCAAAATGAAGGATATGGATGACGGGCTTTAGTATAAATCAACGTGGCAGTCCCGCCAAAAATCGTGAAATAATTAGCAAATATACTAATAAACATGGAAAATCAATTAAAAACTAGATGGAAAAGGTTTGGTCAAAACGACAAAAGTATAGCGGTGGCGGGATGATTAGGTTCGAATTACCCACAGTCCTATGTCTTCTCCATTGATAGTCCAGGACTTGCTGTACGCACCCTCCGGAGGGGGCGTTTCATCCAGATTATCCGCCAGGATTTCTGTCATGATTGTCTCGCGGTTATTGACTATGACGTGGGTTAGGACGGGAGCATTGTCATAATATCCGGCGTTAATCCGGTCCATTACTTCGAATCCTGCGTCCTTACGCATATTTTGCAGTTTGCTCATTAACTCACGTAGGTTGCCTTCTTCTATTAGCTCCGGGGTCAACTGGGTGTTAAGGACTACGGTTATCCCTTTATCCTGGGAAACAGCAAAGCCTTCTTTTTGGTCGGTTTCTATCAATACATCTTCCATGGTG
This sequence comes from Defluviitaleaceae bacterium, assembly GCA_009781725.1. Taxonomy (GTDB): domain Bacteria; phylum Bacillota; class Clostridia; order Lachnospirales; family WQUN01; genus WRAN01. The sequence goes on from WQVF01000002.1 coordinate 71,775, forward strand.
AGCTCTACATCGGTGCCGTCGATGTTGGTAGCCCAGGCACCTTTGTGCAACGCGGCCATTACCGTGGCCGGCTCGGAGTTAAGGGCAACTGTTATCTTTGGTACCAACTTACCATATCTTGGGCCTAGGGTCCGCAGTTGCGGTTTAAAGCGATATTCTATAAATGCTTCTGAGTTGTCTATAAAAGATATGGCTTTGACATTAAGCTCCTCTTTAACTACTTCCAGATAATCATCCCCTGGTGCCGCTGTGCCTGATTTTAGGTTTACTAGCATTTCAGGCAGTGGCTGTCGGTTTTTGATTGCAGCAGCATTGCGGGCGGCTCGGCCTATTGCGGTTATATCCATTATGGTAGCCATGTCGGCTTCCAATGCCAGGTCGATATACTTTTCCTCGGCAATGGGATACTCACATAGATGAATGCTTATAGGAGATGTTGCATCCAAGCCTCGTACCAAATTCTGATAAATTTGCTCCGTTATAAATGGCACAAAGGGCGCGGTCAGCTTGGCAACTGTAACCAATGCATGGTGCAAAACCTTGTATGCATTAATTTTATCCTGCTCCATGCCATCGGCCCAGAAACGCTCTCTACTGCGGCGTAGATACCAATTGCTTAGGTCATCTACAAATTGGTCTATGGCCCTGGCTGGGTCTGTTATTTCAAATTTCTCTAGGGCGGTGTCAACTTTTTTGACCAAGGTGTTAAGACGGGACAATAGCCATCTATCCATTACACTCAAGTCCATGGCTTCGTATTCAAATGGGTTGAACCCATCGATATCGGCGTAAAGAACGTAGAAGGCATAGGTATTCCAAAGGGTGCCCATAAATCGTCGTGAGCCTTCCTGTACAGCTTCGTCATAATACCGGGTATTAAGCCAGGGGGCTGACCCTGCGTAGAACAGCCAGCGCAAAGCATCGGCACCATGTTTTGCAAGGGCATCCTTGGGGTTAACAACATCACCTTTGGATTTGGACATTTTTTGTCCGTCTTTGTTTTGTACAAGGCCTGTTGCGATTACATTTTTGTATGAAGATTTGCCGAAAAGCATGGTAGATATGCTCATTAGGGAGTAAAACCAGCCACGAGTCTGGTCTACCCCTTCGCAGATAAAATCCGCTGGGAATTGGCTTTCGAATAGCTCCTTATTTTCATATGGATAATGCCACTGAGCAAAGGGCATTGACCCGGAGTCGAACCAGCAGTCTATAACCTCTGGGGTACGGGTCATGGTTCCGCTACATTTAGGGCAGTTAAGCTTTACATCATCTATATAGGGCTTGTGGAGTTCGATGTTTTCAGGGACTTTCTGTCCTATTTTTTTAAGCTCATCTATACCGGATATGCAGTGCATATGGCCGCAGTCACATAGCCAAATTGGGAGAGGGGTACCCCAATAACGCTCACGGCTGATACTCCAGTCATGGATATTTTCAAGAAAATCACCGAAGCGGCCTTTTTTCATATGCTCCGGCATCCAATTGACTGTCTCATTGCTTGCAAGTAGGTCGTCTTTTTTTGCGGATACCTGGATAAACCAGGCATCTCTGGCGTAGTAGAGGAGGGGTGTGTCGCAACGCCAGCAGAAGGGATAGCTGTGGGTAATGTTTTTCTTTTTAAGGAGAAGGCCCTGCTGTTTGAGCTCCTTGATTATCAAAGGGTCGGCGTCTTTAACAAACTGACCTTCCCAAAGATGCACATCCGGGGTAAAGCATCCCTGAGGGTCTACATATTGAACAAATGGCAAATTATTTGCCTTGGAAATCCGGGAATCATCTTCGCCAAAGGCCGGGGCTATATGGACTATCCCTGTACCTGCCGATAGGGTCACATAGCCGTCGCAAACTACGGTGCCGGTTTCTTGATTGCCAAAACCAAAAAGGGATTTGTATTTAAGGCCCTCCAGCTTGGCACCGAGGAAGGTCTCCATGATTTCGAAGTTATCTTCCAGTACTTCCTCAAGGAGAGCTTTGGCCATAACATAAATATGCCCATCCTTGGAAACTCTTGCGTATTCCTCTTTAGGGTTGACGCAAAGGCCCACATTGGAAGGTAAAGTCCAGGGGGTTGTGGTCCAGGCTAGCAGATATTCATTTTCTTTACCTGACACTGGAAAACGTACGTATATACTGGGCTCCGTTACGTCTTTATAGCCCTGGGAGACTTCATGGGTAGAAAGTGGTGTGCCGCAGCGGGGGCAGTAGGGTACGACTCGATGGCCCTTGTATATCAGTCCTTTTTCGAATATCTGAGAAAGAGCCCACCATACGGACTCGATATAACTATTATGATATGTGACATATGGATTTTCCATGTCAGCCCAGTATCCTATCCGCAGGGACATCTCTTTCCACATTGCCTCATATGTCCAGACAGATTCCTTACACCTTTGGATAAAAGGCTCCACGCCGTATTCTTCTATTTGGGGCTTGCCGCTGATGCCAAGGGCTTTTTCCACTTCCAGCTCAACAGGGAGGCCGTGGGTATCCCATCCTGCTTTGCGTAGTACTTGAAAGCCCTTCATCGTTTTGTACCGGGGGAAGAGGTCTTTGATGGCGCGGGCAATTACATGGCCCATATGTGGGACGCCGTTGGCGGTGGGTGGGCCGTCGTAGAATACGAAAAGGGGTTTGCCTTCCCGCACGCTCATGCTCTTCTCAAAAATTTGATGCTCCTGCCACAGGGTAAGAACTTCCTCCTCGCGCTCAGCGAAGTTTAGATTTGTGGAAACTTTGGTATATTTCATATAGGCTTGCTCCTTTCTAAGAGCTCAAGTATATTATTGCCTATAATTGTTGTAAAGGAGCATTCCAATGTCCCAACCCTTCGCCCACCTACACGTCCACACAGAATACAGCCTACTAGACGGCTCTGCCAAAATCCAAGAGCTTATTTCCACCACCAAGGCCCAAGGCCTAAACAGCCTAGCCATCACCGACCATGGTGTAATGTATGGTGTAATCGATTTCTATAAAGCAGCAAAGGAGGCCGGAATAAAACCCGTCCTAGGCTGCGAGGTATATGTATCCCCAGGCTCCCGCCACGAAAAAAAGGCTACATCCGATGGGGTTTACCAGCATCTGGTACTGCTGGCGGAGAACTTGGAAGGCTACCACAACCTGGTAAGGCTGGTATCTTTGGGCTTTACCGAGGGATTCTATTACCGGCCTCGTGTGGATGTAGAGCTCCTTACGCAATACAGTTCAGGTCTTATTGCCCTAAGCGGCTGTCTTTCCGGGGTAGTCCCCAAGATACTTATGGGTAACGGCTACGATGCAGGGAAAGCTCGTGCCCTTCAGTTTGAAGAAATCTTTGGCAAAGGCAATTTTTACTTAGAATTACAAGACTATGGCTCCGCTGAACAGCGAGAAGTCAACCAGCAGCTTATACGCATCTCCAAGGAAACTGGCATACCCATGGTTGCGACTAACGATGTCCACTATATAAAGCAGTCAGACGCAAGGGCCCATGAAGTACTGCTCTGCATCCAAACCGGTAAAACCATGCTGGATGAAAATCGCATGTCCTTTGACAGCGACCAGTTTTATCTTAAATCTCCTGAGGATATGTATGCTCTATTTCCCTACGCAAAGGATGCATTGGAGAACACCCAAAAAATTGCCGACCGCTGCAACGTGGAAATCACATTCAATGAATACAAGCTCCCGATTTTCGAAGTCCCGGAAGGGCAAACGGCCTACGACTACTTAAAGCAGCTCTGTGTAGACGGCTTAAAGGAACGATATGGCCAAAATTATGAAGAATATCTGCCACGGCTAAATTATGAGCTTGATACAATTGGCTCCATGGGCTTCTTGGAATACTTCCTGATAGTATGGGATTTTATCCGCTATGCCCGGGAGAACGGAATTATGGTCGGTCCGGGGCGAGGCAGTGGCGCAGGCTCAATTGTTGCATATACCCTACGAATTACGGATATTGACCCCATTCCATATAATCTGCTCTTCGAACGATTCCTAAATCCCGAGCGGATATCCATGCCTGACTTTGATATCGACTTTTGCTACGAGCGGCGGCAGGAAGTCATTGACTATGTAAACGAAAAATACGGCAAAGACCATGTGGCCCAGATAATCACCTTTGGAACCATGGCTGCCCGCGCGGTAATACGAGATGTAGGCCGTGCCCTGGCGATGCCCTATTCCGACGTGGATAGAATCGCTAAAATGGTGCCTGGGGAGTTGGGCATAACCTTGACCCGGGCACTAACCATCAACCCAGATATGAAATCCGCCTACGAAAACGAAGACGATACCCGCAACCTAGTGGACATGGCTCTGCGTCTGGAAGGCCTGCCCCGCCATGCCTCTACCCATGCGGCAGGGGTTGTAATCTGCGATAAACCTGTATCTGACTATATCCCCCTTAACCTCAACGACGGTATCGTTACCACTCAGTTCCCAATGAATACCGTTGAGGAGCTTGGTCTGCTGAAGATGGACTTCCTAGGACTTAGGACCCTCACGGTAATCCGGATAGCTGCCGAAGAGGTCATGCGCTCCAGAGGCATTCACATAAACTTGGACGACTGGACCTATGACGACCCTAAGGTTTTTGAGCTGATAAGCCAGGCCAAAACAGAAGGGGTATTCCAGTTGGAGTCCGGGGGAATGAAAACTTTCATGCGGGACCTCGGCCCTGAGAATATGGAGGATATCACCGCCGGTATTTCCCTGTATCGCCCCGGTCCCATGGATTCGATTCCTAAGTATGTACAGGGCAAGCGCAATCCCGCCAAAGTCAAATATATGCATCCAACCTTGGAGCCGATACTCAAGACCACCTATGGCTGTATCGTATATCAAGAACAGGTAATGCAAATAGTACAGGATTTAGCAGGATACTCTTTGGGCCGCGCCGACTTAATCCGCCGTGCAATGTCCAAGAAAAAAGCCGATGTAATGGAAGAAGAACGAAAAAATTTTATCCACGGCCTAGGAGATGATGTCCCTGGCTGTGTTAAAAATGGAATCCCTGAAAGCATAGCTGCGCAAATATTCAATGATATGGCAGACTTTGCCGCCTATGCATTCAATAAGTCCCATGCAGCCGGGTATGCAGTAGTTTGCTACCAGACAGCTTGGCTCAAGGTCTATTATCCCGTAGAGTTTATGGCAGCGACAATGACCTCCATTATGGGCAGCATTGACGCCGTTGCCGGGTATATAAACGAATGTAAACGTATGGGCATTAAGCTCCTGCCTCCGGATATAAATCAAGGCCAGGTGACTTTTAGCGTAGAAGGGGAAGATATCCGTTATGCCCTTGCGGGGATTCGTAATGTAGGCCGTGGGATGGTTACCGCCATTGTATCGGAGCGGGAGCGAGGAGGTGATTTCCAAGGAATCACGGACTTTATCCGCCGTATGTCTGGCCATGATATTAATAAACGCTGTGTTGAGAGTTTGATAAAGGCCGGGGCTTTCGATTCCCTTGGAGGCAAACGAGCTCAATATATGTCCATATTCGAAGTAATAATGAGCGGCCAAGCCCTTATAAGAAAAAGTGTGTTGGATGGGCAAATGTCCCTTTTCGACTTAGACGATTCACCAGAGGAAACCTTTGAGGCGGACAGACTCCCAAATATAGGAGAGCTCCCTCATCGCCTACTATTGGCTAACGAAAAAGAAATGTTGGGAATATATGTAAGCGGCCATCCCCTGTCGGATTATGAAGATGTTCTCAAGCGCTACACCAACTACACCAGCCTAGATTTTGTGGCAAAAGAGGATGAAGACACCAATATGGTCGACGGGGAGTCTGTAAAATATGGCGGTATGATTACAGCTAAGTCCGTAAAATACACCAAGGCAGAAAGCAAACCCTTCTGTTTCCTGACCGTAGAGGACCTATACGGCTCAGTTGAGGTAGCCGTTTTCCCAAAAATGTATGAAAAATTTGGTCCTCGCCTAGCCACAGACCAGGTAATAATAGTCCAAGGGAAAACAAGCGTAAGAGAAGACGAAGACACCAAAATCATTGCCAATGACATGCTTATGTACGACGATATCCCAAAGGATGCTGACTCCGGCCCCACCCGCACCCTATGGGTAAAGGTCCCCAAAAACCGCCCGATTCCCCCCAGCAACATAACTGATGTATTGGCAGCCTTCAAAGGCGACACCCAGGTAATGATATACAATGAGGCCCAGAATCGGTCATTCCTTGCTCAGAGGTCTTATTGGGTGAGCTTGAGTGAGGATTTGACGCGGGCATTAGAAGATTTGCTTGGGGCTGGGGCTGTTAAGATTGTGTCGAAGTAGAGAGTCAAATTAGTCCTAGCGCGAATGCAACAATAAACACGGATGTCATGCTTAACAGTGTGCCAATTATGTAGAACTCGGCTAGGGAGGTTGGCTTATCACTGTCATTGATTTCGGGAAAACGCATTACTGACTTCGCAGCTAACACAAAGGCGATAGCTCCAAACTGCCTGTTGACTAAGAGAAAGAAGATAATAATACGCTCAAGATATCCAATCATTTTGCCAGCACCTTTTTGGCTACTGGTTGGAAGGGCGGCACTGTTGCCTTTATTAAAGTCCCAAATATCGCCTTTTTCTATTAACAAACCAACTGGTTTTAATAGTATTAGTAATCCTAGTGCTATAATCATTAGCTCAGCAGGTAGAGAATACTCAAGTGCGGTTGTGATAGGTGCACGTAGTGATAGACATCGCCCCCATATACACCACAATGCAATAATTACAGCAAGATGGAGTAGTTGGTCAATGATAAATTTTTTGCAAGGGATGTATTTTTTTAGCCAATCGATTACTAAATGAGCGATGCTTGCACCCACGACAATAAACACCCAATATCGCGAAAAGCCAACACCAACAAATAAAATGGTGGCCATGCACAGTGAATAAACTCCACTATGTATGAGTAGCCATTTTTTCATGACATCTTTATTATCAGCCATTGTTTTGGATTGGACGTAGAAGTCGCCTAGTATGTGGCCAAGTAGCATAATGGTGAGAATCGTGGGTATGGTCATGGGGATTCGCCTTTCTGGTGTTCCTTTAATATATTCATTAATGCTCGAGCATCTATAATATACTTATGGTTTTGTGGCAAGTTTGCGTTGAATATCTGTAGTGCTTTTTCGATAGTATTTACAGCTCTATCATAATCGTTTAGTTTATGCAGGCAACCAGCCATATTGTGTAGTGTGATTGCGTGATTAATTTCTGAATGCTCAATATATGCATTAGCACCCAATGCTTTCTCGTAATATGCAAGTGCAGATGTATAGTCTTGGCTTTCATCATGCAAAAGAGCTAAGTTGCTATATAATGTTCCCCAATCTGGTGCTGACGGATTTAGGATATCACCAGCCACAGATAAAGCGTTCTCTAATGTTGTCTTTGCATCATGATAATTCATTTTTTTGTAGTACGCTCTTGCTTGTTCGACTAATAAATCAAGGCTCCATTGTGATTTTGGCATAGATAATTGTAGTGTCTGGGCCGACTGGATTGCTGCGTCTGCTTTTTTGTACATGGATGTTTCTGAGTATGCTTCTGCCAAAGTAATATAAATTAGTATAAGCTGTTGATTGTTAATTTCACCCTGTTTTGCCATTTCAAGGGATTTTTCTAGAAGCGGTATTGCATCTTGGTGATGGTGCTGTTTAATTTTACGTTGTCCCAAGTTAAGGAATGTCAGATAGCTTTTTTGAGGAGTAATGTTGACTCCTAGTGCATACTCATCAATATTTGCCAGATACTCTGTTATCCCACTCCAAGCCCGTCGATACACATCATAGGAAGCGGCCGCGAGTTGCTTCTTTACTACTGAAGGGACAACATTTATTCGATTCGTAATCAGCCTGTATAGTTCTTGTTTTTTTTCGATATCCTTAGGGTAGGCCTCTTGCGCTTCTATCTCTTCTGCTGTCCAGCAAATTTCACGTTGTTTTTCAGTCCATCTTTCAGTTAGCACTGATAGCATATCAAGTTGGCTACGTATTAGTGGTTGCTCTAGCGTGCCTATTTCAAATGAAATCTGCATCCAATGATCGCTTTCGCGTTCCTTTAACTTGGTAAGCTCCTCCATAATTGTTATAAAGGCAGGGCCATCAACTTCATTGCGATCCGATGATGTAATGGTCAGTTCTCCCATCACAGCACATATTCGTACAAGGGTTTTATCCACTCTGTAAAAGACTTTAATTATGTCTTGAATAATCTGCGGAGCATTATGCTGTGCAGATAGAACTCCTTCGAAAGAATCGCCCCTAACAAGTCCAAATCCAGCTAGCAATGAGCTGCGATACTTCATATTTATTTTATCAAAAATATTTTTCGCCGCCTGCGTAACCCTTTCCCGAACCTCCGGCTCAAGCCCACGTGAATTAACAATGTCACCCATTATGACACAGTACATAGCCTTATTCCTCCCAAATTTCTTCATGGAGCCGCTCCTTTCAGAGGTTATACCAAATTTGGTCAAAAATCAAGTTTTGAACTAAATTTGGTGTACATGCTATAATATGACCAAATTTGGTCAAGGCCTAATCATCCTACTCACACCATATGAAAGGATTGCCAAAAACGCGAGTAAATAAAAAACGCTTCTGCCAACAGGCAAAAGCGTTTTTTATTGGTGCCCCATGGGGTATATTAATACGTATCCTAAGTTGCTAGGACTTGTATTTATGTCGCTTGTAAGCGTCCCTCCCGTGAGCTGATGTAGTTATTCTACATGGTAATTTGGATTTGTGGGTTACTATGGGATTACATAATATGAGGATACGTTTACAAGCATATTACTTACTCTGACCGGGTGAGTGTAAATGTAAATTCACTGCCTTTTCCAGGTGTGCTTTCCGTGTCTATAGCCTCACCATGGGCTAAAATAAATTCCTTTGTAATAGAAAGCCCTAGCCCGCTGCCTAACTTGTCTTCGCTGCGGGACTGGTCGCCTTTGTAGAATCGGTCATAGGCTTGGGCTTGTTCTTCTGTGGTCATGCCCTGGCCATTGTCCTTTACAGCGACTATTACTTTTCTTCCTTTTACAACGGTCTCTACGGTGATTGCTCCTTCGTCTTGAGTGAATTTGATGGCGTTATCCAGTAGGTTATACAGGCAGCGTCTGATTTTATCTTCGTCGGCAAGTACGTTGTTTGTAACATTGGCGAAGCTGCTTGTTACGGTTATCTGCTTTGCTATTGCTCGTTGCTCAAAGCCTAGTATTGTGGTTCTTATTAGCTCGTTGATATCGAAAGTGGTTTTTGTTAGCTCCAGTTTAGCTTCCTGGATGCGGTGAATATCCAAGAAATCATCAGATAGCTTAATAAGACGCTCAGTTTCATTTAAGATAATTCCATGATAATGGGGCTGCTCCTCGATTGGAATGGTGCCGTCCTCCAAGGCTTTCACAAAGCCCAAAACAGAGGTAAGAGGTGTGCGTATATCATGAGATAAATTGGAGATAAACTCCCGGCGGATACGCTCTTGGTTATACAGGCTTTCGGCCATGGTATTAAACTGCATTGCAAGTTGGCCAACCTCGTCCTTGGCTTTGACGGGGATGCGATTTTCGAAGCCCCCCATAGTAATTACCTTGGCGGCTTGGTTAATCTGCTTAAGGGGTCGGATAATGGCTCGGCTGGATATATATATGAGTATCAGGCTAAAGAATGCGGCAACGGCAAGGCTTACTAATGTAATTTGATACATACCGGAGATGGCAACTTCAAGTTCTGCCATTGATACGCTTACAATTGCTGCGCCAAGGACGCTGTTGCCTACTATCACAGGGTGGCCTGCAACGAGCATTGAATCGGGACATGTTGGGTTAAAGCTGCCGGAAACAACTATAGGAGAGCCTTCAAGGACAGTGTCAATAAAAGCATATGGTATTGCGGCATCTTGGTATAGGCCCCAGTAAAGAATCTCATAATCCGGCCCGATAATGACAACACTGGCACCTAAAATATCACTTAAGTTTTCTATTTGGGTTACCAAGGGGTCTAGGTTTACATCCCCGTGGATGCGGATATTTATAAGCACAGACTCTACAGACCTAGCCACACGGGCGGCAGAGTCTGTAAGGGCGGACTTACGCTGGTCTGTAAGATAGCCGCCCATAACCTGGGTAAGCACCAGACCGAGAAAGGCCAGGCTTATTACCAGGATGCCTAAGGATAAAAATAGTTGTCGTCCGAATATACGCATGTTGGCCTCGCTTAGTGCTGCTGGATGAAATGAGTTAATGCCTTGTCCAATTTTTTTGCTAGGGATGTCGATGGTGTATTTGTAACATCTACATAGTATTTAATCGCCCTTATCTCCTTAGTTGCAACGGTTGTATATATTTTTGCAGATTCTGGCAAATTGATTGCGGTGTTTTTATTATTGGACATGGCATGGATAATCTTTTTCTTTTTTTCTGTTTGGGAGGGTTCTTTATTGTTGCCGAAGGATTCCATATATCTTAAGTCGCCATTTTTATAGTACAGGAACCGGAACCTATCCTCATGATGTCCTTTGATAAAGACCCAAACCCGTCTGTCTTTAAATGATACTTGATATGCAAAGCGTTTTTGTAAGTGTTTGAGCTCATGGACAAGGTCTCTTAAGCCTGCCGCTTTTTCGTAGTCAAAATCCATAGCGGCTTGACTCATTTCAAGCTCTATGTCTTGGAGAGCATCCTTGTTTTTCCCTTGCATAAATGCAGCGACGAATTTTAGATGTTCATTATATGCGGCATTTCCAGCAATGCAAGGGCCCAAACATTTGCCAATATGACTATTCAAGCAGCTTCGGTGGGCATCACGGGCACTATCAAAATATTTTTGCTCGCATGTGGGAATACCCCAGGCTCGATTTAGTATTGCAAGGGCGTCCCTTGCATCATAATCCGAAAAAAAGCCGCCGTATGGGGTTGCCTCGGGGGTGGGGTTATGGGATATGTATAGGCCTGGTGTGGTCTGTCCCCATTCTATGCAGATAAAATAGGGAGAATAATCCCTTTTCATTTGGGAGTTAAAAGGCGGCCGATATGTCTTGATTAAGCCATGCTCCAGGTATAATGCCTCCAACTCATCGGCGGCGGGCCGGTATTCTACTCGATTTATAAGCCTTACCAGTTTTTGTGTCTTGGGAGGGTTGCCCTTATTAAAGTATGAACGTACCCGGCTTTTGACATTTTTAGACTTGCCTACATATAAGCAGTCACCGCCATTATCCCAAAAAATATAGCAGCCCGGAGTATCAGGGATATGTATGATATTTATGTCCATGTTTGATTCTTCCTTTTACGATGCTATAATCAGGGAACAAGCCAGCTCGGAGGATAGTGTGAAGAAAACCACTTCACACTACTATTTGCGGGTCAAATGGGAATGCAAGCATTCCCGCATGACCCTTGGAGGGTAATATGCCAAAGAAGAAAGTACAAGCAACTATTGATACAAATATAAATGATGTTGTGACTATAAGTGATTGGATATATGGCGGGCTGTTGCTTGTTGTAGTTGCAATTATGCCCTTGGTTGTGCGCTTTGCCATGCTTGAGTCTCCACCGGAGCTCTATGCCATGTACCGTACTCCTTGGTTTCAGGATTTCTTCTCATATTATAAGGGCTGGCTGATTGGTGTGCCTGCTACTTTTATTGTAATTTATTTTCTTGTTGAAATGTTCTTTGAGAAATATAAGGGATTTAATTACATGAGCCGGATTTATAAACCGGAGGTTATTGCGGCTGGGGTATTCCTTTGGATGGCTCTGCTCTCCACAATTTTTACTTCTTACAGGCATACCTCTTGGCGGGGTGCCGTTGACCGTGGTGAGGGTATGTGGATACTCCTTGCCTATTTTATTATCTTTTTTACGGCTTTCTTTTATGTCCGCAAGGCCCGTCATGCTAAGTATTTGCTATATGGGCTGGCTTTTTCTTCTATTATAATGGGGCTTATTGGCCTTAGCCAGTTTCTTGAGCGTGATTTTTTTGAAACGGTTTTTGGACAATGGTTTCTACTGCTTGGGATACCGGAACATGCTCGAGAGACCGTTATGGATGGGGGCGGGATTGGTGCTCAATTTGAAATGGCCAACGGCACTCTTTACAATCCCAATACCTTTGGCAAGTACACCGCAATGGTGGCACCTATCTTGCTAGCTGCGGGGTTTGCCTATGATGAGGATGGCTGGATAGGGATAGGGGTGAGAACGGCCCTCTTCCTTGGGGGCGGAATGATGCTAATTGGAGTCTTCGGCAGCCGGTCTCTTGGCGGATTTATTGGAATTGCGGCAGCGGTTGGGGTTGCTATCGTGACGATTATCGTGAGATTTTTATATCAGCTTAAGGCGAGGAAGAAAGAAGACGATGTATCCTCAGGCTCCAAACGTCAGCCTATAGGTGCCTGGATAGCAGGAGCGGGGGTTGTGGCTGTATTGGTAGCAAGCCTGTTTTTGATTCCTGTGGTCAATGACCGGCTAAGCTTGGCCCTTACCCGCTTTGATGAAGCACTCCGAGGCGAGCCTCAGCCCATGGATGAAATGAACTTTGCCGGAGATAGGTTTACCTTGGTAACCAATGGATACGAACGGTTTACCATGGCAATGAGCGAGGTCCCAGAGGACGGCCCCGTTGAAGGGGAAAGCTGGCGGATTTATGACATCACTGGTCAGCAGCTAAACTACACGAACCGGAGATTGTCCGCAGCAGGTGGCCCTGTGACATACACCTATGCTATTCCTGGATATAGAAACATAGATATTCTGGTCTTTCCTGATGCGATAACCTTCCGGATGATTGGGATGCGATATGAAAACGGGCGTATTTATGGTGTTGCCCCTAACGACGATACAATTGATATGCATGTGCCCATCCCGGCAATCGGTTTTTACGGCAGGGAGAGCTGGGGTTCTGCCCGTGGATATATCTGGTCCAGGACTATTCCTCTAATGTCTTCTCGGGTCATACTTGGCAGCGGTCCGGATACATTTACTCAGGTATTCCCCCAAGAGGATATAGTTGCTAAGATGTTCTTATTTCCCTCCCCATATGTGCGCATAGATAAGGCTCATAATGTGTTCTTGCAAACCTGGATTACCACCGGTGGGATATCTGCGTTGGCACTTATTTTCCTGTTTGCATATTATTTGCTAACGACCTTTATATCTCTCGTGTGCAGCAAAATGGAGGAGGGCAGTTTTGTTTTTGCCCTGCGCTTTGGGCTTCTTACTGGGATAGCTGCCTACATTCTCGGGGCAATGTCCACAGACAGCACTATCGGCTCAAGTGGTGTATTTTACTTGCTGCTAGGGTTGGGATTTGGGCTAAATTATATGGTAAAGGCTAAAGCAAATGAAGCAAAATAGTGAAATCATATGTATAAGTTGCCCCGTAGGCTGCCCCATGGTGGTAAACGGTGAAGAAATAACCGGTAACCAATGCGCCGCCGGTATCAAGTATGCAAAAGAAGAGATGACAAACCCCACCCGGAATATAGCAACCTCTGTAAGGGTGGTAGGCGGTGATATGCCACGACTGTCAGTAAAAACTGCAAAGCCTATCCCAAAAGAGGCGATACGTGAAGTAGTGGACGCCATCCACCAAATTACAATGACCGCCCCGGTGAAAATCGGCGATATTGTACTGCAAAATGCAGCGGGCACTGGTGTTGATATACTGGCGACCCGAAATGTAAATACTCGCGAGGGGCTGTCTCATTAAGCGTTTTTATGAATAATTATGCACTTGCCTCGTCGTTGCGAGAAGCGAAGCGACGAAGCAATCCAGCAAATCAAACCTTCTGGATTGCTTCGCTTTACTCGCAATGACAGGCTTTGCATAGATATTCATGGTTTTTGCTTAGCAAGACAGCCCCCCGCGTTAATATTTTGCTGTTATATGCAGCATATAAAGGAGAAATCAAATGGACTCAATCAAACTCATTAATGAACTAACCTCGGCCTTCGGCCCTCCAGGATTCGAAGAAGATGTAGTAAAGGTTGCAAAAAAATATGTCCCAGCGGGGTATACCTCCCACAGAGACAGCATTATGAATTTTTTTATGCTTAAAGATACTTACAAGGAAGATGCCCCCACTGTGCTAATAGACGCCCATAGCGATGAAATAGGTCTGATGGTACAGGCCATCCGCCCCAACGGGACAATTGTGTTTCACAATCTAGGGGGCTGGGTGCCTATGGCTCTTATCGCCCAAAAAATGAAGATAAGAAATCTGGACGGAGAATATATAACGGGAGTAATTGCCGCCCGTGCCCCCCACTTTGGTGGAATGGACGAAGCTCCCAAATTAAGCAGCCTGATATTGGACATAGGTGCTGCCGACAAAGCTGAAGCAGAAGAAAAATACAAGATAGCTCCCGGTTGCCCAATTGTGCCCAATGTAGATTTTGAGCAACAAGGGGATACTCTGATAGCCAAGGCCTTTGACGACAGAATCGGATGCGCTATTGTAATTGAAGCACTGGCACAGTTAAAAAACTCTGACCTTAGAGTTGTTGGGACCCTTTCTGCCCAAGAAGAAGTGGGGTTAAGGGGTGCAAAAGTAGTGGCCAACGCGGTTTGCCCGGATTTTGCCATATGCTTAGAAGGTGCCCCCGCGGATGATACCTTTGCCGAGCCTCACTTAATCCAGACCCGCATGGGCAAAGGCCCGATGTTAAGACATATAGATGGCAATATGATTGCAAATCCAAGGGCAGTGCGGTTTGTAAGGGAAGTAGCTGCAGAGGCAGGCATACCCCTACAGGAAGCGGTGCGTACTATGGGGGGCACTAATGGCGGAGCAATACAAACCTCCGGATTGAGTGTACCCACAGTTGTAATAAGCTGCCCAGTGAGATATGCCCATAGCCATCATTCTATGGTTTCCCTGTCGGATTATAAAGGCTGTGTGGAGTTAGTTGTGGCGATAGTGCGGGCGTTGAATCAAAAGGTGCTGCAAGAATTTTAATGACGACACATGTAGAGCGGCTTTGTCAAAAATGACAAAACCGGAAAAGTAACACGAAGGGGCGGCGGGCCGCTAAAACGCCCCGCCTCCGCCTCCACCGCTTCCTCCAGAAAAACTAATCCCCGAGCCACCATCCTGTCCGGCTGCATGACCTTGAGCATAGCTGAATGTGTCTGAAAAAACGCCATTGCATACACTCAGCATCTGTGCGCTGACTAAGGTAAACCATACTACATCATGTGCATCCCAGCTGTCGTCGTCCATGGGTTTTGGGATGTCCGGCAGCTTTTTTATTAGCCTTTTGGCACTGCCAAGGGATAGGGCATAGGGTAAAAAATTATCCCAAAAAGCATGGGTATCAATATCGATTTGGTCTATATTTGTAAGATTTTTTAGATATCGCTTAAAGGCCAGCCACTTGCGGTACTCGAGTTCCCCGTGAGGGCTTCTGCGCCAATAGGATTCGTAATATTCCATTTGGTCGGCTTCGTGCTTGATAAACTTTGCCCAGTCATTGAATTTTTCGTGGAAAAGCAAGGCGGCATCTTCGTTTTTACCTATCTGCTGTATTATATGCAATTCCAGGTTAGTGCCGTCGCCTATACCATCAAAGAGCCAGTCCATCAAGAATTGCTCATGAGACCGCAGGGTACGTATAAAGCTAAAGTTCCGGGTAAAAATATACCCTCCCAGCTCATCAGTGGAAATGGTGAGTATTTTTTCCCTTGCTAGGTTTAGTAGCGTGGCCACTACATCCTTGATTTTCATAGTTCTATCCCGCACCAAATAGGCCATCAGGGCCGGGCCATTATCGGCAGGGAGGCTGTCATAATATTTTTCATCAAAGTCCACTTTGTGAGGCCAAGCTAGGATGAATATTACAATTATTGGGATTAGAATTAGCGCAAGAACTCCCAGCAAAATCACAATCCACCAAGGAAATGGACGGTCGTCGATGCCCCGATTGGTAAGCCGGGCGTCAGGTAGCCAACTGTCGGGGAATCTTGCATCTACACGGAGGGCCTGCCCTGGGCGCAGTTGATTGCCGTAACTATGGAAGGCAATATCATTGGTAGCAATAGTAACATCCCAGAAGGGGTTGCCTCCTACATAAATAGTTGCGGCAAGCTCCCCTTGGCCTATTGGCGGTGCCCCCTCGAAGGTAATTCTCACTTCATAGGCATCGATAGGAACATCCCATTCACTGCCGATTACATAATGGTTAAACTGCCCGGCATCTGTAAACTTGGAGGCAACGCTGGTCAAGGTATAGCTATATACAAAGGTTCGGTACTCATCCCGGGAGGGGGTGAAGATTTGAAAGCTGGTGATACTACCATCACGGGTAACGGTATATACCCCATCATCGCCTAAATTAGCCCGCCGTACCTCTGTAAAGGGTATATATTGGCCGGTAGCAGGGATATATTCCCATGCCTGAAAATTTTCTATATCTCCTACTCCACGGCGGTTAATATCTCTAAAAACGCCGTTAAACTGGCCGACGAAACGGTTGGTAATGCGCTCCTCAACTTCGGCGGAACCGTCCTCGTATATATGGATTGAAATAATAAATTCGACAATGCCGTGCTCTCGGTGAGGGGACTCGGCGTAAGCCGATACTGCTACGAAACACAATAGCAATATTAATACAGATAATAATTTTTTCATTAGATACCACCTTTCAGTTTTGTCTTACTATATCATAACGCCTCCTTATAGAGCATAGGATTATGCATAACCGGGAGGTGTTTTTATGTCTGCGCGTAGTCGGGATATTAAGCGGCGGCTTGGGATTAGGCCTGCTCCCCGTCGGCGGGGTGTTGGAAGAAGTAGGACAAGTCCAATCCTTAGTGGGATGGAGTTACCTCGGTTTCGATTGCCGCGACTTCGCCTTTCCCGGCTTATGCGGTCTTTGTATCAGCCTAGAAAAGCAAGCAAGCATTCATCCCGTGGAAGAAGGTATGGTAGAATGCGCTTTCCTATAAATATACGACGGATTAAAGAGCGTTTCTTCAAGCTATCTGTTTTCTTTGTGCTTGCTCTTGCTATATTTGGGACCTTCAGACTTCTGCGTCCTGGTGTCCGTGTCCGGGTAAGCCCTGATACTGTTGCGGCTTTTCGTGTGCCTCATCGGGCGATTGGGCTATTGGAAGAGTATGCCGTGCGGCATAATATTTCTTTCCCACAATTATTTGCGATATTCAACGCTGAAAATGACTTTTTCCCAGAAAAGTCCGCAGTGTACGACTTAAGTATGCTTGAGCAATTATATGTAGTGGATTTTTACCGGATAATGCGCCGGTATAATACTCGAAGTCTAGCCCCCTATGTGGCCATGTTTGAAAATCTCTTTGGAGAAATGATTGCCTTCCCTATACCACCCGGCTGGTATGATGACGAGCCCTCGATTATGTTTGGGGATTCTTGGGGGGTAGAGCATAATTTCCAAGGGAACAGGATGCACATGGGCACCGCCATTGTCGATCGGGAAAATATCCGAGGCCGGGTACCTATTGTGAGTATGACAGCGGGGCAAGTGGAAGAAGCCGGGTGGAATAACCAGCTTGGATACTTTGTCGGAATTATCACAACTAGCGGCACCTATTATCTATACGCTCACCTGGATAGCGTGGCTCAAGGCTTAAGTCCGGGACAAAATATACCCCCCGGTCACCACCTTGGGTATATGGGAAATACGGGAGGCGGACGCGGGGGGCGGACATTTCCTGTTCATGTACACATTGGGATATCCCCAGATGTGGATTTTGCCAGGGGGCGGTTTTGGATTAATCCTTATCCGTTTTTGCGGCATTTGGAGGGGCAGCAACCAGGTTATGATACAGCCCACCTTGCTCGATAAGCTCACTGTGGGTACCAGTTTCCGCAATCTTACCTTTATCCATTACAACAATTTTATCTGCAGTCTCAATATTCTCAAGATTATGAGTCGTAATCAAAATTGTATAGTCCTTGCGCAGAGATTTTATAGTCTCCATTACCGACCGCTCCGAGTCTTTATCCAACGCGCTGGTGGCCTCATCGAAAATTAGTATTGGGCCGCCTTTTATTAGCGCACGGGCGATGGCGATTCTTTGTTTTTGTCCGCCAGATAGTACACCGCCCTTTTCGCCGCAGGGGGCATAGTAGCCGCCCTCCAAGCTTTCTATAAAGTCATGGGCTGCAGCTCGTTTTGCTGCTGTTATTATTTCCTTATCGACAGCCTTGCCGCCCTTGCCCATTGCGATATTTTCCTTGACAGACATATCAAAGAGCTTGCAGCTCTGGTCTACATATGCAAAATTGCGTCGCCAGTCTCTGGCCTGACTGGAATCAAAGGCTTGGCCTCCTATACTCATATTCAAGGTGTCCCGTTCATAGAATCCGATTATTGCCCGAAGCAGAGTCGAC
Source organism: Defluviitaleaceae bacterium (assembly GCA_009781725.1). Taxonomy (GTDB): domain Bacteria; phylum Bacillota; class Clostridia; order Lachnospirales; family WQUN01; genus WRAN01. Next base: position 90,149 of record WQVF01000002.1, read on the forward strand.
TTGCCGCTGCCGGATTCCCCTACGAAGGCTACCATTTGGTTTTCGGGGATTTCCAGATGGATGTCTGTTAATGCGTCGGTTTCTGCGTTTTGATAGCGGAAGTTCATTCCATCAATGCGTAGGTGATAGCCCGTTCGAGTCTGTAAGACTTCACTTGGCCTTTGCGTTTCTTTCCCGGTTTCCAATATTGTAAAAACCCGTTTAGCACCTGCAATCGGTGCCTGAAAATTGGCATAACTCTGACCAATGTATCCCATTTCAAATGTAATCGTGGCACTCATGGGCACCGCAAGCATCAACAGATGAAAATCCAAATGCCCTGCATACACCAGCCAGCCCCCCACGCCAAATACTACAACCGTAGACAGCCAAAACTGCACCGAAAAGAAAAACCGCTGCAACATAGTGATAAAGGCCCGCTTAAAATCTAAAAGCCTAATCCTTTTGCTGTCTGCATCAAAGGTCACAAGTGCTTTGTCCTGGATATTAAAGGCACGGATTGCAATGGCTCCCGCGAAGGTATTACTTGCAGTCTTGACGGTATCCGCGTTGGCGGTAAGTCGGTCTTTGCTGATTTGAGCGATAGGCTTTGTAAAACGGGTCTGGATTCCAAGGCCAAAAAGCCCCACCAGTACAGCGGCGGCACCCAGCCGCCAGTCCAGGATAAACAACACAATCCCGGAAAAAACAATGCCCATAACAGTGTCAAGGAAATTGCGGGCAACCCAGCCGAATAAATCAGATGCGATATTTGCATCGGTATTGATTGCAGCAATGCTCTCTCCGCTATGGCTTGCAGTGGAGCTTTCAAGTGAATTGCTTACAAACGCGCGGAAAAGATTCCGCTTAAGTGACTTAACGGCGCGAGCTTCGTTGTAATAAAACAGATAAATCCCTACGCCGACAACCACCAGATATCCGATAAACATTGCCACTAAAATAATGGCACTGATAATAACCGCGTCGATGCTCCTATCCATAATAGCCGCCATCATCCCGCTGCTTAGGGTCCCTATGATTAGGCTAAAAAGAAATGATTGGGTGCCAACCAAAAACAGCCCAATACTGTAGGGAAAAGCAAAGGGCTTCATAAATCGGAATACTTTACGAACATATCCAAAATCGCTTTTTATGCTTGCCATTATGCTACACCTCCGGCATGATATAAATTACGGTAAATTTCATTATTCGCCAGAAGCTCATCATGGGTACCGATGCCTGATATTTTTCCACTGTCCATTACCACTATGGTGTCGCAGGCAGCAATGGCCCTGGCCCGGTGAGCAACCATAATAACGGTCTTACCCTGGGCCACGTTGTCAAAGCTTTGTAAAATGGAAGCCTCAGTTGTGGGGTCAAGGGCGGCGGTTGCCTCGTCGAAGAGGATTATTGGCGCGTCTTTGTAAAAGGCCCTTGCCATTGCTATGCGCTGGCGTTGCCCACCGGAGATGTTATCCGAGGACTCAGTGAGGATGCTGTCAAAGCCATCGGGCAAAGAGTTAATAAAATCAAGAATACCTGCGTCGGAGCAGGCTTTTTCTAAACGTGAAGAATTTGATGCTTTGGTTTCCAGAGTGATATTTTCCCCGATGGATTCAGGGAAAAGGAAGCTGTCCTGTGGCACATATGCAAAAATATCTCGAAGCTGTGTTTTAGCCAGCTTGGTTGCATCATTGCCGGAAATAACGATTTCCCCAGATGTGGGCTCGTATAACCCCAGCAGCAGTTTAAGCAAGGTAGATTTTCCACTGCCGCTGCCTCCAACGAAGGCGATTTTTGTACCGGGTTTTATTGCCAGATTTATGTCGTTCAAAGCTGGTGGCGATTCTTCGTTGTAGGCAAATGATACGTTTTCAAAGAAAATTCCAGTGTTTCCATCCAATTTAGCACCTTCATGTAGAGGTTCTGACTCTTCAGATGTATTGTCCCTGAGCCGCTTACTGCCGCCTATTGCAACTTGGAGATGTCCTAGATTTTCGGATAAGCTGCCCAGCCATTCACCCACTAGTACAAGCATGGCGGAGTATGCGATAAATTCTGCAATAGTCATGTTTTGATTAATAACCGACACCGCTGCCACGATTAAAATAATCGCAAGGGGCAATACCGAGGTCATAAGTCCTATGGAAAATGACAGAATCAATGCCTTGAGGAATTTTTTCACAGATTCGATAAAGCTGTCGTATTTCTCAAGATATCGCTCCTCTAATACATCTTCTAAGCTATAAGCCGCTATGGTGGAAATATTTTGCAGGCTGTCATTAACCACAGCATTAAAGTCGGCAATTCTCTCTGATTGAATTATCTGTCGTTTTTCTATTGGCTTTGAGCCGAGTACTTGTACCCCCACCAATAAGGGTATCAGTCCCAGCACTATCAAGGACAGTAACGGGCTAGTGGCAAACATAAAAATAAGGGCTGCAATAAATTCCAGTACACTAGAGATTATATGCAGGCCCCCGCCCCATCCTCCGCCGATTAGCTGCTCAGCTAGGGGAATGTCATTGGAGTAAATCGATAAGCTCTCTCCAGTGCCCGCTTTTTCGAATTTGGAATAGGGCAGTCTTAGAAAATAACCGACAAAATTATGCCTCAGCTTATGCCCCGCCGCCCCGGCAAAGCGGCCAAGAAAAAGTGCGGACAAAGCCGCAAATACAGCTCGGATTGCGGCAACAACCGTCAATGTTATAAGGAAGCGAATGAGTAGAGACATATCCCGATTATAAGCCGCCTCCCCCAAGTCTCCTCGCAAGCGGGTCATAAGAACTATCCCAAGGGCGACAATAACAGAGGACAGAATATAAAACAATAAAAAAACCCGGTAGCGAATATTATTCCTACGCAGGGTTTCGATAAAGGTTTTCATATGGACTCCCTCCCTTTGCAAAATTTGGTTGATTATACATACGAATAATACTTTTGAAAAGATAGGAAAGGTTGACAGAAAAGTATTTTTATATTATTGTGTTAATGAGTTAAGTCATTAACTGAGCAAGAGGTGGTCAATGTGAACGACAGCCAACCTATTTTCCAACAAATCATGGAGCGGATAGAGAGTGACATCATCATCGGCACATACCAAGTCGATGAACTAATCATCTCCACCACCCAGATTGCCAAAGTCTACAGTGTAAATCACACCACTGCAGTCAAAGCTATAAGCAAACTCACCGATGCAGGTATCCTCTACAAAAAAAGAGGCATCGGCATGTGCGTAGCCCCTGGGGCAAAAGAACAAATATCCATCCGACGTCGGGATATTTTTCTTAATCAGACCCTAGGCGGGGTATTGGCAGAGGCCAAAACTCTGGGCATCTCCATGGAAGAATTAATTATAGCGATTTCAATTAAGAACGACGGTTTGTGTCGTTCTTAATTGAAACGCTTTCCAAAGCCATAGCAATTTCAATCCCGCATTTTGGATTGAAATTGCTATAAAGAAATCACCACGAAAGGAGTATCACATGATTGAACTTAAAAGCGTGACAAAGAAATACGGCAAAACAGCCGCTATCGATGACCTGTCCATGGCATTACCGGAGTCAGGCATCTACTGCCTGCTAGGCCGTAATGGTGCCGGAAAGACTACTATGATGAAAATGATTGCTGGACATATTGCCGCTACTACAGGTCAAATAACCGTCGGAGGGAAAAACGTATCCCCAGGGAAAATGCCGGAGGATGTAGCCTATATCGAAAGCGGTAGCGTTCAATTTAACAAGCGAATCGGCAATTTGATAGACATGGCCGCAGAGCTCCACAACGACTTTGACCGGGACTTTGCCAACAAAATGGTGAAAAGGTTTGAGCTTGATACAAAGAAAAGATTCGAAAAATTATCCTTTGGTATGAAAACCATGCTGACCACTATTTTGACCCTTGCCAATCAATCCAAGGTAATACTGCTGGACGAACCGACCTTGGGCTTCGACGCTATTATGCGCAGCCAGTTTAACGCCTTGCTGCTGGAGAGCTATCAAGCCAACCCACGGGTTATAATCGTATCCACTCATCTGATTGATGAAATCGCCAAGGTAATCGAGCGACTTATTATCATAGAAGGCGGCAAGCTGTTACTTGAGGCAGGATTGGAAGACATAGATGAAATGGCATATTCACTTTCTGGCCCAACCAAGGATGTAATGCCCATTATCACAAATCTCAACTGTATTGGCCAAACAGTAGTGGGCAGTGTAATGGCCGCCCATATCTACGGGGAACGAATCGCGCCCCCTGATGGCATTGTTGTCGATAGGATTAGCTTGCAGGATTTTTTTATCAACTTAGTAGGAGGGCAAACCCATGCATAAAAAAGCTTGGATAATCGCCAAAATCAACTTTCGGACTCTTGGAGCCTTAAAATTCGCAACCTTTACTACCATGCTTTCCCTTTTTATAAGCAACCTCGTAAATTTTTTAGTATGGTCGGATAATATTGGTACTGGCAGTGATATTTCCCCTATCAATGCACTTTGGTTGCTACCGGTTATGGTAGGGATTGCAATTCCAGCCTTTAGCTTCCGCAGGACAATTAATCTTGGAGGGAAGAGGAGTAACTTTCTTTGGGGGGCTGTACTGACATATGTAATTATTGCCGCAATAGTTTCCCTGTTAATTGTTTTATCAAACTTCACTATTGAGCCTTTCCTTGAGAGGCATTCATATTTCGACCCAGGTTTTCTTGGGGGGATTGCCAATCTTGTGGAGGTCTTTGGCTGGGCAGAGCGTGGGTTTGCGATTGCTTTTTTCCAGCAGTTTGCGTTTTTGGTGTTGTTCTCGGCCTTTGTGCATACTTTGGTTGCCGCTAAGAGCAAGTGGTATGGCTGGGTTGTCAGTGTGATTATTATTGCAATAATATCCGTGTTTACACCGATTGCACCCCTTCGGGCGGCACTGGTCTGGTTTTTTCGGATGATACTTTTTCATCAAAATGCAGGATTGCAGATTCTAGCCTGCTTGGTGCTGGCTACAGGACTGTTCTGGCTTAGCAAGTTGATTTTTGCCCGGAGAGCGATATAAAAGCCCCCTTCCGTGGAAGGGGGGAAGACGCCATAGGCGGCGAGGGGGTTGTATCCGCAGGCCGCAACCTAGATTTTAGCCATTGCTCTATGCAAGCTGGCAACCCCGTCTGCCTTCGGCGGCATCCTTCTAAAGAAGGGGCTACAACACCACTACTGTACTTGTTTGGTTTTCAATCAGTTCCTTTTCCTCATCCGATAGCGCAATCTCGCCCCTTAGCACTCCTTGGGAGGCGGATTGTGCTATTTTTAGTATATCCATATCCTGATATAGATTGGCAATTTTAAAATCTGGCAGGCCATGCTGCCTTGTGCCGAAAAAGTCCCCCATACCCCGTTGCTCCAGGTCAAGCTCCGCCAGCCTAAAGCCATCCGATGTTTCTGTCATAGCCTTCATACGAGCCCGAGTTATCTGATTGCCTGCATCGGATATCAATACGCAATGAGCTTGAGTATCTCCCCGGCCAACCCTGCCACGGAGTTGATGTAGCTGGGACAGTCCAAAACGCTCGGCGTTTTCAATTATCATCAGATTGGCATTGGGAGCGTGGACACCTACTTCTATTACCGTTGTGGACACCAATGCATGGATTTCTCCGGATTTAAAGCGGGTCATTATTTCTTGTTTTTCGTCTGGTTTCATTTTTCCATGGAGACATTCTACGGTTAGGCCGGGAAGTGTAGCCGCAAGCTCCCCGGTATAGGCTAAAACGCTTTTCATGTCGGTTTCACTTTCCTCAATTGCCGGGCAGATTACATATGCCTGCCGGCCTGCTTCCGCCTCTTTCTTAATAAATCCATGTATCCGCTCCCGATATCGGGAATCTACATGGTAGGTCTTAATCGGTTTGCGCCCTGGGGGTAGCTCATCGATTATAGATATATCCAAGTCCCCGTATAAAATCAGGGCCAAGGTCCTGGGAATAGGGGTAGCAGTCATAACAAGGATGTGGGGCACTATCCCCTTTTCCGTAAGTTCAAATCGCTGATTAACCCCAAATCGATGTTGCTCATCTGTGATTACCAGCCCCAGCTTTGCATATTCCACTCCAGGTTGAATCAGGGCATGGGTTCCTACTATCATGAGATTGGGGTTTTCTGCAATTTGTGCCAATACCACCTTCCGCTCCTTTGCTGTTTGGCTGCCTGTGAGTAGCACTGTGTCAAGATACCGGCTAAAGTCGACATAGTGCTGCCGGGCAAGCACCTCTGTCGGGGCCATAATTGCGGCTTGATAGCCGTTTTTTATTGTCAAATAAGCCGCGGCCATAGCCGCAGCGGTTTTGCCTGAGCCTACATCTCCTTGGATTAGTCGGTTCATACGGGTGCTGCTTTGAATATCGGATTTTATATCTTCCAATACATGGTGCTGCGCATTGGTAAGATTAAAGGGTAGGCTCGCCAAAAAGTCTAAGTAATTTCCCTCAAGTTTTATCCCAGGCTGTGCCGCCCCCTGTCCCTTGAGGGAAAACAACGCCATCTGCATAAAAAAAAGCTCCTCAAACACCAATCGTCGCCTGGAAATCATAAATGACCTGTCATCTGCGGGAAAATGGATGTTTGCAATAGCTTCTTTTCGATTGCATAGCTTGTGAGTCTGCCGAATTGATTCGGGCAGGTTTTCCATAATATCTGTGCATATCTTCAATGCCTGAAAGATAAGTGCCCTAAAGGTCTTTTGGGAAAATCCCTTAGGCGGCGAATACACCGGCACAATTCTCCCTGCGGATAGTGGCTGTGCAGTCACGACTTCATAATCCGGAGCTTCCATTTGCAGGCGATTTCTATGGTCTAATCTTACTTTTCCCGTAAATACATACTCTGTCCCCAGGCGGAAATACTTTTTAAGATAGGGTTGATTAAACCAGACCAACTCAAGACTGCCGGTATTGTCTTTTAGAATTACTTTGGTGAGGGTTAGAAGGCGTGCCCCCGGTCTTCTTTTAGAAGAAGGAACAGTGTTTTCCGGGGGTGAGTAGAGATATCCCCGGATGGTATTGACCGCACCTGGAATCAAAGAGTCCACAGTTCTTATCTGGCTGCGGTCATCATAATCCCTCGGGAAGAAATTAAGCAGGTCATAGACCGTGTGAAGCCCGGCGTCACGAAGGGCAAGGGCACGTTTTTCCCCTATGCCCGATAGATTTGTAATGTCCATAGGGGAAAAGTATCACCAGATATGGATAGTGTCAAATCTGTGAACTTGCACAAAAATCCGTATGGCACCATATGGGTATTTTTGTGCGGATTTTAGGAAAATCTACAAGCGGGGACTCCCGAGTGACAAAATTGTCATTTAAAACACCAGCTTTGTCACATTAAAGTCACAATGGACGTATATATTTTGGATTAGAAAATTCTTTGACTTTCCATAACAACTTGTTAATAAACAAGTGCTAGCATAAACATGGAACAAAATAGTGCCAGGTGCGTTGTTCCAAAATGAGACGTTCTTTGTGTTTTACATAAAGGGGGGATAAACCTGTCGGTTTTATTTGAAATAAAAAATGTACGCAAGGTTTACCGTATGGGCGACGAGCATATCGTCGCCATTGAGGATATAAGCCTTACCTTTGAACTTGGCAAAATCTATTGCCTTCTGGGGACCTCAGGCTCCGGTAAATCCACATTGCTTAACCTACTTGCCGGGCTTGAGAAGCCCACTGCTGGGTCTATTTTATTTAAAGGAAAGCCCCTGGAGGCCCTTAACGAGACCCAGCTTGCCCTATATCGTCAGCGATACGTAGGGTTTGTATTCCAGTCCTATAATCTACTTGCCACCCTGTCGGCACTCGAGAATGTCACCTTACCCCTGATTTTCCGCAAGGTACCCAAGCGTAAGCGTATCAAGGCGGCAAGGGCTATGCTTAAAGCCGTAGGGCTGGGTAACCGCCACAAGCATAAGCCGTCAGAGCTATCGGGAGGGCAGCAGCAGAGGGTAAGTATCGCAAGGGCATTTGTAAATGATCCACAAATAATTTTTGCAGACGAGCCCACAGGCAACCTAGACACCAGGACAACCATAGAAATGATGGACTTGATAACAGGAATCGCTAGAGAACGCAACCAAACCTTAGTAATAGTAACCCACGACATGGAAATATCCCAATACGCGGACCAAGTAATAAGTATCCGGGACGGATTGGTGGAGAGTGTAATAGATAATGAAGAAATGAGGAGCGATACAAATGAAGAAGATTAGAAAAATTGTTATAGCGATGCTACTTACGATAGCAATGCTGGTGCCGATGGCTGTGCCGGTGATGGCGAATCCGACATGGGATGATTTTTTTGAGCTACAAGGAATAATTGATGACCTGAGGCGGCAAAACCAAGAGCTCCGTGACCAACTCCAGGACCTCCAAACCGGTCAGCGTGTACCATTGGTTCATGTCGTTACCCCTCAAAATATAGTCGTGGAACCCGGTGACGATGAGGAAGTTTCCGTTACCATCCGCAACATAGGCAGCCACTCTGCCCACAACTTCTTAAGCACCGCTACCGTAAGCGCGGACGCACCCTTCATGGTGGAGTTCCTTAATAATACAAACCGCCTCAGCACATTAAGTCAAAACTCTCAACGAAATATGATTATGCGTATAGTAGTGGATGCAAATGCGGAGCCGGGGGATACAGGAACAATAACCTTGACGCACCGCTTCAATACTCATCTAGGTGCCCCCACCGACTCAACCGACACCATCCACGTCCGTATCGGCGGCGACGCCGGTGCCACAGGCCTTCGCCTTACCAACATCCGCTCCTCCGAAACCAACCTAGGACAAAACCAAGAATTTAACGTAACCGCAACCTTAGAAAACACAGGTACAGCTCCCGCCAACAACGTACAAATCTCCCTTGCCAACCTAGACACAGAATCTATTATTCTCACCAGCGACCTAGGTGATGCTGCATTTTCTGCCCTGGAGCCGGGGCAGTCCCGGCAGGTAAGCTTTACCTTCCGTACCGCCCGTGATATCTCTAGCGGATTTTACGCAATATATTTCCGATTAATATATGACCGTGTGGCGGAAAATCGGCCTCTTGTTCCCTTCTATGTAACGGTAGTAGCGGATTATGCTACTACAAGCCCTCATCTTGAGCTGCGGAATATTAGCGCACCTACCGCCCGGCTCAATGTAGGCCAAACCGGCAATATCACCTTTGAGCTTGCCAATACCGGGGATGCAATTGCCCATAATATCCGGGTATCCGCAACACCTCTGGGAGAAGGTGCCGCACCTTTGGTGCCCACCACTTCAAATGTGCAATCAGTGCAAAGCCTTGGAGTAGATGCATATCGTGCTTTTACATTTGGATTTATGCCCACTAACAGGGCCGAAACCCAAAGCTACGCTATTCAGCTCAGAGTTGAGTATGAAATCCGTGGTACGGGGGGCGAGCCCTCTCCATTTGTGCAATATGTAGGGCTAAATGTCTTCAATCCAGAGCCGGAAGAGGACGATGACGACGATGAGCCGGGACGCCGACAAATCCCTAGGATTATCGTCTATACCAACAGCACTTACCCACAAATTCCCCGCGCCGGTCAAAACTTTGACATGGAAATTACCTTTTTAAATACCTCCAATACCCGTGCAGTTAACAATATTCGTATTACCCTGGATGCGCCTCCTCCTGCAACAGGGGGACAGCAAGGGAGTACCACCGGCGGAGATTCGGTATTTGTGCCTGTTGGTGGGAGTAATACATTGTTTGTATCCAATCTTGCCCCTGGCGAGAGTGTCACAAGAACCATAACAATGTTTACGGTTCCCGATGCATCCCCCCGGATTTATACCATGCAAGTCAATTTGGATTACCAGGATGAAGAATTTGACCACCACGAAGTTACTGAGTTGATAAGCGTCCCTGTAGCACAAGATTCCAGATTGGAAACCCGGCCTCCAGAAGTTGCGATAATGCCCTTTATGGATATGTTTGGCTTTGTGGATTTCGAATTTGACATTATCAACTCCGGCAGGGTTAACCTTAGGAACTTACGGGTGAGAGTAGACGGAAATTTTGATACAAGCCAAGCCAACGATTATCTGGGTAACCTGCAACAGGGACGGGTGGTCAATTTTAGGGGGCGTATTTTCCCTTCCGAACCTGGTCTTCAAGAAGGTGCCATTGTTGTTTATGCCGAAGACGATGCTGGGGAAATTGTAGAAATAGTCCATCCCTTTACCATTGATGTAATGGGCGGTGGTATGGGTGACGAATTTATGATGGGCGACGATGAATTCATGTTTGGCGACGATGAAATGTTTTTTGAAGGCGGCGGCGACCGCTTTGACCGTTTCCCTGGTGGGCCAATGGATGAAATGGGAATGGATATGTATGGCGAAGAAGAAGGCGGTATATTCTCACGGATATGGGCATTTATGCGCAGGTCGGTATTCTGGGGCCCTGCTGCCGGTGTGATTGTTGCTGCTGGGGTTGCTGTGGTTGTTATATGGAATAAGAAGCGGTCTAAGTTGGATTTTGATGATTAGGTCATTCAAGGAATGCATGGGGGCGGCTGCGCCGCCCCCATGCGAAGGACTTCATCCTAAACCGGAGGTGGTAATTTGAGCGGTTTTGATCTTTTTGGTTTATGCGTCCGCAGTCTTATCAAGCGCAAACTGCGCACATTTCTTACCCTCCTTGGGGTAATCATCGGTACAGCTTCAATTATTTTAATGATGTCACTAGGGCTTGCCACAGAAGCTCAGTTTGCCGAAATGATGGATGAAATGGATGCGGATATGACCGTTATAACAGTGCAAACTGCCAGATGGGGCAGACCAACTCCCGGGGGAGGATGGGAAGTACCGGATCATTTCCCTGAGCTTAATGATTTTGCCATACAATCAATTGAGGAGATTCCAGGAGTTATTGTTGCCTCACCCATTGTCCAAGGGGGATTTTACATGCGCAGCGGACCATATGCTGCTTGGGTTTCTTGGGATGTGCTGGGGATACGTCCAGAGGCTCTTGCCCTTATGGGGTACGAGCTGTCTTATGGCCGTTTCATGGAAGAGGGTGACGAGTTTGCCGTTGTGTTTGGCTCTTTATCGGAGCTTCATTTCTTTCTCCCTGGTAGTGATGAAGTTAGGTCCTGGAATCTTTGGGAATTTGACCTTGACAATTATATACCCTTGGTAGATGTTTTAAACGACCCGATACAAATGTCTTATGACCAGCGTATCGCACCTCCTCCCTGGAGAATGTTTGGCATGATGGACGACGACGATGACGATGATTTCTTTGAAGACATTGATGATTTTTTCAGGCCCATTACTACCTTTGAGTTAGATATTGTAGGTGTACGTGAGTCATCTGGCAGCATGTGGGACGATATGCGTATTTATATGGATATTGCTGTTTTGCAAGAGCTTACATGGTTGCGGGAGGAAGCGCAGCGGGATCAATGGCAGGAGCATGGCTTTTTTTCGCCCATACGGGAGGAAAGACAGACAGAGTCCTTTGACAATGCCTTTGTGCGCGTATCTAGCATCGATGATACTCATCGTGTGGCTGAAATAATCGAAGAAATGGGATTTTTGACCCATTATCCTGGCGAGTTTATTGATATACAGCGGCGTCAACAGCAAAATCTTAGGACTCTCCTTATCGCAATTGCGGCTATAAGCTTACTTGTTGCCACAATAAATATTGCCAATACCATGATAACCTCTGTAACCGAGCGCACAAAGGAAATCGGTGTAATGAAGGTAATCGGTGCCTCTATCAAAGATGTACGCAGATTATTTTTGCTTGAGGCTGTTATGATTGGGGTAATCGGTGGTATTTTTGGTGCTGGGATTAGCCTAATCGGCTCCTATGTAATGAATAATTTTGATATACCCTTCCTAGAGGGTTTAGGCCCGCCGGATATGAGTGGATGGTGGGGTATGCCCGCAATGGCAGAGGATCCGGTTGTGTCCTTGATTACCCCCTGGCTGCTGTTACTTGCCTTGGGGGTTGCGGCAGGGGTTGGCCTTATTGCGGGATACTTCCCGGCGCGGCGTGCTACCAAGCTTAGCGCACTTGCGGCTATCCGGGCGGATTGATTTTTTACCACGAAAGACATAAAAAAGCGGCTTCGCCGCCTTGAAGCTTGCTTCAGACCGGCGCAGCCGCTTTTTTATGCAATTTCCTAGTATACAAAAAAACACGAAATTTACGTGTCTTTCGTGGTTTTGTTTTTTACATTACATATCCACCCTGCATATACATCCTCAGTATAGGCAGCAGCAGCGCAATAAATATCAACACAACTATAACCCCTCGCTTGAGGGGTTTTTGCCTTACATAATCAGCAAGGAAAATAAAGCTCGGCACCAATGCGGCCGCATACCGCCCTCCACTTAGGAGCCATACCATAGAAAAAGAGACAAAGGTATATCCCAGCGCATATACAATATATGCTGACTTATGACGCCGGATAAACCCATATGCAATCATCCATATAGTAAAGCCAAAACCCAGTACATTGGGCATATTGATAAACAGCATGGAGTTATACCGTATGCCAACAACCCTTGTGATAGGCATACTAGCCACCTGTCCCCGCATAGCCTCTCCAAAGTATTGGAATCCGTTGTGCCAGTTATAGCTTTGGTAATATAAAAACCGCAGAGGGTCCCCGGTAATATGCCAGTTGATAAACAGATAAACAACTATTCCTGTAAACATCATTAGGACGCAAAGGGCAATTAGACCAAAGAGACCAAAAAACCGCTTCCAGTTGCCTTTTTTCATATAGGTGAAGATATTGTAATGCATGGCAAACTCCACTGCGGCAGCAGCAATCAAGATTACCCCTACCATACGGGTAGCAGTGGCCATTGCCCCAGCAATCCCCACCATCAACCATTTATGCCGCCGAATATAATAAAGCGTCGCGGCGGTTGTAAGCATAAATAAGCTCTCTGTATGGGGCGCGCCAAAGAAAAATGAAGTGGGGAAAATCGAAATAAGCACCACGGCCCACCAGGCAGTGCGCTTACAAAAATCCAACCGCACCAAGTGATAAACATAACAAAGCCCCGCAAGGAAGCTTGCAAAGGAAACGAAATAAGCGGAAATAAGTACATCACGTACAGCAAAATTTACAAGTCTGATAATATAAGGATATAGGGGGAAAAATACTACCAGAAGAGGATGTCCCCGTTCTGTCCATGTATATCCATAGGTAGCAAGCCTAATATAATGATGTGCATCCCATCGATTGAAGTTGTAAAAGATATCCCCGATAGAGCCGGAAAAGCCCTCGGGATGCATAAAGAAAAAACCCAAGGCAAGGAAAACAAGTCGCACACCTAGGCCGAAGAGAATTATTTTAACATTGACATGAATGCCTTTTCGATAGCCGACTACGCGCCCCTTGATGAGGGGCGCTTCTTTTTCGGAGAGCAAGGCCGCGATGTGATTTTTAAATGCAGGGAGCGGAAGTGGTATAAATGCCGGTAGAATTTTGGTAATCCCCAAAGAGGCCAAGATTATCCGCACCAAAACCAGCCAAGCTACCCCCCAGAAAATAACGGAGGATGCGATAGAAAATGTACGAGCAATGAAATAGATAAAATCATCCTCCTTGTCACCTTATTATAGGCATTATCGCCTTTGGCCCTATCATCAAAACCGGATTTTGTATTTGGCTATGCCAAAACAGTAGGTTTATAAGCCCCCTTCAGTGGAAGGGGGAAAGATGCCGTAGGCACCCCCTTCTAAAGAATGGGGCTTTATGAATCATATTACAATATGCCCTCTCAGTGTCAAGGCATGAAGTCTTAATCTTTTATTACAAAACCCTCCGGTAATTCAACATTACTGGCGTCTATCATCCCTTTGAGCTGCTCATGGTTACGCACAGCGGTTATGGGTATTGCATCAAAAGGCAGATTGAAAAAATAGGCCAATGATAATTGATGGATATCGGTATTTAGCTCCACCGAGACGCGTACTAATTTTTTGTAAATAGCTAAGTTTCGTAGAGTAAGATAATCAAGATTTACTCTTTGTGATAGTCGCTGCTTTTCCTGTGAAGATATGCCGCATTCATTATCAATTTGAGGATTCATCTGATGGATTTTATGAAAAAAGCCAGCAGCAGTAGCGGAATAGGGTATCGCAGGTATACGGGTTTTTATGTGCCAGTCATAGAACGTACTGTCGTTTTGTACCATAGTCGGATCTCCATGCCTTGGCGTAGCCGGGTCTGGGGCTGCAAGTGCCCACTGATTTTGCACACCGGAAAATCCTTGCAGGTTGTTTTTCTGACAATAGTCCAGTGCAGTCTCCATGCGATGTAGCCTAAAATTGGATGCGCCGTAATATCGAATCGCTCCTGCGGCGATAAAATCTTCCATTATATCGATAATCTCTTCGATGGGAATATTTTCGTCATCTCTATGAAGCCAATAAAAATCGATAACATCCAGCCCCAGCGCCTGCCTGCTTTCAGCCAAATCTTGAGTGATTGCGTCGATGCTTACTCGTGGGGTGATTGTCTCCAATAGAGGATGTGCCCCCTTTGTTGCAACCACCATGGTCTTGTATGCATTTCGAGTTTTCAGCCATCTGCCTATAAGGATTTCGCTGCCATTATTCCCGCCGGGGTTCCACTTGCCATATACATTGGCGGTATCAATAAAATTACCCCCTGCTTCCGCAAATGAATCCAAAATCGCGAAGGTCTGAGCTTCATCTAATCCAGAACCAAAATTACCTGCTCCAAGGCAGATATTCGATACATGCAAGTCTGTGTTGTGCAGCATAATTTTTTTCATTCTCTATCCGTCCTTTTTTCGTATTGTTCTGATTATAGCAAAATGATAAAATATAGCGAATTAATTCACTATGGAACAAGAAAAGCCTATAAAGACAGGTGAATCCAATGAGCAACCCAATCATCAGTATAATAGTCCCCTGCTATAACGAAGAAGAGGCTTTGCCTCTGTTTAAAGCTGAAATCACGACGGTAGCAGCAACTATTCCCCAGGTCTCCTTTGAATATATCTTTGTTGATGACGGCTCAAAGGATGGTACATTGGCGGTTCTTCGTCAATTTTCGGAAGAAAATCCCCAATTCAAATATCTTTCCTTCTCACGTAACTTTGGAAAAGAGGCTGCCTTACTTGCTGGGTTGGAGGCCTCCACTGGGGATTACGTGGCCGTAATGGATGCCGACCTTCAAGACCCCCCTTCTCTCCTTCCCGAAATGTATAACGCAATCATAAACGAGGGTTATGATTGTGTAGCAACTCGCAGGGTTACTCGTAAAGGCGAACCTCCCATTCGTTCGTTTTTCGCTAATCGGTTCTATAAATTCATTAATCGTATATCAGATACTAAAATGGTAGATGGTGCCCGGGACTTTCGGCTTATGACCCGGCAGATGGTAGATGGGATTCTCACGCTAACCGAGTATAATCGTTTTACAAAGGGGTTGTTTTCCTGGGTTGGCTTTAATACCAAGTGGCTGGAGTTCGAAAGCCTGCCACGAGTGGCTGGTACAACCAAGTGGAGTTTTTGGTCGTTGCTTTTATATTCCATGGATGGAATCGCGGCATTCTCTGTAAAGCCTTTGGCCTTGGCATCCATTATGGGGGTGCTGTTTTGCTTGGTGGCTTTTTTTAGTATTTTGTTTATTATTTTGCGGTGGATAATACTTGGAGACCCAGTGGCGGGGTGGGCATCAACTGTAACCATTGTACTGTTCGTTGGTGGGATACAGCTTTTATGTACGGGGATAATGGGAATGTATCTTTCTAAGACATACCTCGAGGTAAAAGGGCGGCCTGTTTATATAGTGAAGGAAAAATCGAAAGATATAGTGAATTAATGCGAAAACCAATCCCCGTTGCCTGCGGGGATTTTTTAATGCATAATATCGCTGCTATGCAATACTTTCTTAATACAACTGTAACCAAAATGATTAATCATTCATCTTGTGCAAATTAATCAATTTACATATAATCACTCGCGTACCGCATAATACATACTTAAGGAGTGAACACCAATGGTAGTCACCGCAACAGACCTCAAGACCAACCTAGGTAAGTACCTGGATTTACTGGATACCGAGGATATTATAGTAACCCGTAACGGCCGCAAAATTGCACGGCTAATCCGGGACGAGGAAGATGTCCTTGCGGAGGTGCAATCCCTTTACGGTATACTTTCCGTCTCCGAAGGGGACGAAAAGGCCGAGCCAAAAAATAATGAAGAAAGGGTGAGACGTTATGACCGTATTGATTGGTACCAACGTAATTCTTGACTATATACTTAAGCGTGAACCAGGTGCCGCCGCCGCAAAGACTTGCCTTGATATTCTGCTAAGCCGTAAAGCAAAAATTTGGATACCAATTTCTGCCCTTACGGATATCCATTATGCTACTATGGAAACCCGCCGTGACGCATATGCCGCAAAGGCCATAATTTCCAAGCTACTTAACGCCTTCCATATAGTTACCACAGATAAGTCCGATTGCATTAGGGCATTGGACATGGATATGGAAGATTATGAATTGGCACTTATGGCCGCGTGTGCCAA
Organism: Defluviitaleaceae bacterium; assembly: GCA_009781725.1. GTDB lineage: Bacteria > Bacillota > Clostridia > Lachnospirales > WQUN01 > WRAN01. The sequence continues at coordinate 106,712 of WQVF01000002.1, forward strand.
AAAGCTTAAAGCTGTTCATATTATTACCGGGGAAACAGAGGGCTTTCGCAATTCGCCGGTAACAGCTATCAGCCCAGAGGAATGGGTAGCGGTTTACGGAAAGGAGTAAGTATGCGCTTAACAGGCACAACAGCAATAGGTATACGCTTGCCGATAATTAACCTTGGAGATGACTTAATCAGTATCGTTGCTGACCATATCTTGGAGGTGACCAAGGATGCTCCCCTTAAAAACGATGACGTCGTAGCAGTAACGGAGGCCCTTGTTGGCAAATATGAAGGGAATTTTGCCTCGGAAGATGATATCGCAACGGATGTAAGAGCAAAATTTGGTGATGCGGAGATAGGGCTGGTATATCCCATGCTTTCCCGTAACCGCTTTTTCCGCATCCTTAAAGGGATAGCAAAAGGGACAAAAAAGCTCCATGTTCTGCTAAGCTACCCCCATGACGAAGTGGGCAATCCAATCTTGGATATCAACCGACTGGACGAAATAACAGATGCCCTACCGACTGGGATGGTAACCGCCGCGGAGTTTAAGGCCGTTGCCGGTGAGTTCATCCATCCATTTACCGGAATTGATTATTTGGAGTTATATCAAGAGGCTGGGGATAATATCTCCCTATATCTCTCTAAGGACCCGAGGGATATCATGAAGCTTACCCCTCATGTACTGGTAGGTGAGATTCATAATAGGTTTACAACTCAGGCTCGTTTGCAAAAAGCTGGGGCGAAAACCGTGTATACCCTGTCGGATATTTTGAACCAAAGCGTAAATGGCAGCGGTTTTAATTCCAAATATGGCATATTGGGCTCTAATTTGTCTGACACCGATAGCTTGAAGCTTTTCCCTAATAACTCAGAGGAGTTTGTGGAAAAATTGCGAAATTTGTTTCACAAGAAAACCGGTGCGACTCCGGAGGTCATGGTATATGGTGACGGTGCTTTCAAAGATCCCCTATGCGGGATATGGGAGCTAGCAGACCCGGTGGTTTCCCCGGGGTACACTCCAAGACTGGCCGGAAGGCCTGAAGAAGTAAAGATAAAGCTAGTGGCGGACACTGTGGCCAAAGGCCTGACTGGAGAAGCACAGCGTAGTGCAATAGCCGAAATAATAAAAAACAAAGCCGATAATCCCGACGCATTCCGGGAAGGCACTACCCCAAGGATATTTGCAGACCTGCTAGGCAGCCTATGCGACTTGATAGGAGGCAGCGGGGACAAAGGCACACCGGTAGTGCTGGTGCGCGGGTATTTTGATGATTATACGGTGGAATAAAATGAGGGGCCGTCTCGTTAAGCATTTTTATGAATAATTGTGCACGTGCCTCGTCAACATAAAAGCGTTGAGGAGCGAAGCGACGAAGCAATCCAGCAAATTAAACCTTTTGGGATTGCTTCGCTTTGCTCGCAATGACAGACTTTGCATAGATATTCATGGTTTTTGCTTAGCAAGACAGCTCCATTAATATAGGTGAGTATGAACCAGTTTTACGCAGATATATATGACATCGTAAGAAAAATCCCTAAGGGGCAGGTTATTTCATATGGATATATAGCCAAATTATTAGGCCGACCCCGCAACGCCCGTGAAGTCGGGCGCGCTATGCGTATCTGTCCGGAGGATATCCCTTGGCAAAGGGTAGTTATGGCCGACGGCTCCATTACCGGTGGCATGTTTGCAGATATGCGAAAGGCTCTGTTGGAATCGGAGGGGGTAGTTTTCTTGCCAGATGGACGAGTCAATATGGCGGAATGTGAAGTCGGGGACTACTTTGACCTCAACTCGCCTATCCTTTGATTAATACGTAAACGCAGCTGTAACAGATACTCTTCATTTTGAGGGAACTCCTTAAAGGTGATTGGTTTCACCAATCCTTCATCAATAAGCTCCAGCACTGTATTTCGCCCCGCTAGACTCTCTAAAAGAGTCAAAGCGCGGAAATCCCCAAATGCTTCCTGAGCTACCATTAGCCTGAGGGACGCAAGGGGTTGCCCCGATTTTCCGGGATACACTATAAAAGCATCCCCGGATGGGAATGCACCGTCAGCGTCGGTGACCACATATGGGTCAATGGGATAAACCGAATGGACAGATTTATAGAAATTATATCCCCAGTGCAAGAACCCCTTGATGTTGTACTTATACATAAGCACGCCGGTAATCCGATTACGGTATGACGGCTGCATAAAGAAATGATTAGGCACCTTGTAGCTCTGTGCACAGCAGTAATAGCACCAGAGCTCTGCCACATTCCCTTTTAGGAATGGCTCAATATGGTCAACTGATGGGATTGGAACAGCCACCGCGCCTTGCTTATAGAAGTCATAGTCAGAAAGGGCATCCATAATTCTGAATCCCTTTAGCAGAGGTTCTACGACTTTGCGGGCGGCCATATAGTCTTCCAACTGCTCCCGATTGGGCTCATCGGATATGTGGAAGAAGGTTTTTTTTGCTATGCCCCATTCATGGAGCTTCTCCGTCAGTGCCGGTAGCATTTGATTCAAATAATTGGAATACTCCTCGCCCGTGGCCTTGGTTTCCCACCCAAAGAGCCGAGTGTATTGGCCATTTTTCGTTCCCATAATTTTGGGAGCATGTCTTGCTCCCCACTGGGTGAAAAGATGGGCCATTTCATAATACTCAACGCCAATGCGCTGGCACATATCAACCCAACGCTTTAGCTTTGTAAAGTCAAATTCATATTTATCACCTTCGGCGGTTACCTCAACAAGCTGAGTGGTCAGACGCTCGCCACCGACTTCTGTATCTAGTGGGGGAGTATGAAGAGGGGTTAGTAAGGTATTTATTCCATGCTTTACAGCATAGGATGCAAAATTTTCAACAACACGCCAATGCTCTTCAGAGAAGGCCTCTACTCCGTAATACTCCGCTAGGCAATCTGTGTGGAACCACATAGTACGTGGGATAGAAAGAGGAGGAAGCTGAGCAGGAATAGTATTGATTGCCGTTTCCCTGACGCCTAAAGTCTCTCCGTCTGGGGTGCTCATTTTTACGGTAATTCCATAACAGCCTTGCTTTGCATTAGGGGGAATAGTTATATCAACCCATAAGCTTTGCCATGTCCCTGGAATAAGGGGAATGCGATTTGTATCCACAGGCTCCAGTAAATCAGGAAACAGACCATCCTCGCTGGATAAATAGCCATCATCTGTCCCGAAGCCCGTTGATATATATCCAGGCATATAACGAACTCTTCGGATTTGAACATCGACTTTATCCGATACATCCACTTCAAGCTTTGCCCATTTGCGCCAGCTATTATTGCTGTGCTTGTATGCGATTTGAAATGAAACCGTCTCGCCCTCCAATGCACCGAGCCAACTTTTTTCAGGCCTCTCGGGAGGCGCACTTTTTGGAAATACTTTTGCTAGGGAACTTAATAGTCTTAACTCAAACATGCTGTCCACTCCTTATTATTAATTATATCGCAGATTGTTGAAATACAAAGAAAATTATGGTATAGTGCCCGCAAGAAAGGTCAGCGGCGCATTTTGCTGATATTCTTATAATAAAGCACCGCGGTACCGTGAAAGTGCGTGGAAACACTGACACGGGCTCGTAGGGATTACAGACATCACCTACAAGCACAGGATAAACCTGCCACCGCAGCAGGACAAGTATACAACATCCCCCCACCTTCTTCAAGGCGGGCAAGCCTAGTTACAGGCCTTGGCAGGCAAACTTAACGGGTAGGGTATATTGCTATATAAACCCATGCGGTAAGGCAGCGATATTTTTTGTGTATGCGCATAAGCTAACAGCGTGTAGGTGATGATGGATTTCCATCACCCTACGCGCTTTTTAATTTATAACATCCGCTGGCCTTTCTATACAAAATAGTACGAAGATAGCTCTGCCGGATAGCCCCCTTCCTTTGGAAGGGGATATAAAACCCACTGTTTTTGGCATAGCTAAAAGCGGTTTTGATGATATCGTCAAAGGCTATTTTCATGCATGGTTGGTGACGATAATGCCCGTAATGGGGGATAGGAGGAGAGCCATGGAGATTCTAGGAACAAAATCTATTGATGAATTGGGACGAATTATCGTACCTAAAGAAGTAAGACAGGCTAAAGGCTGGGAAACAGGGGATAAAATCAATTTTTACGACTACAATGGTATTATTGTAATGGAAACAGACAATCAAAATCCCGAGCCATAATAGGTGCCGGATGTAATCTGGTTCATATATGTACTGGTGTCAACGACGGACAAATTGTCTCACCAAGAATCAGTGCAAAAACTTGTCGCCACGGGCTTGACCCGAGGTCCCCTTAGTCCAAAGGACGGGGGACCCCGGGTCAAGCCCGGGATGACGACGCTGAGGTTTGCCGGACTTTTATCAAGACATTTACTTATGCCTCATTTTTACTCACAATAAAAGCTCCATCAGACATCCTTAACACAGTATCAGAAGTGGCGGCAATCTCAGGGTTATGGGTTACAACTATTACACAGTAAGACTCATTGTGAGCCAAATTTTTAAGCAGACTCACTATGGCGTCACCATTGGCAGTGTCCAGGTTGCCTGTGGGTTCGTCGGCAAGGATTACTCTGGCACCTGTGGAAAGAGAACGGGCAATAGCTACCCGCTGCTGTTCACCGCCGGAAAGATTGGCGGGATAGCGTTTATGCTTGGTTTCATCTATGCCTACAAGATTAAGCAGCTCTCTTGCTCGTGTTTCCGCTTCTTTGCGTTTTACTCCTCGGGCTTCCAATAAGTAACTGGTGTTCTCCAGGGCTGTGAGCAGAGGGAACAGATGGAAGGATTGGAACACCATGGATATTTCTTCTCGGCGGTATGTGTTTAGATTGATATCGGACAGCTTTTTTCCATGGATGTATACCGCGCCCTCCGTTGGCTTATCAAGCCCCGCCATGATGGAAAGCAAAGTAGTTTTGCCAACACCGGAAGGCCCGACTATGGAGTAAAACTCTCCTACAAAGAAATCCGCGGATACATTTTTTAATACATTCTCGGTACTGGATTTGTAACGGTAGCATACGTTTTCTAATTTAAGCATTTTCGTTCCTCCTTATTCCTTCACCTGTAACAACGCCAGTGGTGGGCGGTTAATTACCATTATCGCACCTACTATAGCTCCAGCGGCTACGGCTCCTAGATATAGCCCAACAGCCATAAATAATGCCACATCAAAGGTTACCCCCATCAGCGCAAGAGCGATAAGGCCCGGGACAACCCCCCCAAGACATACAATAAGTTGCTCCGATAATAACATCGCCATGGTCTTCTTCTTGCTTGTACCTACTACATGCAAGATTGCGGCGGCCTTTGCGTTTTGAAGCATCAGAAGCATGGATAGACCGCCAGCGATAATCACCGATGTCCCCAGGGCAAGGGGGTAAATCAGCTCAAGTAATAGCAAGGTCTGGCGAGCTATTCCTATTATATAATTAAGGGCTTCGTCCCAAATCTGGAAAACATAGCGATTCCTTAATACATCATCGACAAAGTCCACTACATGGGTTATATCATGGTTATGCTCCGGGCTAATGGTAAACCTGAAGTCATTGTACATAACAACTACCCCAAGCAAATACTCAATTGCGTCCAAGGGCAAAAGAGTAGCCATCCGAGCGGAATGGGGGGTTACAAATTCATTGTGCACTCCGATAATCTTAGCGTAAGCGTATTGTATGGCCATCATATTGTAGGTTGTATGCCCTACGTATACTGTGTCTCCTAATGCTATACCCCGCCGCTCAAGTAAACTATATGGCACGATAATAGGGATCGTTGCTCCCTCTGTAAATGCAAAATTTTCGCCGTTATATCCGGGAAGGAAATCTATTTCCAGCCCTCCAAAGTCCTCCAGATAATTGTCTTCCATAAATAAGTCAAAATTGTTAAAGGCGAACAAGGTATCCAGGCTCCCTACAGAGTATGCAATCGGCAAGCTAGTATCATAATCGATTACATCATACCAATCTGAGGGGAATCCGTTATCCGTGAAAGGAATAATAAACGACCTGGCATGACCACCTGCCATAATATAATCGCTAAAATACCCGCCTTCCTTTATATCTATAGCCAGATGTCTAGGCATACCAGATGTTACATGGGCCTGATGTGATACAAAGAAACCGGGGATTTGGACTTCTCCTGTTACGGTAGTGTTCATAAGCAATTGATCTACATTGCCTTCGGCCCTGACAATAGACTCATATAGCCAGCCCATGACCAAAATAAAGAATAAGGCTACCCCAACACCAAGTGTGGATTTTATAGGTGCTCGACGGATTTGGCGCATTACCCATCGTAGGCCACCGGATATTGCCGCTGTAGTGGAAAAAACAAACTCCATTTTAGAGAGATGGAAAGTTGTTGGCAAAGCGGCTGCACCCGTGTCATTTCTAATGATTACGGGGGATGCCTTTTTACGCATTGTTCTTGGCCTATTAAACACACCTTGTAATTGATTGAGTACTGGTATTCTGGTCATATACAGGGACCCACCAAAAAGCATGAGCATCCCAATACCAAGCACCACAAATGCCATTACAGCAAACCACAGGGGTGTTAACTCAATATCAGGTACAAAGCCAGGTATCAATTCTACAACAGCCTCCAGGGTATAGGCGGTTGTTTCTGTTGCTATATGCCATCCCAAAAAACCGCCGATTATAATAGCAGGTATGCCAAATATTAATAACGCGGTTTGTAGCCTTGCTATAACTCGCCCTGGAGTAAACCCAAGGCCCTGCTGGATAGCAATGTCCTTACGCCGCTGGGATAAAAACAAGAATACAACCAAGGCTAGCACCAATAATAAAACAGCCCAAAAAACAATGGCATTAAAGGTCACCATCATAATCATAGGGTCAGCTACTGCCCAAAAATCTCCGGGTCTGCTTTCGAATAGAATAAGCTCGAGGCCCATCTCACGAAGCTGAGGTCCGTACTCTAAGAGAAATGCCTGCTCATGCCGGGCATCGTTTAGCTCAAAGCTAAACCATATACTTGGAAGGTGATTTTCACCATGCCAATCGGGTATGACTTCAGCCTGTGGTGGCGCAACGGTTAATCCCTCAGGAAGCAAGGATTCTGGTATATGAATAAATGCGGAGGTTACGGTGCCGCGCACATGGGGATCCGCTGTAAAAAAGTCGACAATTATCCCTACAACTTCCAATTCAAGTAAGTAGTACTCCGCACCGGGCAGCCCCCGCACCATAAATTCTCTATGCTCGGCGGTAAGACCTACAATTTCTTGCTCAAGGGGGATTGCAACTTCGATTGTATCCCCAATCTCAACATCTCGTATCCAGCCAAATCTGGAATCGATAACCGCTACTGGGTTAGAGTTTTCATAGTCACTGGCAGTTAAAAGTCGCCCGCTTCTTAGCATATGGAGGTATTGCCCCACGGGATTGCCAATCCCAAGGCGGAAGGGTGACCCTCGTTGTAATGTGGGCATTGCAGTCATATCTCTGGTCGCTTGCAAGTACACGGTTCTTAGATGCCGCTCCAAATACTCGAAATCTGCTTGGGTTTCGTAGGGAATAAAATCTGTATCCAATAGGCTTTCAAATCCTACGGTCCATGTCCAAAACTCTTCAGGTGAGATAAGTTCAAGTATTGCATCGTTGCCCCAGGCCTGAGTGCCTTCTATTCTTTGAATAGATGTAGTTACTCCGTGCCGTGTTACGGCGTTTGTTATTTCATCTTCCTGCTCCAGCCCATAAAATGAAGGACTTATATCCGGTGCATACAATGTTTTGAACAATGGGCCGTCTTCATACAGGGGTATCAAACTCAAAGTGCTGGCAGAACGCAAGGTTGGGACATAAGTATCTCCTGTGTCAAAGAAGCCTAGATAGAACGCTCCCCTAAAGAGATGCACTGCATCCGAGACAGCAAGATAACGCAAAAATGTATAATCCTCCCCATAAGGAAGTTGTATAGCAAGCCAAGATCTGCCGCGAGATGATACATGCTCGGGAAATCCCACATAACTGTCTAATATATTAACCATCATCCAAACAGATAGACCATGGCCGTCGGCATCTTCGATAAAATCGGTTTCCCATGCCCACATATCTGTAATTGTTGCCGTGAAAACAGCCTCAGTAATCCTAGGTCTGTCTTCATGAGGCATCCAGCTATTCATACCGGCTACATCAGGGGAATACATATTTTGCAGTACACCTTCAACTCCCTGGCGTATATCTACATGCTCCACCAGGGGGCTTTGGGCGATAAGTTCTGCCCCTTCAGATACATCTCCCCAATAGTCATTATGGCCGATAACACCTATGGGGCGGTACATCCCCGCTAGCTCACCAATCTGGCTGCGGACGGTTAAGAATTCTGCGGTACGCAAAAAGAAGGCAAAGGTAGCAAGGCCGATTAGTATGACCAAAAGGGCGGTACGCAGGGGTTGACGTACCATGGATTTAAGCAAAATATTCTTCCTCATATTACTGTGCCTCCTTGCGGTATGTGTGAAAAAATGATGTTAAAGGCTAGGATAACACGGATTCTGATTGTGTTTCAAGGAAAAACGAATAATTATGCATATGTAGCCGAACATAACGCCTAATTATTCATGAAACACGCAAAAAAGGGCGTGCCGGTTTCCCTGGCAGTGCCCTTTCTTCATTTTGCTTTTGATGATAATGACAAAAGCGGTTTCTTATATTATTTGCATTTTTGATGGCTTTTGGGCTTATATTAGTGCTTTTTCCATTTCCCCAACAAGCTCCTCAAACACCTGTAATGCTGCCCTTACTGGCTCTGGGGTACTCATATCCACACCGGCTTTTTTTAGTATTTCAATGGCATAATCACTGCCGCCGGCCTTTAGAAAGCCTAAATAATCATCTCTTGCCTTTTCCCCCCCCATTTGTATACGTTTGGCAAAAGCCAGTGCTGCGGAATATCCTGTTGCGTATTGGTAAACATAGAATGCACTATAAAAGTGAGGGATTCTTGCCCATTCCAAGTCGATTTCCTCATCGATTATCATATCCGGGCCATAGTATTTTACATTAAGCTCACGGTAGACATTTTTCAGAGTTTCCAGCGTAAGTGGCTCCCCTTGTTCTGCCATACTGTGGGTAATCATTTCAAACTCTGCAAACATTACCTGCCTGTAAATCGTACCGCGGAATTGCTCCAGATACTCTCCCAACAGATAGGTGCGGGTCTTGTGGTCTTCTGTGGTTTTTATCATATACTCCATAAGCAAAGTCTCGTTAACTGTTGAGGCTACTTCTGCAAGGAATATATTGGGATGCCCGTACACATATGGCTGATTCTCACAGGTATAATAATCATGCATTGCATGGCCCATCTCGTGGGCCAGGGTCAGCATATCCGAAAGGGTATCCTCGTGGTTAAGGAGCACATATGGATGGACGCCATATGCATTAAGGGCGTAGGCACCGCTTTCCTTGCCTTCGTTTTCGTAGACATCAATCCAGCCGGATTCCATGCCTTTTACCATTGCTGATACATATTCGTCGCCCAAGCTCACAAGGCCGACGGCGACTTTTTCCTTGGCCTCCTGATAGGAAATCTTGATATCAGCCTCTTCTACCAATGGGGTATAGACATCATACATATGAAGTTCGTCAAGCTTGAGTGCCTTTTTCCGAAGGGCGGTATAGCGATGCATTGCAGGCAAATATTCATGGACTGTCTTTATCAGCTCCTCGTAAACCTTGCGAGGGATATTGCTGTCTGATAGCTCTGCTTCCAAGGTGTTGGTATAATTCCGGGCTTTCGCGTAGAACATATCCTTTTTTATGCTGGAGGAGAGCATGGTTGCAATGGTATTTTCCAATGCCTGGTATACGCTGTAGTAAGTTGTAAATGCGTCCCTGCGAACCCGTCGGTCAGGTGATTGCATCAGAGTTATAAAATTCCCGTGGGTTATCTCTACTGTGTTGTCCTCTGCGTCCTGTATTTTGCCGAACTTCATATCGGCACTGCATAGCATGTCATAAATATTGCTGGAGGAATTGCCGACTTCTGATGCATTGGCTAGGACTTCTTCTACCTCGGCACTTCTTATATGAGCCTTTTCTCTTAGCAGGTTTTTAAGAAAGTGCTCGTAGATTTTTAGCTCCGGGGTGGTATTAATAAAGTCCAGGATTGTTTTCTCGTCATGGGTCAGAATTTCCGGGATGATAAAGGACGACGCTGCGTAAAACTTAGTGCTTTCGCTTTCCGCGATGATTGACATCCCTTGGGATGCGGAGATATTGGAGTCCTCGTGGAGCTTCATCATTGCATATGAATAAATTCGGGAGGTTTTTTCTGAGGTGGTAAAATAGATATCGGCACATTCCGCAAGGGCTTTCCCTGTGGTTAGCTTGCCTTGGAATGCGGTTATCTCGTCTATTGAAGCGGGTAGACTGTCCACATCTTTGCGCCAATCCTCTGGGGTAGGGTACAGGTCTTCTAGATTCCATTTGAATTCATTAGGGATTTCGTCACGCTTTTTCTGCTTGATTTCCATGAGCTTATCTCCTCTGTAATAGAATATGGTTATTTTACCATGGGTTCATGACTTGGCAATGGGGATTATGGTAGCTGGATAATAAAGTTTATGTATAATATTTTTGTACAAAGTGCATAAAAAATCCGTATGGCACCATACGGATTTTTTATGCACTTTATTTGAAATTTGACACCCATCCCCCAATATGAAATACTGCTACGATTCTATATATCACCTTAAATTTGGGGGACTCATGAGCGCAAAAAACACCAGATATGACTTGACCAATGGCCCGATTCTGCAAAAATTGGTAGGGCTGTCATTGCCTATTATGGCTACATCCTTTATGCAAATGGCATATAGCCTTACAGATACCTTTTGGATGGGGATACTGTCCCGGGATTATGGTGCCAGCGGGGCCGTTGCGGCGGTGGGTACGGCGGCACTTTATCTTTGGTTGTCCATGGGGCTTATATCCCTTTGTCGTATGGGGGCCGAAATAGGGGTGTCACAAAACTTTGGCCGTGGGGACGCAGAAGCGGCTAAGGGCTTTGCGCAAAATGCTATTTTCCTGTCTATTATTTTAGGCCTTGTTTATTCTGTCGCGATGATTGTTTTCAGGCGGCCTCTTATAGGCTTCTTCAACATAGAAGATGCAACTGTTGTATTACAGGCGGAGCAGTACTTGGCGGTTACAGCAATTGGGCTGCCTATGATGTTTGTACACAATGTTATTACCGGGTGCTTTAACGGCTTTGGCAATACCAAGTTGCCCTTTTATATCAACTCCCTTGGCCTGGCCCTTAATATTGCCATAAGTCCATTGCTTATTTTTGTATTCAATCTTGGGATTATCGGAGCTGCAGTTGGCACTGTCATTGCTACAACCGTCAATATTATTCTCAAGTTATGGGCTATTAAGCGTTATAGCAGTCGCCCCTTTGAAGTATTTCCTTTCCGGTTTAAGATATGTAAGGTCAAGCTTATGCAAATTTTCAAATGGGGCGGCCCTGTTGCTGTGGAGAGTATGACCTTTACTTTCTTATTTATGGTAGTGTCACGGCTTATTGCGGACTTTGGCACGGAGGCCATTGCTGCACATCGGGTGGGTTATCAGGTTGAGGCACTCTCCTTTATGGTAGGTGGAGGGTTTGCCATGGCATACGGCTCCTTTGTGGGACAAAATTACGGCGCAAAAAAATGGAGCCGCTTGCATAGCGGCTACAAAATTTCCAGCTTGGTTATGGGGATTTATGGGCTTGTGATTACCATTGTGCTCTTTGCCTTTGCGGAACCACTGGTGAGTATCTTCCTTAATAATGTATATGAAATACGAATGGGGGGGGATTATCTAAGGATAATAGCCCTTACCCAGCTGCTGTTTTGCATGGAAGGGGTTGCGGTTGGGTCATTTAGGGGCCGCGGCCTTACCATGAAGCCTACCATTGCCAGTGCCGGGAGCAATGTGCTTAGGGTAATTGTGAGTTATGCTCTTGCGGCTACGGCACTGGGGATTACTGGGGTATGGTGGGGGATTGCTATTGCTATGACGGTAAAGAGTATTTGGCTGCTGGTGTGGCATATGATTAATAGTCGGCGGCTGCCACGATCGGACGTAGTTGACATAGTGGAAGTCTAGCTCTCCTGTGACGCTTCAAGGATTGCATTTTTGAACATATCTTGAAGCTCTTTAAGGAGCTTGTTATCATCGTCAGAGAGGGCTTCCTTAATGCCTTCTTTTACTGCGCGCCGCCGCTGAGAATGGTTGTATAGGTCTAACTCGTCATACATTTCCTTAATCCCCCCTGCAACAGCGGCTTTGATAAGAAAATATTGGACTATAAGCCCCAAGATTACGAAGATAATTACCAGAAAAACTTGCATGGTTCCCACTCCTTATGTTTTTCTATGATAATAGCACACTATTGGCCAAAGGAGATGAATATGAAAAACAAAGGCATTCTACTGACAGCGTTGCTGCTTGTCATAATTATTGCTATGACGGCATGTGCTCACTTCATTCCTGAGCCGCCCCTAGCCCAGGCTACCCCTGCCCCGGCAGAAGACATTCCGGAGATTGATATGAGGGAGGACTCAATCCCTCCTGCCAATGAAGGTAGCCGGACTACCTACATAATAAATATCGCCTGGGGCATGGCTGATGAGATTATTATTACACCAGGGGCGATGGTCATAGATTTTAGGTTTTTCGCATTAGGGTTTTGCGATGAAGATATATATTTTTACGAAGGGGAAATTCTCTATTCCCGGGAAGAGCTGCTACCGGAGGCGCCATTTTATGCAAACTGGCAGCCGGACAGGGGTATAAGCTTTGTAGACCACCATAACAGACGCAGATATTTTTTTATTGCAGATTATATAGATGAAGGGTATATCACATTGGTAGAGTTTGAGCCTGGGGTGAGTATAGTCTCAGGGTAATGTGAATAACATAAAAACCAGCCATCGTGCTGGTTTATTTTATGCTAGGAAATTGCATTCGCAATTTCGCTGCAGCCTGCAGGAAACAAAAACGGCGGAGCCGTTTTGTTCTTTTGCGAAAATTATAGCGAATTACATGAGAAACAGTCCAGACCGAGCCGAAAATCATGAACGATTCTACACGTTTTTTGCGACAGGCTGGACTGATTTCGAATTAATTCGCTATAGGAAAGTTTTTTATACAAAAAAACATGCTTGACAATGACGTTAACGTAAGGGTTTATAATGCACTTGCTAGCAAGGAGGTACACCATGGAAAAATACAAAGCGATACCCGAGGGCTATATGCGTATAGGGATATTGGCAAAGAAAGCGGATGTATCTGTCCGCACATTGCAATACTATGACAAGGAAGGGCTACTATCCCCATCATCTCAAAGCGAAGGAGGCTTTAGGCTCTACAATGAGAACGACATGGCCAAATTAGCCCAAATAATGCTACTGAAAGAGCTTGGGCTACCATTAAGTGAGATAAAAAAGCGGTTATCATCCCTTGAGACCAAAGATGATGCAATCAATATGCTCACAGATCACGCTGCCCATATCCGCAGCAAAGTCGATGTTTTGTTGGAATCATTGGAGGCTATTGAAGCTCTCAAAGGTGAAATCACACAAATGGAAACCGTAGATATCCAAAAATACTTTGCCATCCTCATGAACTTGCAAATCAAGAATAAAAACTACTGGATGGTAAAGCATTTTGATAACGATATTCTTCAAACCCTATCCGAAAGCATGAATCGGGAAGATGCAATAATGTTAGTCGAAAGAACAAACCGTATCTATGAGGTGGCCGCAAGACTTCGTGAGGAAGGTGTATCACCAGGTAGCGATGAAGGGCAGGCCCTTGCCAAGGAATTCTGGGAGATAATGATGGGTATAACCGGTGGAGACATGGAGTTGCTGCAAAAAATAAACAGCCATGCAGAGAAATCACTGATGACTGACGATGTCAATTTCAAGAAGTTTATGGAAACCAGCAGCTATATACAGCCGGCTTTGGAAATTTATTTAGCGAATTTATATGAAGGAGATGAATAATGATTAGTGCAAGTATGAAAAATGTAGAGAAGTCCTTCGGAGATAACAAGGTGCTTAAGGATGTCACCTTCGAGACCCGTGAAGGAGAAATCTTTGGGATGCTGGGCCCTTCTGGGGCAGGCAAGACCACCATTATTAATATTCTTACTAAGCAATTGTCCATAGACAGTGGTGAGGTACATGTAAGTGTAGAAAGTCATGAAATCGGACTGATGCTTGAGCATGATGGGTTGTTTTCCCGCCTTACGGCACTGGATAATCTGATAGTCTTCGAAGATATATATGGAATCCCACACACAAGGACCCTGGAAGTAATCGAAAGAGTTGGCTTGGGTGATGCCAAAAACACTGTTGTGGACAAATTATCAAAAGGAATGCGCCAGCGGCTGGTGCTCGCCAGGGCAGTTCTTCACAAGCCCAAAGTGCTATTCCTTGATGAGCCTACCTCTGCCCTTGATCCAATGACAGCCCGGGGTATTCATCAGCTTATACGAGAATTACGGGAACGGGGTTCGACTATTTTTCTTACCACTCACAATATGGAAGAAGCAACCCATCTTTGTGACAGGGTTGTAATGCTCCATCAGGGCAAGATTATAGAAGAAGGCCCACCCAAAGAAATCTGTGAGCGTTATAATTCAGTCAAGACCGTAATGGATTTGGAAAGTGTGTTTATTCAACTGACGGGTGGTGGGCTAAAATGAGTAGCACCAAAGCAATTTTCAAAAAGCAGCTCAAGGGTTCGGTAAAAAATCCGGAAACTTTGATTCAGTTTATGATTTACCCTGTGATGGCCTTGGTAATGGGTGTTATGACCAATATTGACTTCGAAGGTTATTACCTCCCCCAAGAAATGATTGATGCAATGATGGCCAACATGCCCAATCTAGCGACTATGATGGCCACTATGTTTGCAGGTATGGCACTTATACCCACAGTTGCAGGAATCATTGCGGAAGACATAGAAAAGAAAAGCTTGCGCTTCTTAGTTATGGCGGGAGTAAAGCCTTCTGCTTATCTAATCGGGGTAGGCAGTGTAATCTTCTTTGTGAGTGCGTTAACCACTGTAGCATTTGGTTTCATAGCTGGTTTCGGCGGTATGGACTTTCTTATTTTCTCGGCATCAATGTTAGCTGGTGTAGCGGCATCAATCGTGCTTGGAGCAACTATCGGCATCCTTACAAAAAACCAGCAAGCTGCAACTGCACTCTCCATGCCTATAGCCCTGGTACTAGGCTTTGGTCCAATGGCTGCCCAGTTTAATGATACTGCGGCTCGTGTGCTTCATATTTTTTATACTCAGCAGCTAAATGTTGTAGCTGATAATTTGAACCACCCATATTTGGCAACAACCCCTATTTGGCAGTCCTTTGTGATTATGGGGGCTAATATCCTGGTGGTAGGAGTTTTGTTTGTGGTCGTTTTTAGAAGAAAGGGGATGGGGGACTAGACTGGATTTATTAGTAAAAGCGTTGCCGTTCCAGTTTTGTGCTTGGTGTAATATACTTCCCGTCCTGCAAATGTAATCATTACAGATTATGAAATTCAAATTAGAGGGGCGTATGGGGTGACAATTAAGTTTTCGGACATCCAAAGCGTTACCCTTGTGGAAGAAAGTATGTTAGAAATTGGTCCAGGAAGAAGGCTTAACGGAGCAGATGGATGGGGAAATTCACATGGTTTCCCCAAGCAACCCCGGGCCGGAGCACGATAAGGATGATATTATGGGGGTAGCCATCCATGAGCTTGCTCATATCGTGGCAAGTGAGCTTAGTATAGACACAACAGATAACCGTCTTTTTCTTTCAGAAGGGTTGGCAACATGCTTAGCCGGTCAAGCATGCCAGCTTGATATAGATATGGAAATACCCAATGTGGATACAGTCATTTCCTCATGCGAGGATGGTTGGGTTTACCAAGTAGGTTTTGTCTTTATGGAGTTTATAGCGTCAGAGTTTGGTGATGCTGGACTCGTGGCTTTGTACAAAGACCCTGAAGTTTTTATTCGGAATAATCCTGGCCTTAATGAAATGTGGTTGGACAAATGTAAAAAAACACCCACTTCCCTTTGAGAGAGTGGGCGTTTTTGTTAAGCTACTGACCGGGATTAAACCGGTGACCTCGTTCTTACCAAGGATATGCCACATGGTTTCGAAGGGCTATAAAGCCTTTATTTATGGGGTTTCAGCGTCTGCATTAATATGGCACTGTAGCAATTTGTAGCAATTTTGAATTTTTATGACACCATGCACGGAACTATGTCTGTATTGCACCGGCAAATAGCCAAATAATAAACGAAAAATATTTGACCACGAATATCATGCGTGATAAACTGCGGTTGTATCAAACCAACGCAACTTGCGTATGCTATTTACAGGTGGGCTAACACCTTTATCAATCCGAAATTCATGCCGAACTTCGTGTGTCGGTGGGTTGGCGGGCAACGATAAAACCCGAAAGGCATGTCAGA
>WQVF01000003.1 GCA_009781725.1 Defluviitaleaceae bacterium
CCTCGTCGTTGCGAGGAGCGAAGCGACGAAGCAATCCAGCAAATCAAACCTTCTGGATTGCTTCGCTTTGCTCGCAATGACAGGCTTTGCATAGATATTCATGGTTTTTGCTTAGCAAGACGGCCCCTTTATAAAAACCGGTTTTGTTGATGGCTTTACAATAAACGGCAGGCAATCAGAGTTATTTTCGTATTATAGCGATTTCAATCCCGCATTTTGGATTGAAATTACTATATCCGCCCATTATGGGCATAATCGTCACCAATCAAGCATGAAATAATCACCACGAAAATCACGAAAGGCAAAAAAATATTTAGCGATTTTTAAATGGAATCCACATCTCCATATATGCATGTTTCTGGGATGAATAATATATCTCCGGGAAAAACCCATCTGCTATCAAGCCATGTTTCTTAAGCCAAAACCTCGTAAACTTCATCATTTTACCCATGGACGCCAAAAGTTCATTAAAGTCCTCAGCTTCGTATTCACAAACTATATACTCCCGCGGGGGAAGCTCCCAACTGGCGAAATCCGTATCTTTGGGAATTACATCAACTTCCGCCCCGGCAAAGTAGGTGGAATAGCCTTCCGGCGCACCGCCGTGATAAGACACCCCAACCCTCCGCCCACATGGGATACTCGGGATATCCTTGCGCAATTCATAAAACCTATCCCATATAGCGGTGGGGCCGGAGACCCCGGGCCTTTCCCCAAGCATCTTCCCCGACTCAAAACGCCAAAAATCCTTTACCCCAAGAAAATAGACCGCTTCATCAAGAATCTTACGGTTATACTCCAAAACAATCCCTTCGCTAATCAAAGGAACACCCTCGTCCACCATTACATAGTTAAGGAGCAAGTTAGGCTTATCGAAGTTATTCAGCCCGACAGGGCTTTGGCGATATTCTGATGGGTTAAGCCCATAGACCTCTTTAAATGCCCGAGAAAATGTCTCCCGGCTACCAAAGCCATACTTGGTTGCGATATCCGTGATATGTCCCCCGGCTTCAAGGCTCTCGCAAGCATAGGCAAGCCGTCGTAGCTTAATATACTCACGCACAGGCCTTTTGACCAGACGGGCAAATAGCCGCTGATAATAAAATAGAGAGAGGGCGGCGATTTTGGCCAATTCCTCTATATGTATTTCCTCTGAGATATTTTTTTCAATATGCTCCAATGTTTTCTGAATGGATTCCCATGCATGCATTGACTAGCCCTCCCTTGAAATGAATATAGCATAATCAGGAGTTGTGTGTGTGACGGCCTCTGCTCTTTTTGCATAAAATTAATCAATATCCTCCAAAAGAGACATAAAGGGATATAAATCATTGTAATGTTTCTGCGTAAACATGGCATTTTGCTCTTTAAAAAGGGTTTGTGCCACATAATCAGCGATTGGCGTAATCAATCGTTCGTGGACACATTGTACTGGTGTTACGTCATTTATAATGTCTAAGCCGCTGCTAGCTAAATTGTCATAGGCATAATTACAACGGGACTTGATGGCACAACTTCGGCAAGGTTCAGTCGGTATCGCACCCTTTTTATATATCGCCTTATGCTTCTTTTTGTTGATACCCGAAACAACATCGCCTATTGCAAAAACAGGATTATTCAAGTGCTTTGACATCGCATAAATTATGCCGTCTGGGGCGACAGAGGGTTGATTCATGTTCATTCGTGACCTATCTATATTGTATTTTTCCCCCTTCAAATGGGACAAAATTTTCATGTCAAAGGAGGAAAAATAAAATTTATCTTCCCTTCTGGTCCAATTAATGTACATTTCCGCGATTTTTTTGTATTCCATCTCTAAAGCTAAAAGCCGTTCTTCTGTCCATGGTGCGGTTTTAGAATAGTTAACCCCCATGTGGATATATCTGAATCCCTTTTTAAATAGATATTCAACAATTTCTGATGCCCTATCAACAGTTGCCGAGTCTACAACACTCAGGCCCATTGCAAAGGGATGATGCGCAAGCAGCAGGGAAATTTTTTCTTCAAGGACAGCAAGCGACCCGGTTCCGTCAATGGAGCTGCGGCAATAATCCTGTGCAGGCCCGTCACAGGATAATCCGATAGCCATATTGACATCATTTGCGAACTTTAAAAACTCCTCATCCAAAAGCACACCATTTGTTGTGATTTTGTAGTAAAAGTTATGCCCCGTCTTTGTACTGATACTCTTTGCATAATCAACCACATCATATATAAGCTCCTTTTCCAGCAGGGGTTCACCGCCATAAAAAAGCAGCCCAGATGTGTTTGTATTCTCCATGCCAAGCTTTACCGCCGCAAAAGCAATCTCCCGGGACATACGCTCCGGTCCGCGTTTTACAAAGCAGTATTTGCAGTTTAGATTACATTGATTGGTAACATGGAGGGTAAGCTGCAATTTTATCAGCTCCTAGTATGTGATGTTGAGTATTCGGTCATCCTCATTCCATTCGATAGTCGCCCCGACGAAGTCTGCGACAAATTGGAGGGGAGCCAATACTATATCATTGTGCACAAGCATAGGTATGTCCTCTGGCCAGTCACTGAAGCGATTGCGATTGACATTGGGGTTGACGGCAATGCTGCCATTAGAGGTAACCCAGATCTCTACATTATTTCTTGTTGCTGTAATTGCAATTCTGAGACCATTATCACTTACAACAGTGTCCATTCCCAATGCTTCAAACAACTCAAGTGCTGGGACCATCTTTTGATCGTTTATAATTAGGGGATATTCGCCATGGTTAAAAAGTACGCCGTTTATAATGACATCAACATCAGGAAAATGTTCCAGTATGCCCTCTGATTGCAGGATTGCAATAAATTTATCTGCTTGGTTGATAAGTTGCCTTACGAGAATCGGGCGAGCTGCTGCGGTCTCCCACGGAAATGGCCGTCTTAGCAGTCTTGGCAGAGGTGCGCCTCTACCGGCTATTCGCCCTGGATTGTGAAACGCGCCAACAATAATCTCTTCATCCAGCTCTGCAAAAATTTCCTCAATCAGCCTGGCAATATGTCGTTCATCCAATAGAAATGACCGGTGGGTTGACCTTACATATGTAACCGCAATGCCATTTTGTGCGTCGAACAAATCAAAATCAATGCCATCAGGGCGACCCATGAATAATAATTCACTAAAGCTTAAATTATATTCCTTCAGCGTTGGGTCGGAAACAATCCTCGGCGGTGGCGTTGCATCAAAATTAAGCCCCGCCGCTTCCAGTCGTGCTCGAATAATACCAAAAGCTTCTTGCTCTGTCAGATGTACCATGTAGAATGAGCTGCCCATGCCCCCTGTATGAAGCCTGACAAGCAAGTTTTCCTGACTAAACCCTCTATAACTGCCTTGGGTGTGTCCGAGATTATGCACTATTTCCTGGGGGAAGGTATGATTTCCGCTTCTCACAACACTGGAGAGCGCTAGTGCTCCAATAAACCCCAAACCAGCTATAACTTTTGCGTTTTTCTTCCATCTTTTCGGTATTTTTTTTAGCATTGCCGAGTTATCATCCTCAAAGGTGGGAATCTCCGGCGTATTGTAGACTTTAATCGGACATACGCTTAATTCTAATTTTCTCATAAAGCCCTCCACTCTCAGTGCCTACGCAAATCCTAGCTTAATTCTATATAAACAGGCATACCATGTCGTGACTGCACACCAAAATCCCCCTCTACCAAGGGAGCCAGATACATAATCATTTCCTCTGTCACAAAATTACCTCGTTCATTAATCCATTCTCGGGGGATTAGCTTTTCACGATTGGCTATTGCACTGACAGGTACAGTGCCGTAGTTTACACGATACGGGGAATCAGAAATTCTATTAATAACAGAAACCTCTCCCGATATCCCCTTAAGTGCCCGGTCAAGGGCCGCCACACCCAGGAGCTTTGCTTCGGTCAAGTCATTAGCAGATACAAGATGCCCTGCACATCGCTGCATAAGGGAAAGATCAATGGCACGTACCTTGCAGCCTATCTCTTTGCGCACAAGGCTTTCCAGGGTCCTTGCCGCGCCAGAGAGATATTTATGCCCAAAGGCGTCAATTACACCGCTTTGCTCTGACTCACCCACAAAGGAACCGTCGGAGTATTTGACTCCTTCGCTTACTGCTATCAAAACAGCAGAAGACTGACGGAGCTTTTCCTGTACATCTTCAATAAAACGCCCATTATCAAATGCCACCTCAGGCAGATATATCAGATGTGGTGCTCCGCTCTGCAAACTAGCAAGAGCACTTGAGGCAGTGAGCCAGCCGGTATGCCTGCCCATTACCTCCACTATGGTAACGGCGGGGATATCGTATACCTTGATATCGCACCACAATTCCGAAAAAGTGGTGGAAATATATTTTGCCGCCGAGCCAAAACCGGGAGAGTGGTCCATACCGCATAAATCATTGTCGATTGTTTTGGGCGCACCCATTATTGATATATTACTTCCGATTTCCCTTGCATAATCGGTAAGTTTAAGAACCGTGTCCATTGAGTCATTACCGCCGATATAAATAAACCATCCAATATTATGCTTTTGAAATGTATCAAAAATAGCTTTATAGCTATAGGGGTCATTTTTGGGACTGTCGAGCTTATGCCTGCAAGAACCTAGGGCCGAGGATGGTGTGTATATAAGCCGTTTTATCATATTAGGGTCGGAAAGAGTCTCGCTTACATTGATAATATTGTCGTCGATGACGCCCTTTATCCCATGCAAAGCACCCAATACAGCACCCACATCGGAGCTTGTGATAGCCCGTTCAAAAATACCTGCAAGGGTCGCGTTTATGGCAACGCTAGGTCCGCCGGATTGTGCTACGAGTACGTTTTTCATGAAAATCCTCCTTTTACTTAGCCCCCTTCGGCGTCTTTGGGGCCGTCTTGCTAAGCAAAAACCATGAATATCAATGCAAAGCCTGTCATTGCGAGCAAAGCGAAGCAATCCAGAAGGTTTGAATTGCTGGATTGCTTCGTCGCTTCGCTCCTCGCAACGACGAGGCAAGTGCATAATTATTTATAAAAATGCTTAATGAGACAGCCCCTTTTATAAACCAAAGGCTTCACCTGCGCGATAAGAACTCCTCACTAGCGGCCCGGAGGCTACAAATTTAAAGCCTTTTTCCCTTGCTGCCATTTCCAGCTCTTTAAATTTACGCGGCTCGATATATGCCTTAACAGGTACATGCCCCTTCGAAGGCGCAAGATATTGACCTATCGTTAAAAAATCGCAGTCTACTTCTCGCAAATCATCTAGCAGTTCATGGATTTCCTCATCCATCTCTCCTAAACCAAGCATTATCCCGCTTTTTGATGCTATATTTGAGTTAATATTTTTTAACAAGTTCAAAGACCGCCTGTACTCGGCCTGGGGGCGAACCTCTGGGTAGAGTGATTTCACCGTCTCCATATTGTGACTGATGACATCAGGCTCTGCATCAACAACGGTCTTAAGGGCATCAATGCATCCCAGAAAATCCGGTACAAGCACCTCTATTTTAGTCCCCGGGACAGCCTGCCTGATTTCCGCAATAATCTTTGCAAAATGCCCGGCCCCGCCGTCAGGTAAATCATCCCGTGTCACAGATGTGACTACTACATATTTTAATCCAAGCTCTTTGACTGCCTGAGCGATATTCTTAGGCTCGTCGGGGTTGAGCTGCTGAGGTAAGCCGTATTGCACATTGCAAAAACCACAGTTCCGTGTGCAAACTGTCCCCATAATCATAAAGGTAGCGGTTCTGTTAGAAAAGCATTCCATATAATTAGGGCAATTGGCTTCATTGCATACGGTGTTTAGATTTAAACTGCGAAGGATTTCCTCAACTCCCGCCCGCTGAGGATTTTCGGAATGTCGGATACGCAGCCAATCCGGTTTACGAGACATCTCTATCACCAAATATACAGGACAAGAACTCATCCTTGCCTATGTTTCCAAGATAGGGCTGAATCAAGATCTCTTCCAGAGCCCTCACAAAGGCCTGATACCGAAACTCCGTGCCTGTTAGTACTTCCTCTAAGCCATGAATCGGTATGATGCCAAGAAAATCCCCTCGTATACAGCAAGAGATTACGTCCCCTTTGGCAATATCAAGAAATATCTCCACCTTACCGCCAGCAAAGCGTTTGCTGTTATGAAATGTAAACATCGGTGCCCGTCCAAAAGTCCAGGATGGGTTTCCATACCTCTCATGATAGATTTGATGAATCATTGCCAGAGCATTGTCTGTTAGAGTATGTCGGATTATCTTCTCGTTACAAAATAGTCGTTGTTTTAAAAGTTTCAAAAATTCCTGTATGGAGTAGTCTGGGTTTAAATATTTCTTGATATTGGTAACCCGGCTGCGCACTGACCGCAATGCTTTGGAACGAATCTTAGCATCATCTACAGTGAGCACCCGGGCAAGCTTATCCAAATCCGTATCATATAATAGAGAGCCATGGGTGCATATTCTGCCGTGCCGTGTATACTGAGCCATTCCGGAGAACTTGGCCCCGTCCGCAAGGATATCGTTGCGTCCGTCAATCTCTGCGGGGATGCCCATTTCCCTCAACGCCTTAATTATCATATCGGCGACATTTTTTCTGACCTCATCTGGGGGATCTTTATGGGGCAGTATCACGGTATACAACAGATTGCCCATGTCGGTAAAGATAGTCCCCCCTCCGCTTGACCGGCGGACTATGTGAATCCTTTCATTCTCGGCGTAGCCTATGTCAATTTCCGCTTCAGCTATCTGATTGCATCCAAGCATCGCGCAATTATCAGCCTGCCATATCATCATGACAGTCTCATCAGAAGGAAAATGCTCCATTACATATTCTTCAACAGAAAAATGGAAAGCAGCGTCCGTGCTTTCCATTTCGATATAAATCATATAATCGCTCCATTCCGAATAGATTTTTTTGGCTATACCAAAAACAGCGGTTTCTTTGTCCCCTTCCGTGGAAGGGGAAAGACGCCGTAGGCGGCGAGGGGTTGTGTACGCAAGCCGCAAATCTCGGTTTTCAGCTACGCTACCAAGCTAGCAACCCCCGCCTCCTTCGGAGGCACCCCCTTCTAAGAAGGGGGCTTAGAGCCTTAGAGCGTGTTCCAAGAGATATTTTTCCGCCTCAACACTCCACAGTCCATTATGCCGACTGCATATCTCAGCCAGAGCCTTGAACATCGGGTCGGTTTTACCCTTTTCTTCGAAGTCATTTATGGGAGTTAGGGGCATTGAGATTTCGTTGTAAATAAGCTTCTTGAAGCCCGGTAATTTCGGTAAATTTATGACGGTTTCCGCAACGGAGTCCAATCCTCCTATATGAGACACCAGAAGGGCGGGATTAATTTTCCCCGCAGCCGACATCTCAAGGGCTTCTTTCATATCGTCAGTATTACCAGAATTGGTGCCAACGACATGGGTATAATTATAATGGACATTGTAGAAATTGAGTTTAGCGGAAAATGTTGTATCCGACGGCCCCGCAAAGAAGTTAAGACACCCGTCATATGCAAGCATCGCGTCGGCCTGCTCCACTAAATCTGCTACAGGGAAGAACACAAAAACATCATCGTATCCCTGTCCGTCTGTCAATGCCATCATCTCACCCACGGGGTCAGAAGATGTAGTGGGGTTAAAATATACAAGCTTAATGCCGTTTTTAGCCGCATCTTCCACGGTCAGTGTCGATGCAGCATAGTCAAGATTGTCTTGTTTAAGGTCCGTAACCACCAACAGCCCCGGCTTACGGTCACGATGTAAAATATAGTCAATATGAGCAAACCCCATAGGGCCGCAGCCGCCGAGCACAGCCATGTTACCCCTTTCTTTTATGTCCATATCATGGACATACTCACCCTTACGAGTATGGTAATTGGCGTGGGTGGCACCTATTACACAGGAAAGAGGCTCCGTCAGGGCACCATGGAAAAAACCGTCACCCTCATATACAAGTACACAATCCTGGTCAAAGTAAACCTTGGGGATAATTGCGTATGTCATGTTTCCACCGATGTATTTGAAGGTATAGCCTGCGGCGTCCATTGTGCCTTTCATTGCAGGTTGCATGGTAAACTTCTGCCCTGCTTGATATTGGCCGGTTAGGTTTTTGCCCACCTCGATAATTTCTCCACAGAACTCATGCCCCACTACAACGGGGTTTGTGCTCACGTCATTGGGTACCCGCTTATGCGAGCCCCCTTGCTTCACAGCCTTGTAAGTAGACATGCATACAGAGTCCGTGATTATTTTTACAAGCATTTCATCCGCATCCACTGGTGGTAACTCAAATTCCTCAAGTCTTAGATCATCTACTCCATAAAGTCTTACAGCCTTTGTTTTCATTTCACCCTCCTAACAGCCCATTACGGGCGTATTCGTCACCAGCCAAGTATGAAAAGCGGAGTCGCGGCTCCGCCGCTCAATGTAGTTTTTGAGTTGCGCGCGCTTCGTGCGCGCTTACTAAAAACCGGTTTTGGTTTGCCATAGATTGTAAGCTGATAGAGTTATTTTCGTATTAACAGCCCACTAAGGACCGACTTCACCATCTAAGCATGAAAGTTTTCGAGTGGGGGCAGCTTCGCTGCCCATATGATTGCAATTTCGCGCCACATTTGCAAAGTATTGTACACGTTCTTTCAACGATGGATATTTCCGGATTGCCTCTTCAGAAAACATACCCGAACCCGTTGCCGCATTCTCATGGCCTATCAAAGCCCATGCCGCGTCGATTAGATGCTTGAACTCATCCCTTTCAAGGGCCTTGCAAATGAAAGGCTGGAAGGGAGAGTTAATATCCTCGCCGCATATTTCAAATATGCCATGTTCCTCACACAAGGATGCCAAACGCCTTACCTGCTCATGGGTATTTCTTGTGGGCATATAGGTAATGGCTTTAAATCCTGCATCTTTAAGAAAAATAATAAGCTCATCCAGATAAGCATCCTCGTAGCGTTCTGCTACCTTATCGCCAGTAACAGAATCCCCTACATCGCCTAAGTACGCGTATGCCGGTATTGCGCCGATGCTTTCTGCAAGCTTGATAAACTCCCCATACTCAGGTAATTCCTCGTCAGCATCAATATAAAAGTCTTTCACCATATGGCCCTTTAGCACACCAAGTAAATAATATTGATACCAAGGATTGCCGGAATCATTGAGCTTTTCAAGGCTATTACCACTTACCGCAATATCAAATTTATCCTTGAGAAATGAAACAACACCGGGGCCGGGGCCAAGCTTATCCATAATTTTTATTGCGAGGGGATATAGTATATGTCGCTCGGTTACAGAGCCTCCGTCATTATATTGTGAAAGGGGTAGTATATCTCTATCGAAGTCAATTTCCAGTCCTGCTTTACGCACAAAGTTATCCAATTTCTTGGCCATTTGGCGATTGCGGACATTTCTTGCTTCACGGTAGGGTTTCAAGTAAGCTTCGGCGACCTCTATTTTGTCATGGGGTATCCCATGCATCGCAAGATAAGCGGCGGATTTCTGGTCGGGGTTGTTAATCCGTTTTCCATTAAATGGGGTATTTTTAAAGCTTACACGTTGCTCGAATCCTACTGTTACCGCGATGCCGATAATCTGCCCGGCTTCGATAAATTCCTGCAATCCCCCCACACTGTCATGATCCATGATTCCAGCGGTTGCAAGTCCATGGGTCCAAGCCAAATATGCGGCCATTGTTGGAGAATAAGGAGAAAATGAGTATGTGGTATGGATATGATTATTCACATTATCGTTAGATTGTGGGGCTTCGAGTTTGCCGGACTTATAAAATGACATGAGCTCCCTTAGAGAAGAAAGCCGTTTTGATTTTGCGTCTGCATTGAGTCTTTCAACTAAATTCGTCATCCTAGCATCACCTGTCCCCCGGTTACAGGTATGGCTTGGCCGGTTTCATACTGCTGCTCAACAGCATACAGTATTGCCCGTACCACATCAGCTATTTCGCAACCTCGCCTCATAGGAACCCGGTCTTCGTAGTATTTGCGCACATCGGCTAGACTCGTTGCGCCCTTCACCTTACCTGCATCCAGATATTGCTTGAATAAGCCGTTTTCCGGATCTGACCATAGAGGGCCGTCCAGGTAGTTTCCGGGGCAGACGGCGTTGACCTTGATACCGTATTCGATAAATTCCAGTGCAAAGGACTGGGTCAGTCCTATCCCCCCGAATTTACTGCCTGCGTAAGCAAAGTTCTTATTACTTCCCGCCAGGCCGGATTTTGAGTTAATTTCAATGATATCACTAAGATAGTCAGGGGACATCTCGTTTTGCAGTTTCATTATTTTGGCGGCATGCTTTGCACATAAGAAATAAGCCGTGTAATTGACTGAGGTCACAAAGTCAAAACTTTCCTTTGTCAGCTCGAATACACTGCCTGCTCTGAGCACTCCCGCATTAGATACAAGTAAATCCAGACCACCGAAGTTGGCCACGGCTTCATGTATCATGTCCTCAACAGATGCTTCGTCAGTTACATTTACCGCGACGGGGATGGAACAGTATTTTCCGTATGTCTCGTTAAGCTCAGCCGAGGTTTTTTCCGCGCCGGCCGCATTTATATCCGCAACAACGATATACGCCCCTTCTGCCGCAAGGGACATTGCTATGCCCTTGCCAAAGCCCTGAGCACTGCCTGTTACGATAGCGATTTTTCCCTCTAGGCGTTTTGTAGATTTTTCTGCATCAAAGGCGGCTCTGGTGCGGTATGCCTCTATTTCCCAATTCAATATGAAATCTGTAAATGCATCAGGGAGGGGCAGAGGCCCTCCGAAGGATTCTGAGTAAAACGCAACCTTTATTGCGTCAAGAAACAGAAGCTTTGCGGTTTCCGCTTCTTTTTTGGTGGAGCCGAGGGCTATAAAGCCTAGGCCTTTGATTGCAATAATTTTGGGGGCATATCCCTTTTTAGTACAATAATTTTCGAAAGCCTTCTTAATGTCTGCGTCCGTATTTATGAATAATGGCTCATCTTTGCAATAGACGATATGGTCGGGGGAAAAGGGTTTGCCCAGTGCTCTTATAAATCGCTTTTCATCGGATACAACATCCATGACTTGTTTGCTTGTGCAGAAAACCGCCGATGCCATCCCTGTAGGAGAATAAAGCATCCGTAACGCCGGGACAATGTGAGATACACTGTCTTTACAATAATCAATTGCCGAAAAGTCTGGCTCGCTCTTGGTTTTCAGCTTTGTCATTACGTTGCTCATGGTAGCTTCGATTTCCTCGACAGTGTCTGCGGCAATGAAGATACCGTGGTTTTGCAAAATAGTTATCTTGGGAAACTCACCTGTTTTAGCTTGAGACTCAGTGAAGGCTTTTTTGCAGGCAAGTGCTAGTATATATCCAGGTTTGGTAAGCTTTATCCACACAGCTATATCGCCAAATAAGTCCCTGCAATGCTTTTCGCCATTTTTTCCGCATGTCAGCCCGTTTACAAGGGCGGGATGCAAATGTAAGACATATTTATACGGAAATAGGGCGTGAAGAATGGCTTCAACACTGGGACGCTTGGCTTCTTCTCCCGGTAACCGGGCGGCAAGCATATCGGCAAGGGCTTCTGCCTCCCGTTTGTCATCCTCAGGGGAATAGTCTTTTTCTAGCATAGCATGTAATTTGTTCATATCCATCTGAACAAACTGATGGGGCTGTATATCCGCAAGGGCTGTGCCAGAGCCCTTTACATACATGACGCCGGCGTCCTTGAATGATGTATTGCCCCCCCCTGCAAGGACATAGTTGGGGTCGGAACCGTATTTATTGGACATTGCTGTTAAAATGTTTAAGCTCATATTGTTTTCCTCCAATTTGCCCATTACGGGCATTTACCGTCACCAGCTAAGTATGCAAATTTTCGAGTGGGGGCGGCTGCGCTGCCCCCATGCACTCCTTCTTTCGTATTATCGGTAAAGCGTTACTTTTCCGGTTTTGTCATTTTTGCCGACTCCGGTCAGACTCCCATTTTCGCTGTACGCATCTGCTCAACTACTGTAAAGCTCTCAGTGGGCACATGTCCTGGAAGGGGAATTATGTTTTCATTGATTGCATCAAGAATCCAGCCTGCTTGTGGGAAGAAGAACTCGTCAAACTCGAAGGGAGGCGTTATCCAATTTTTTGCGCCTACTACAACGGGTGGGCCGTCCAAATCATCGAAGCATAGCTCGGTTATATTCCGGGCAATGTCATTTAAGAAAGAGCCTCGGGTGCAGGCGTCGGAGGCCAGTACGACCTTGCCTGTCTTTTTTACCGACTCGATTATTTTTGTATAATCCAAGGGAACAAGGCTATACAGGTTGATGATATCTGCTTCCATGTTGTACTTGTTTTTTAGGATATCCGCAGCTTCCACAGCTTTGTACAGGGTTGCACCTATTGTAAGAATTGTTATATCTTTGCCTGTCCGTACTTGGTTGACACCGCCGATTTCAAGTTCATATGGCTCTGCGGGAACGCCCTGCTCATAAAACTGCTCGCCCATATCATATAGACGCTGACTTTCGAAGAATACCACCGGGTCTGTCCCGCCCAGGGCAGTCTGCATTAGCCCCTTGGCTTCATATGGTGTAGCGGGGAAGCAGATTTTCAGGCCCGGAATATGGGCACAAAGAGCAGTCCAATCCTGAGAATGCTGGGCACCGTATTTTGATCCTACGGATACCCGGAGTACTACAGGCATTTTGAGTATCCCCGCGCTCATGGATTGCCATTTTGATAGCTGGTTAAATACCTCGTCTCCCGCTCTTCCGATAAAATCGCAATACATTAGCTCAACAATTACCCTGCCTTCGCAGAGGCCGTACCCCACTGCACTGCCAACAATTGCGGCTTCCGAAATAGGTGCGTTAAAAAGCCGGGAGTGGGGGAGCACCTCCCCAAGGCCTCGATAAACTGCAAAGGCTCCGCCCCAATCCCGGACGTCTTCGCCGTACAATATTAATGAGGAATCTTCGTAGCATTTATCAATGATTGGCTCAAACAAAGCATCGCGATAATTGTAGCATTTCATTTTACTGACGGCCTTGCCGTCCTTAAAGGCAAAACGCTCCTTGCCTGCGATTTGCTTAACTCTGGAGCATTCTTCTTTGGGTATCAAGGTTGTAGGTGTTTC
The DNA here is from genome assembly GCA_009781725.1 of Defluviitaleaceae bacterium. Taxonomy (GTDB): domain Bacteria; phylum Bacillota; class Clostridia; order Lachnospirales; family WQUN01; genus WRAN01. The sequence continues at coordinate 13,101 of WQVF01000003.1, forward strand.
TGTTCCGAATGCGGGGACCTTCATATTTGAGAACATAATCCGTTCTACTACGGCCCGGTCTTTGCCAAAATCAGCATAAGGGGAAATTTCCACGTTGGAGGCCCATTCGCATATTTGTGTCATGCGGTCACGGGTCTCTTTCCAAATATCCTCGAATACACCGTCCGCGGCCACACCCGCATCCACAAGCTCCCCTCGGAACACGGTGCATGGGTCAATGGCCATCCAGGAATCCATTTCTTCCTTGGAACGGTAGGCATTTTGGTCAGATGTGGAATGCCCGGAATGACGGTAAGTTACTACATCAAGCAGTATAGGGCCGCCAGCGGTTTTCATGATTTCTTTTTTTCTTCTGTATGCGTCAATTACGGCGAGGGGGTTGTATCCCCATACCCGCTCTGCGTGCATTTGCTCGGCATTTACACCTGCACCTATCCGGGCGAGGATGTCATAGGCCATTGTCTCGCCGCTGGTTTGCCCCCCCATGCCGTAGCCATTGTTGAAGATATTGAAAATAATTGGCAATCCGCCGGGCTTATCCGTCCAAAGATTGTCAAACTGACCCATGGCGGCAAAGTTAATGGCTTCCCATACAGGCCCGCAGCCAAGTGAGCCATCGCCGATATTGCATACTACGATGCCATTTTTATTGTTGCATTTCTTATGAAGTGCTCCTCCAACTGAGATTGGTCCGGAGCCGCCTACAATTGCATTATTGGGATAAACCCCAAAGGGCAGGAAAAAGGCATGCATAGAGCCGCCAAGGCCCATATGGAAACCGTTTTCCCTTGCAAAAATCTCGGTTAGTGTACCGTAGATGATAAAATAAATCGCCAGTTCTTTTACGGAGGAATGCTTATATATTTTTGAAAGGGTCTTGAGAATGCGCCCTTCCAAGAAGTTTTCCATAATCTCCATTAGCTCATTGTCGCTGAGTTTTTCGATGCATGACAGGGATTTGGCTAGGATTTCGCTGTGGCTTCTATGATTGCCGAAAATAATATCGTCTTTATCCAGTAAATAAGCCTGTCCTACGGCGGCGGCTTCCTGCCCCAAAGATAAATGTGCGGGGCCTGGATATTGAGTTTCGATGCCATTGTATACCCCTTGGGTTTTTATCTGGTTAAGCATATGCTCGAATTCTCGTAGGATGGTGATATCCCGGTAAATTCTCACAAGGTCTTTATCGGAATAATCCTTGCGTGCGTCGGAGACTTTCTTGTTGTAACTGTTTACAGGGATGTCAGTAAAGCTTAGTTTGCCGCTTTTTTGCAGTTCAGTTGGATTGATATTTAAGGACTTGGGCATGATTTCGCTCCTTCTTTAAAAAAATGTCTCACGTATAATTTCACTCACCGTGGGGTGGGGGAATACTATTTCCTTTAGGTCGTCTATGGGCCAGCAGGATTCTATCATCATGGCGGCTCCGTATATCATTTCTGACGCATAGGGGCCAATCAGATGTGCTCCTATCAGCCGTTGGGTACCTTTTTCGAAGAGCAGCTTGCATAAGCCGTCGGATTTGTCATTCTCCGCAATAAACCGGCCGGAATAGCGCATTGATAATTTTTTAATCACATACTCTGTGCCTTTATTCTTGGCGGTTTCTTCGGTTTCTCCCACGCAGGCTACCTCAGGGGAGGTGTAAATAACCGCAGGTATTGCGGTATAGCGCATGTAGTCCTTTTTTTGCAAAATGTGATTTACCGCAACCTCCGCTTCACGGTAGGCCGTATGGGCCAGCATACTCTTTCCGTTTATGTCCCCTATAGCATATACCCCTGGAATATTTGTCCGCATATTGTTGTCAGTTACAACTGCGCCGTTTTCGGTATATATTCCTAGTGCATCAAGGCCTAGTTTCTTGGTTGCGGCGCGCCGTCCTATTGAGATTAACGCAAGGTCTGTTTCAATGCGCTCTGGCGTTCCGTCTTTTTCACACATCAAAAAGCCGGGTGCAAATTCCGTTACTTTGCATCCCAGCTTAAATTCGATTCCTTTATTTTGCATATCTTTCATGAGCAGCTCGGATATTTCAGCATCGGTATATCCGGCAATTTTGCTAAGCATTTCGATTACAGTGACGTTGGAACCGGCTGTAGCAAAGTATGCTGCCATTTCCAAGCCCACAACCCCTGCGCCGATTACAGTCAGCTTCATGGGGATTTCTTGCAAATCAAGTATTTCGCGGCTGGTTACTGCATACCCTGTCTCCAATCCTTCCTTCAGGCCAGGAATAGGGGGGACCATCGCTTCGGAACCGGCTGCTATAACTAAGTAGCGTCCGCTGTACCCCACGCCATCCGCCTCTATAATAAAGGCCTCGCCTTCTTTTCCTTGTATAACAGCCGCCGCTCTTACGATGTTTACCTTGTGAGCTTTCATTTTATGTTCCACGCCGGATACTAGGGTTTTGACTACTTTATCCTTACGCTCTTTAACCACTTTATGATTTAAGCTGACGTTCTCAGCGGTTACGCCATAGGCACTGCTTTTTTGTGCATATTCATAGATTTTTGCAGAGTTGAGATATGTTTTGGTAGGGATGCATCCCTCGTTGAGGCAGACGCCCCCAAGAGCGCGTTTTTCAAATAACGTGGCCGTAAGCCCGCCTTGGGTTGCTCTTTCAGCGGCTAAATAACCGGCTGGGCCGCCGCCTATTATTAATATGTCGCTGTGTATTCTCTCCATTGGCTTCAATCCCTCCTTTTATAATGCCATTAGCAAATCAATATTCTCAATATTCTTGGCAAGCTCGAAGGCGAAACGTGAGGCCGGAGCACCGTCTACAGCCCTGTGGTCATATGTTAGGGCCAGGCCCATGCTTTGATATAGCTCTATATTTCCGTTATTGTCTCTTACCTTTGGGGAAATCCCGCATACACCAAGTATTGCGACTTGAGGCGGGTTAATTATTGGTGTGAACATTTCCACATTCAACGCGCCTAAATTTGACACAGTAAAAGAAGCACCCTGTAATAAATCAGGATTAATTTTGCCTGATTTGGCTTGTGTAGCAACGTCTTTAGCCGCCGCTGATAATTCCAAAAGACTCATTTTATCCGCATTAAAAATTGTAGGCACCATCAAGCCCCGAGGTGTATCAACGGCAAAACCCAAATGTATGCCTGTAAACTTGCGCAAGCTATCTCCGATTAAATGAGCATTTAAATCCGGATGGGCTTTGAGTGTCCGAGCGACTGCAAACAACACCATATCGTTGAGGGAAACATTTTCAAATCCCAAACCAGAGCTCTTAAAACGGTGTCTAAGGCTTAGCATAATGGTAGCGTCGCAGGAATGAAGATGAGTAAGCTGTGCTATTTCGGAAAGAGACTTGCTCATGGATTTTGCTATTGCCTTGCGGATTGGTGTCATTTTTTCGTCGATATATTCTACAGAGCTAGGAACTGCGGTAATAGGAGTGCCGCCGATAAAGCCATCAGCCCTGCGTCCTCCGATGCCTTCGCCGGTCTTAATGGAGTTTGCCGCCGCAAGTACATCTCTTTCGATAATGCGGCCTCGCGGGCCGGTTGGGGATGCGTAGTTTACATCTACTTTTAGACGTTCTGCCAGCTTTTTGGCTCGTGGAGAGACAGAGCCTAGTCTTTCGGTGTTTTCAGGCTCTATAACTTGGGGTTGTACCTCTGATATGAGAGATGTGGGGGATGATTCACTTATTAGAATATCAGTTGAAGGAGATGGGGCTTCCCCCGGTCTTAGAGCGGACACATCCTCGCCCATTTTGCCGATAGCGCATACATTTATCAGGCAAGGTACTTCCTCGCCGCTTTCAAAGAATATTTCTACAAGCTCCCCTTCCGCCGTGGATTCACATTCGAAGGTAGCTTTATCAGTTTCATAATCAAAGAGAATATCACCAATATTTACAAAATCACCAGGTTTTCTATGCCATGTGCCTATAATGCAACTTTCGACTGAAATACCTGCCTTGGGCATTAGAACACCTACAGCCATTTTTCATTCTCCCTTTCGGATATGATTTTTTGCATATAGAATGCCTAATTTCTTGCAGGCACACACGACATGAGTATATTTTCCCGTTGTTGCAATGTCAAGTTTGATGCGCAAGGGGTCAAGGGGTTTTGGGGAAATTGCTGTGAATTCCAAATATACATGATGCACAAAAAAAGCGTATGGTGCCATACGGATTTTTTGTGCATCATGCGGGATGTGAAAGGTGATTTTAAAATATGCTGGTCTTGAAAACCGTTTGGGGCAACCCCGCAAGGGTTCGGATCCCTTACCCTCCGTGATAAAAGGGTTGAATCGATTAATGATTCAATCCTTTTTATATATTAATTTTACATAGTGAAGCAGTTTTAGATATACTCTGGTTCTCAGGGTTAACTTTCTCTGCCCCGTTTGTTGTCTCATCAAAATGGTTAAGTATGGGGCTTCCGTTTTCTTATGATACTTTTTTTGATTTGTTCCGGTGATATGCCGATGGTGGCGAATGCGAGGCTTGTAAAACATGTATCATGTCGGTATTATATTCATGCAACTGGTCTATATGTACCGGGATGATAGGAGAGAGTACCCAAATGGATAAATGTGATTTTGATGCCATTAACGATAACATGAGTATAGCAAATGGTGGATGGGATGAATTTAGAAAAGAAATAATCCATTCGAATAGATTCTTCTCAAATGCAGAGAGTATGCTAGATAAATTAGAAACCCTTTTTGCAAAATGTGTTTGCCTTATTGGTGGTAATGATAACGTTTATTTTAGAGCCCGTGAATACGATGTTAATCCATCAGGCGAATTCATTATTAAAAATTCAAAAATAGTTGAAGTCAAACATTTGCCATTATCAATGATAAAATATCCTTCTAGCATTTCTGATTTCTACAAAACAAGAGCAAAAGGAAATAAAACTCCAAAATCATACGAACAGTATATAAACTTATTAATACCAGAGAAAATTAAAAAATCAGAATGGGGATACTCAAAAGATGAGTCTGGGAAAACCCCTAACGAAAAAGCTAATACAAGTAGAGCTAGTCCCCAATATATATCATATTTATATCTTGCCAATGATGTAAATACAGCACTAGCAGAAACACGAGTACAAATTGAGCAAGTATTTAATGTTGCACAGTACAAAATAACTGAGAAAAAAAATCTGGTAAACTTGCGTTCTACAATTTTGGACGCAGATGAATTTGGAAGTGAAGAGTTTTTTCTTCTCCTGAATGTAAGTCGTGCTTTTTCAACCCCTGTGTATTCTAACGACAAAGACTATATTGTTTCACAATATATTGCAGAATTTATTAAATCATTGAAGTATGATGGATTAATCTTTGACAGTTCGAGAAACAGAGGTGGAATAAACTATACTCTTTTTGATGACTCATCATGTGAGTTTTTATGTTCAGAACTTTATGAGGCAAGTGATATTGCTATAACATCAAAGAGGTTACTCCCATTTTCAGATAACGCATAAAACGAACAAGAAATAACTCCCAGTACTGTACTTATACAATACTAAAAAATGATTATAACAAGAAAGGAGCAACAGTAATGACCGTAGCTGCAAAAATAACTATACCAGAGAGCATATTGTTATCGCTTAGAGAACCAGTAGAATCAATAGGTTTGGATATGAAGCGGACTTTAGCGATGAGATACTATACCGACAGAAGGCTCTCGCTAGGGCAATGTGCAGAGCTTGCAGAAATGAATGAAAAATCGTTTGTAAATTACCTCTCAAGATATGATGTATCTATTTTTTCTTTCGATTCAGAAACTGAATTATTGGAGGATATTGCAAATGCTTAATGCAGTTGTAAATTCAACTCCGCTAATCTCATTACATGACATAGGCATATTGGATATTTTGAGTAAAATGTATAATTATGTGTATATTCCATATGGGGTTTACGAAGAAGTATGTGTTGAAGGTGACATCAAGAAAGACACATTGCTGCCTTTTCCCAATTTTGCGATTCAACACATAACTAATGAAAATGCTAAACGTTACTTCAAAACTGCCTTACACAAAGGAGAAGTTGAAGTGATGATTCTTGCTGATGAATTAAAAGCGGATATATGTATTATTGATGACAAGCTTGCAAGGGAATACGCTAAATATTTAGGATTAAAACTCACTGGAACTTTAGGATTGCTTGTGAAAGCAAAAGAACGTGGGTTTATAGAATCAGTTAAGCTATACATGGATTTAATGATTCAAAATGAAATATTCATTGGCAAGTTATTGTATGAAAATATAAAAAAATTAGTGGATGAATAGCTATCTTGTTCTTAACAGCCAGTCGGCAAACCTCCGGCAAGGCAAAGTTCGAAAGGTGTAGAAATACTTGTATACGCTCGATTTTTAGAGAAGGGCTTGCCCTTCTTGAAAATCCCCAATATTTCTGATAAATTAACAACACAAACCCAATGACGGAGAGAGTAAGCTGTAGCAAAAAGTCCCAGTGAGCCGGAGATAGTGGAAACCCGGTACGAGTACATGCAGCCGAAAATCACTCTCGAGGGGTGCGCTGAAAGCCGTCTGGTTATTAGGTTGCAACGGTTTCCCTCCGTGACCGGGGACGCATATAGTGCCCGGAAGAACCGGCGCTCAAAGAGCGTTTTCGCGAAGCGAAAAGCATGAGTCTGTATGGCGTAAGGGTGGTATAGCGAAGGTTTTAATGGATTAAAGACTTTCGTCCCGATGCGATTTATATTCGTTATTGGGCGGAAGTTTTTTTATTTGCCCAAGGAGGTGTTTAGGTTATGGTCATAGCCGGTGCAATTGATGGCCTTTCAGACATTATAGCAGTTTCGAACACTGTGCGGAAAAGTCTTCGACGATTTCTGCCCAAAAGCCGGCAGAAATCCTCTCGATTTTCCGCGCAGTGTTGCCGAAACTGCTGTAGAAATACCAAATCTGAAAGGAAAGATTATCATGGCAATAGCAAAACCCGATTTTATCAAAATGGAACAGGAAATCCTTGCTCTATGGAATAAGGGCAATTACTTTGAAAAATTACGGAAAAAGAACAAAGATAACAAGAGATTCCGTTTCCTGGACGGGCCAATCACTGCAAATAACCCCATGGGCATACATCATGCATGGGGTCGGAGCATAAAGGATATTTTTCTGCGATATAAAGCAATGAATGGCTATTCCTGCCATTATCGAAACGGCTTCGATGCACAGGGATTATGGGTTGAAGTCGAAGTCGAAAAGGAGCTGGGGTTCAAGGACAAAAAAGATATCGAGTCCTACGGAATGAACAACTTCACCAGAAAATGCGTAGAGCGGGTCAAAAAATATTCCGATGTAATAACCCAGCAGTCAAAACGCCTTGGACAATGGATGGACTGGGATAATTCCTATTTCACCCACACAGATGAAAATATCTCCGCAATCTGGCATTTCCTTAAAATATGCCATGAAAATGGGTGGATAATCACCTCCCTCAGACCCATGCCATGGTGCCCCCGTTGCGGAACATCCCTATCCGAACATGAAATGTCCGGCTCACATAAGGAGATAACACACACAGTGGTTTTCGCCATTGCAAAAATGAAAAACGCCGATTTCGATGCTTTGGTTTGGACTACCACACCATGGACTCTCCCGGCCAACGCAGCCTTGGCAGTCAATCCTGAGTTGGATTATGCGCTGGTAAAATGCGAGGATTTCGACAGGCCACTTGTGCTGGCAAAGAACGCAATCAAGCATATCGAGGGCGAGAAACAAGTGCTGCGCTTGCTAAAGGGCGAGGAGTTGTTAGGCCTTGAGTATGAAACATTTTTCCCATGGCTCATACAAGAAGCTAATCACAAGATTATCCCATGGAGTGATGTAGGAGCAGATGAAGGCAGCGGGATTGTCCATATCGCACCTGGATGCGGAGCGGAGGACTTTGACCTGGGCAAAGCATTTTCGCTTCCGGAAATATGCCCTATAGACGACTCTGGTATATTCACAGAAGAATATGATTTTCTTGCGGGAAAAACCGCATCCCAAGCCCCAGAGTTGATTTTCGAAAAGCTAAAGGAGCAGGGCAAGCTATTCAAAACCCATGAATATACCCATAGCTACCCTGTATGCTGGCGTTGCAAAACTGAGGTTTTGTTCCGCCTCGTCCGTGAATGGTATATCCAGACCGATGAAATAAGGCCTCGCTTAATTGAAGCGGCAAACACCGTCAAATGGGAACCGGCATTTATCGGAAAACGAATGCTGGACTGGCTCAATAATATGGGGGATTGGAATATCTCCCGAAAAAGATTCTATGGGCTTCCTCTTCCATTCTTTCCATGTGATAGTTGTGGGCATTTGACCGTAATCGGCTCTAAGGAAGAGCTTGTAAAACATGGCGGCGAAGCCGCAAAAAATCTACCTGAGCTGCATCGTCCCTGGATTGATGATGTGTTTATCAGCTGCCCAAAATGCAGCGAAAAAGTTTCCCGGATATCCGAGGTAGGGGATGTATGGCTGGATGCAGGTATCGTCCCGTTTTCCACATTGGGATATTTCTCCGACAGGTCGGAATGGGCGCAAAACTTCCCCTCCGAGTGGGTTATAGAGATGCAGGAGCAAGTCCGACTGTGGTTTTATTCTCAACTATTTATGAGCGTGACCATAACTGGAAAAGCCCCATATGAGCGAGTACAGACCAATAACTGGGTGCTTGCCGAGGATGGGTCAAAGTTCTCGAAGACCGGACACATGATTCGCTTTGATGAGGTTGCTGATAGAATGGGTGCCGATGCTGCACGCTATCTTTTCGCCGGGGCGTCACTTGCAAACGATGTTCGTTTTGGCTTTAAACTTGGTGATGAGGCTCGGCGCAAGTTCCTTGGCTTCTGGAATATCTATACTTTTTTTATAACCTATGCTGAGATTGATTCTCCTATAATCCAAAAGAAGGCATCGGGTAATTTAACGGATAGGTGGCTATACAGCAGGATAGCTGCTTTCTTAAGCAAATCAGTAAAAAGCTATGAAAGCTACAACACAACTGAAGTTGTCAGGGAGTTTGAGCAGTGCATTGACGATGTTTCCAACTGGTATGTACGTATCAATCGCAGGCGATTTTGGAAAGAAAGCCTGGATGCCGACAAAGAAGGCGCATACAATACGCTATATTTCGCAATCAAAGAAATTGCTCAGGTAATGGCCCCGATTATACCTTTTATGACGGAGCATATATGGCAAAACCTTGTGCGCCTATACGAACCCACGGCGGCAGAATCCATTCATCTTTCGGACTTTCCGGATGCAGGTGATTTTGACTCCTTAATACTCGATAATGTGGGAAAAGTCAGAGGAGTTATTGCCCAGGCATTAAAATTGCGAAACGAGGAAAACCTGAAAGTTAAGCATCCCCTGTCAGTTTTGTATTTGGTAAAACCCTATGAGGCATTATCAGAATACGAACCGGTTATCCGTGACGAACTGAATATAAGGGAAATCGTTTACCTTGATGATTTTGATATCCTCAGTCACGAAGTCGCAGCCCTTAATTTTCAGGTAGCCGGGCGGCAGCTAAAAGGCGATTTGAATAAAGTAAAATCCCTTTGTGATAATCTAACCCCTACCCAAAGCGCAGACTTAGTGGATGCCATCAAGAAAGGCAAACCGATTGTAATTGATGGCTACAGCGGTGAGATATCGGTGGATTGCTTCACCTTATTCAAAAAAAACAACGAGTATATAGCAAGAACGGTTGACGCCCCACAGGTAGCAATCAACATTGAAATAACCTCCGTTCTAAAGGCAGAAGGTATATATCGAGAATTACTGCGGCATTGCCAGTTACTGCGCAAGGAGGCCGGTTATGCCATTTTGGACAGGGTAAGCCTATCTTTTGAGACAGATTCCGAATTAATCAAGTCGGTTATAGCGGCATATGCCAAAGACATAGAGCGCGAAACCTTGTCGAAAATAAAAGATGTTCCCCTTCAGACAATAGAAAAGCGGGTGGATATGGATGACGGGGCAGTATGTATTCGCATATTTTGAATATAATTTTGCACAAAAAAACCGTATGGTGCCATACGGTTTTTTTGTGCACTATAGTCATTCTACATGAGGGGCCGTCTCGTTAAGAATTCCATAAGTTCAAGGCTCGTCATCCCGGATTTAATCCGGAATCCCATTATCATTGTCGAAAGACTAAGTGATCCCGGGGCAAGTCCAGGATGACGAGCGGTTTTGCTCTTGCTTAGCGAGACAGACATCATGACGCTCGCGTCAGAGAGGCGCAGCAGCTTTTTTATATGCTAGGAAATTGCTTCGCAATTTCTGCTGGCGCGGTCGGAAACAAAAGTGCGCTTCGCGCATTTTGTTCTGCAAAATTTTGTCGTGATAAAAATTTGACAGCAGATTTTTTTTATGATTTAATGCACACGTTTAGCAATTCTGGATAAAATGTTTAGTATGTATGTGATAACAGCCGACACATACCCAAAGTTAAGTATAAGTAAATTTTCTCACAAAAAATCATAGGAAGAGGCCAATCATGCAAATCGGTGAAAAGCTCAAACAGCTTCGACTCCGAACCAATCTGACTCAAGAAGAACTAGCCATCCGCTGTGACCTATCCAAAGGATTTATCTCTCAAATAGAGCGGGATCAGTCCTCTCCATCCATTGCCACATTGGTGGATATATTGGAATGCTTAGGGGTGACCCCGGCGGAATTTTTTACAGAAACAACTCGAGAAGAGGAGCAAGTGCGCTATCGCCAAGATGATGCATACACCTCCACAGATGAGGATTTGGGCCACACGATTACATGGATAATCCCCAGTGCCCAAAAGAACGAAATGGAACCTATATTAATAAGCCTGCCCCCAGGGGGTAAATCCCAAGCCTTTGACCCACATGCCGGAGAGGTTTTTGGCTATGTGCTGTCCGGTGGAGCAACCCTGCATCGCGGCAAGAAAAAATGGAAGATAAAAAAAGGCGACAGCATATACTACAGCGCAACCTTGCCATATTTCCTAGAAAACCACGCCACTCGTGATTGCAATATACTATGGATAAGCACCCCGCCGAGTTTTTAGAGGAGGAAACCAGTGAAAAAATTTAGAGTTGATTTTGAATATGCCGATAAAATGTGGATAGCAAGCTGTCCTGATTTGAAAATAACTCTAGAAGAAGGCTCTTTTGACGCACTCGTCGTCCGGATGAAAATTGTTATCCAGGAGACGGCTGAAATTGAGCTAGGCCATAAAGGTGATATACAATTATTGATTTCGATGCAAGATAGAATCGAAGACATTAGAGCGGTAGGATAATGGCTGACTACACAAGGAGAGTAAAATCTATTTTGAGGGAGCATGGATGTACGTTTGTAAGATATGGAAAAGGTGACCACGAAAGATGGTACAGTCCAATAACAAAGGAAAATTTTTCGATAGATGGCAAAATAGAAAGCCGCATTAGTGCAAACAAGCAACTTGAGGACGCAGGGGTGAAACAAAAAGTTTAAAGCAACCGTTTTGTTTAACTTCTGGGTCTATATTTAGCCTTTAAAAGGAGTGATTCCATGCCCCGTCTAATTGAGCTTAAAAATATCGTCAAGGACTTTGGTCAGCAAAGGGTCTTGGATTATATTAATTTATATATCAATCAAAACGAATTCCTTACGCTACTGGGCCCTAGCGGCTGCGGCAAAACCACTACCTTGCGAATAATAGGTGGTTTTGAACAGCCCACCGGTGGCGATTTGTATTTTAATGGTGAGTCCATTCTCAGGACACCCCCCCATAAGCGGCAGCTTAATACCGTTTTTCAAAAATATGCCCTTTTCCCCAATATGAATGTAGCGGAAAATATCGCCTTCGGCTTAAAAATCAAGAAAATGTCCCGTTCGGATATCCGGGACAGTGTTAAAAAAATACTTGAGCTGGTCAACCTGGAAGGTTACGAAAATCGCTCGATTACGTCCTTATCTGGCGGTCAGCAGCAACGGGTGGCAATTGCCCGTGCCTTGGTTTGTAAGCCGGCGGTGCTTCTTCTTGACGAACCACTGGGAGCCCTAGACCTAAAGCTCCGCAAAGAAATGCAGGTAGAGCTAAAAAATATGCAACAAGAAGTCGGGATAACTTTCGTGTACGTAACTCACGACCAAGAAGAAGCCTTAACCATGTCCGACACCATAGCCGTAATGAACGAAGGGCAAATCCTGCAAATAGGCCGTCCAGAAGATATCTACAACGAGCCGAAAAGTGCCTTCGTTGCCAATTTTATCGGGGAAAGTAATATCCTTCCCGGCTTTATGCCCGAGGATAGGCGGGTAACATTTTCCGATGTAACCTTTGAATGTATAGATACAGGCTTTGCAAAAGATGAAGCAGTGGACATTGTCGTGCGCCCAGAAGATGTGGAGATCGTTTCGGAAGCAGATAGTCAGCTTACCGGTATCGTTACCAGTGTAATATTCAAAGGGGTGCATTATGAAATGCATGTAGAGGCCCATGATTATACTTGGAAAATCCACAGCACAGTACAATCTCCAGCCGGTGCAATGGTTGGTCTTGCTATCAAACCGGATCTTATACATGTTATGAGAAAAAAAATCAGTCCGGCGAATCCGGAGACATCTCAAAGTATGCAAGAGGACACTGAATCATGAAACGGTTATTCGCTCCTCCCTATGTGGTGTGGCTGACTATTTTTGTGGTGCTGCCTCTGCTTCTTATCGGGTATTACAGTATCACAGCAATTGATGCAGCCGGTAATACTTACTTCACCCTGCGGCATTTTCGTTTGTTCTTCGAAGGCACTGAGCCTGGGCAGCCCTTTTTCAGCCGCCTATATGTAAATGTTGCTATACGAAGTTTGCGACTGGCCTTGCTCACTACGGTTATTACGTTTGTGTTGGGATACCCTGTGGCATATATCATGGCGGGGAAGGGTTTTAGTGATAAATCTGTTTTACTGTTCCTATTCATCGCCCCAATGTGGATGAATTTCCTTGTGCGAACATATGCTTGGCTTGCGATTTTATCCCGTCATGGGATTTTAAATACTTTTCTAACATGGTTGGGTCTGCCTATTTTGGATATCCTATTTAGAGATGCGGCTGTGCTGCTGGGCATGGTTTATAATTTCCTGCCCTTTATGGTGCTGCCTATTTATACGGCCCTTAAAAAAATGGACCCAAAGGTTATTGAAGCGGCGCAGGACCTAGGGGCCAATTCCCCCAATGTTTTCTTCCGTGTTGTATTTCCCTTAAGTATGCCTGGGGTAATCAGCGGGATTACTATGGTGTTTATGCCTGCGGCAGCTACTTTTATCATCCCCAACTTGCTTGGGGGAGGCCAGTATTTCCTACTTGGCAACCTAGTAGAGCAGCAGTTCCTACGGGTAGGAAATTGGAATTTTGGTTCCGCCATCGCTGTTATTATGATAATGATGATGCTGGTCTCTACTGTGTTTCTCTCCCGGTTTAACAAAGAAGAGGTTAGGGAAGGGGGCGCACGTATATGATTGGGAAAAAACTCTACCTGGGACTGATTATATTCTTTCTCTATGCGCCTATCATCGTGCTGATGGTGTTTTCCTTTAATTACTCCCGCTCACAGGCATATTGGGCTGGGTTTAGTCTGCGGTGGTACCGGGAGTTGTTTACTGACGATCAGATAATACGAGCTATACGCAACACCTTGCTTATTGCCGTGTTTTCGACTCTTGCGGCAACGGCCATCGGCTCGGCTGCGGCTGTTGGGATTTCCAAGCTGGGACGGCGTTATAAGGCTGTTGTTATGAGTATTACTCAACTGCCGGTTATGATGCCGGATATTGTTACAGGGATTAGCCTTAGGCTATTATTTATTTTTGCAATACGTATAATTGGGGCGGGGAACTTAGGATTTGGTACCTTGCTTCTTTCCCACATCACATTTAATGTACCCTATGTGATTTTGTCTGTGACGCCAAAATTGCGGCAAATGGATGGCAATCTATATGAGGCTGCTCTGGACTTAGGCTCGTCTCCCTTTGGCGCATTTGTCAAAGTTATTTTGCCTGAGGTATGGCCCGGGGTCGTGACCGGGGCATTATTGGCCTTTACCCTTTCTATAGACGATTTTATGGTGAGCTTCTTTACCACAGGCTCTGGGGTGGAGAATCTGTCGATTACAATTTTCTCCATGGCCCGCAGAGGGATAAACCCAAGGATAAATGCACTTTCTACTATTATTTTTGTTGTGATAATGTTGCTGCTTTTCTTGGTACACAAGCGAGATCAACACTTGGCAAGAAAAAATGCAGATTAAATAAACCTCTTCCGGGATAGGGCAAAACAAGCTACACATCAAGCTTGTTTTCCCTATTATTCAGAAGAGGTCCAATAAAAAAACGGAGGTAACAAAATGAAACTAACAAAAAGAATTCTCGGGGTGGCATTAGTGCTTATTATAGCCTTTTCAGCACTGCTTGTTTTGGCGTCCCCCAGCAATCCAGTAACTGTAACAATTGATGGTGAACTAGTTGCATTCGAGGGGCAACAGCCCATTATCACCGGTGGCAGAACCTTAGTACCTGTCCGTGGAGTATTCGAAGTATTAGGTTTTTATCCCACATTCAACCCTGCCACCCGCCAGGCCACCCTTACCCGTGATGACTATGTTGTAATCATAACAATTGACAGCGCGGAGTTTACTACCAATGGCGAAACATTCGAATTGGATGTTCCCGCAAGGATTATCGCCGGTAGGACTTTGTTGCCGCTGCGAGCAGTACTTGAAAGCGTGGGCTATGAAAATATGGACTTTGACCCCGCAACAAGGGTTGTAAGCATTTACACCACACCACAAAGTGTGCATCCTTCACCAAGCCCATCCCCATCCCCATCCCCATCCCCATCCCCAGTACCTTTGACGGTAGCAGACTTAGGTCTTACCATTGTTCGTTTGGAATACGAGGAAGGACCTGGCGAACTTGAAGGTATTGATTTCTTGCATATGTATCTATATGAAGATGAGGGCGGAGACACCCTTATGATTAGAACACAGCGTAATTTATATGATTTTAGTATGGTGAGAATGGCACCCAATGGCACCGGTGATATTATTACATTTGAGCCATTTGAGATTACAGAGGTAACAGACAATAATATATTCTTACCCACCGAGGCTTTTATCATCAATGGGTTTATGAGTGTCGGTACATTTCCATGGAGTGCTATTACTTTCTTGGATGAAAACGGCGATAGGTGGTACTTTGCAATAATCCAAGACCAAAGCGATGAGTTCCCAGATCCCTACCGATTGTTACGTTTGGTACGGTGTTCCAACAATGAGGAGGTGCTAAGACATGCGTCGAGCAATTAGATTTTTTGTTGTATTATTGGGTTTGTTTCTGCTGGCAGGCTGCTTAGGAGATGAGCCCTCGGCAATAGGCCCCGCTGAAGCCGAAACAGAGGATGCCCCGCAACTGGCTTCTTCTATTAATGTCTTTAACTGGGGAGAATTTATCGACCCTGCAGTGCTAGGCATTTTCAGACAAGAGACTGGAATCAATGTAATTTACAGCATGTATGCCAGCAACGAGGAAATGTATCAGCGGATACGCGCCGGTGGGGCTGATTTTGATGTGCTGTTTCCTTCGGATTATATGATTGAGCGGATGATTAATCAGGGAATGCTTGCTCAGCTAAACTGGGAAAACATCCCTAACGCAGAGCATATCGATGATAGATTCTGGTATATGCCCTTTGACCCTGATAACCAATATTCAGTACCATATATGTGGGGCACATTTGGGATAATGTATAACACCACTATGGTTAACGAGCCTGTGTATTCCTGGGATATCCTGTGGAATCCGGCTTTTGCCAACCAGATATTTATGTACGATGCTTCCCGGGATACCATGGGTGCTGCTCTTAGGAGACTGGGATTCTCCCTTAATACAACGGATATCAACGAGATCAATGCGGCAAGGGACAGCTTGATTACACAACGGCCTTTGGTACGGGCGTTTCTTGGTGACCAGATAAAAGACCTTATGATTAATCGGGATGGTGCCCTTGGCACGGTGTTTTCCGGAGATGCAGTGTGGGCACGCCAGGATAATCCTGAGCTTAACTTTATCGTACCGGTGGAAGGCACCCAGATTTTCTTGGATTCTATGGTAATTCCCTCTACATCTATACGCCAGTATGAGGCGGAAATGTTTATTAATTTTATGACACGGCCGGATATTGCATATATGAATACCAGATATGTAATGTACTCCACCACCAATGCAACAACCTTTGAAATGTTACCGGATTATATGCGCGATTGCGAAATCTACTGGCCCCCTTATGAGGTTTTTTATAGATTGGAAGCCTTTGCGGACTTAGGGGATTTTAAAGAGCAGTTTGAACGGGCATGGACTGAGGTGCTTGCGGCGAATTAGATTTTTTGTAATTGATTATATCAGCCTCGTCATCCCGCGCTACGGAATCCCCTGACCATATAGTGAAATAATTCGAAATCGGTTTCGCCTGTCGCGGCAAAATCGTCCTAAGACGCCTTGTTTCGGCGTTTCAGGGTGCAGCTCGGGCGAGACCGTTTCTCATTGATTTCACTATAATCGAAAGACTGAGGGGACCCCGGGTCAAGCCCGGGGTGACGGTTTTTTTTGATAGCTCTTATAGTAGTTTCGAACACGGTGCGGAAAAGTCTTCGACGATTTCGGCCCAAAAGCTGGCAGAAATCCTCTTGATTTTCCGCACCGTGTTGCCGAAACTGCTGTATTATTTCACATTAACGCTTAGGTCTGGCGTTTGGTCCGAGTCCCTGTTTGTGTATGTCTTTGTTTT
Source organism: Defluviitaleaceae bacterium (assembly GCA_009781725.1). Classification (GTDB taxonomy): domain Bacteria; phylum Bacillota; class Clostridia; order Lachnospirales; family WQUN01; genus WRAN01. The sequence goes on from WQVF01000003.1 coordinate 29,906, forward strand.
GATTCGGGTTTTGGACTTTCGTGCCTACGGAGTCATCTAGCCAATCCTTAGCGGCTTCCAATGTACCGGTGTAGCCGGTGCTTTCATTTGGGCTCTTTGTCTTATCTTTCATAACGCACCTCCTTCTTTTATAGTATGTATGTTCCCTTTACATAATATTCGTACAGGCGTTATTATATCGGTATCACTTGAAAGCATGAGGAAAAGACATGAACTCTAGATTCATTCGCAAATAGGGTTTCGTTTTTTGTAAATCCGTTAAGCCCCGTTGGGGTGAATTTGTATGCAAATGAATCGAGGGATAACCATGTCTATTTTATTGTTAGAAGCTTCTAACATAGAGAAGCATTTTGCCGATGTGCAAATTTTAAATATCAAGAATTTTCGAATCTACGCAGGGGATAAAATCGGTTTTGTAGGGCCCAATGGCTGCGGCAAAACTACTTTGCTTAATATTCTGTCGGGAGAGATGGTTCCGGATAACGGACGTATTCGCCGATACTGTGATATTGCTTATATTCATCAATTTTCACAAAAAGGTGAGAACACCTTGGACAATCCATCGTTGACCCATAAACTGGGGCAATACGGTGTGCTTTCCAAGGCAGAAAATCCACATGTAAGTGGTGGCGAAGCCACTCGGATACAATTGGCTCAGGCCATGAGCGTACCAAGGCAGTTGATATTTGCCGATGAGCCTACATCCAGCCTGGATATTTATGGTGTAAAGCAATTTAGCCGTGAGCTGGGGCAATTGGAGAGTTTTATCTTAATCTCCCATGACCGGGCATTACTTAATCACCATTGTAATCGAATAATGACCCTGGAAAACGGGGATATCGCCATATACGAAGGGGATTATGACGCCTACAAGGAGCAAGCTGAGGCAAAACGGCAAAGACAGTACTTCGAATATGAGCAATATAAAGATGAAAAGGCGCGCTTGCAAAGAGTCCATGCAGATAAAAAAGCAAAGGCGAAGAAAGCAGGGCGGAAGCCAAAAGGTATGACCTCTGCTGAAATCGGAAATGTGAATATGTCTGCACAGAGACGCTCATATGAAGGCAGTACACGTCGATTGGAGCAGGCGGCAAAAAACGTTCAAGCTCGGATTGACCAAATGGATGTGAAAACCCGGCCCAGGGAGTTACAGCAGATAAAACTTAATTTCGCCTTGACCAATCCACCCCGTAATAAAGTAGTGCTGCTGGGTGAGGGGATAAACTTTGCTCATGGCGAAGATGTGATTTTTGATGATGCTATATTCGAAGTTGAAAACAGTGCAAAAATTGCCCTGCAAGGCCCCAACGGCTGCGGCAAAACCACTCTCCTTAACCTGATATATCAGGGAGATAAGTCCATATATGCTGTACCCAAGCTTAAAATCGGCTATTTTCGTCAAGGCTTTGAAAATATCGACCCATCCAAGACGGTACTGCAAAATGCCATGGACACCGCAGTCCAAAATGAGTCAACGGTGCGGGCGGTGCTTGCGCGGCTATTGTTTAATGCTGACAGCATAGGAAAGCCCGCAGGGGTGCTATCTGGGGGTGAGCGGATAAAGCTTGGTCTGGCAAAGCTTCTTTTATCGGACTGCAATATGCTGCTAATGGATGAGCCCACCAATTTTTTGGATATGCCCTCCCTTGAGGTACTGCAATCCATTTTAAGGGAATATGAAGGCACCATGATTTTTGTGTCCCATGACCAGGCATTTGTAGATGCAATATGTACGGAGAAAATGGCAATCTGCGATAAAAAGCTAATCTGACTATCTAATTACTTCATAATGCCCTAAGCCCCCTTCCGAAGGAAGGGGGAGCCAGCTTGCGTAGTGCAATCGCCAAAAGCCATTGATTGCGGTCTGCGTACACAATCCCCTTTCGCAAACTTCGTTTGCTGCCCGGGTGGCCCGATGTATCGCCAGTTTCGCTGGAGTTTACCTCGTCGCTTCGCGACATTTGGGGTTGTCTCATTAAGCATTTTTATGAATAATTATGCACTTGCCTCGTCGTTGCGAGGAGCGAAGCGACGAAGCAATCCAGCAAATCAAACCTTCTAGATTGCTTCGCTTTGCTCGCAATGACAGGCTTTGCATAGATATTCATGGTTTTTGCTTAGCAAGGCAGCCCCCTCAAAGAGGGTTTGTGAGCAAACGGGATAGTCATAAAAGCTAATCTCTCATAGGTGCTTTGACGAACTGGAAAAGTAACACATTTGCGATATGCCCTTTATTAGGGCGAAGGAGGATATGACATGAGTAGTGACGGAATGAATTACGCCCCTAAGGGCAAGCCAGCCCCGGTGGTGAAACCGGGAGAATTTATTTTTGCGGCAATCGGCCTGGATCACGGCCATATCGGCGGACAGTGCAATGGCCTAATCGAAGCCGGAGCTCAGCTTAAGTATATCTACGACCCAAACCCAGAGCTGCTTAACCGGTACCTAGCCATGTATCCCAATGCAAAGGCTGCTCGCTCTGAGGAGGAAGTATTTAGTGACCCGGAAGTAAAATTAGTAACGGGTGCCTGCATCCCATCTGAGCGTTGCGCACTGGGACTCCGTGCAATGGCTGCCGGGAAGGATTATTTCACAGACAAGGCCCCCCTTACCACTTTGGAGCAACTGGAGGCTGCGAAAAAAGCCGTAGAAACCACCGGCAAAAAATACGCCGTATACTACTCCGAACGACTGCATTCATCTGCGGGGGTTTTTGCCGCACAGCTAATCGAAGAAGGTGCTATCGGAAAGGTAGTTCAAACCTTAGGCCTCGGGCCACATCGTATCAATGTGAAAAGCCGTCCCGACTGGTTTTTCAGACGTGAGCAAAACGGCGGTATATTATGCGATATCGGGAGCCATCAGATAGAGCAATTCCTATACTATAGCGGCGCAAAGGAAGCCGAAATCATCTCGGCTCAGATTGAGAATTACAAATATCCCGATTATCCAGGTGTAGACGATTTTGGAGATTGTACCATCAAGGGCGATAACGGAGTTACCGGCTACTTCCGGGTAGACTGGCTGACCCCGGATGGTCTGCGCACCTGGGGAGATGGGCGTACCATTATCCTAGGCACCGATGGGTTTATCGAGTTGCGTAAATATGTAGATATCGCCAGAGAATCAGGTGGAGGACATGTTTATCTAGCCAATAACAAGGTTGAAGAGTATATAAATGTGGAAGGCAAAACCGGTTTCCCATACTTTGGCCAGCTAATCCTTGACTGCCTAAACCGCACAGAAAATGCCATGACTCAAGAGCACGCATTCAAAGCGGCTGAGCTTTGTGTAAAGGCCCAGATGATAGCGGAAAAGGCTAAGGGGATTGTCCGTTAACTTTTGTCGTTTTTGGTAAAGGTTTTCGTGTGCCATTTGCGGTTTTTTGATTAATTCTAGGTCCATATTGCACTGAGTTCGATGTTTTGCTGTGATGGAAGGATAGGCGTTTAAGTGGCGGCGTTAAGCATCCAATTTAGCCTAACGCGTCCTTAAGTGCCGAAAGCACCTTCTTCTCAATCCTAGACACCTGCACCTGAGAAACCCCAATGGCCTTTGCAACCTCCATTTGGGTTTTATCCTGGAAATACCGCAAGATAATAACCTGCCGCTCCTTTGGTTTTAGGCGGCCTATGAGCTGTTTTAGGGCCATTACGGTGATGGCTTTGTCGCCGGACTCTTGGCTTTGAGCGACTTTATCTATTAAATAAATGGGACTTCCGTCCCCTTGGTATATGGTGGCGTGGAGGGATTCTACGTCCAGCCCCGCCTCCATTGCCACTACCAGGTCCTCTACATCTACCCCCATCTCTACTGCAAGCTCACTAATGGTAGGCTGGCGGCCCAGCCTTGCCGTCAGCTGTTCCTGTACATATCTGGCCTTTGTGGCCATCTCCTTAAGAGGGCGGCTGATTTTTATTAACCCATCATCTCTGAGAAAACGCTTGATTTCCCCAATAATCATAGGGATGGCGTATGTGGAAAATTTCACATCGTAGCCTGAGTCGAACTTCCTTATGCATTTTAGTAATCCGATTGCCCCGATTTGATATAAATCATCCGGCTCATAGCCCCGTTTTGCGAATTTTTTTACCACAGACCAAATAAGCCCGCTGTTTTCTTTAATCAGCTGCTCTGCGGCGTCATTGTCACCCTTTTGTGCGCGGGTTATTAGTTCCAGTGTCATTGCCAACGTGGATTCCATGGCATTATTCCCGATTTTTCAAGGTCTTGGTAAGGGTTACTGTAGTGCCCTCACCTGGTGCTGATTCTACTTTGACATCATCCATAAAGGACTCCATCACAGTAAAGCCAAGGCCGGAGCGTTCCATGTCTTCCTTGGTCGTAAACAAGGGTTGGCGAGCGGCTTCAATGTCTTCGATGCCTACGCCGGTATCTGCAATTTCTATGATAATTGTCCTATCCAGGTAGGACAGGTTCATACTTACATAATCGGCTCCCCCGTGAATCACTGCATTAGTAACCCCTTCGGAAACAGCGGTTTTTATGTCCGATACTTCATCCACTGATGGGTCGAGTGATGAGATAAAAGCTGTCACCGCTACCCGTGCAAAGGAAATATTCTCCGGAAGGCTTTCCATTTTGACACATATTTTATTCATTGTTAATCCCTCCGGTTGGTTATAGCTTCAAGAGCATCTTCTACTGTGTCTGTGCGGGTTATAATTTTGGCGAGGCCGGATATGTTGTAAAGTCGCCCCATATCCCCATTCATACCTGTGATGTATAGGCGGCCGCCTCGTTTTTCCGCATTTTTGTAGCGTCCTATTACCATCCCAATCCCCGATGAGTCCATGAAGCTTATTTTAGAAAAATCCAAGATAATATGCCTGCATGATGATTTTTCAAAAGCCGCGTCGATTTGAGCCCGTAATCTTTCTGCGCTGTGATGGTCTATTTCGCAATCAGGCTGCGCCAGCAGGGCAGTTCCCATGATTTCTATTTTCAATCCCATAAATCCTCACTCCCAAAATTTGTAAGTTGTCCTATCATAATGAATATTTCCTTTATTTGCAATAGCATTCTGAAATTATAGTAATATAGTTGTTCTGCTTGAAAATGAGCTTGCTCATTTTCATGTAGTACGACTGTATGTTATAATGGTCGTGCATAAGACCATAAGTAAATTTAGGAGGTAGCCCCATGTTTTTCAAAAAGGTAGCTACACAGGAACTTAACGCACCAAACACGGTAATTGGCGAAGGTATGTATCTAGAAGCCGTACGTATGACAGGGCAAGAATCCGTAAGGATTGATGGTGTATACAAAGGAGCAATAGAAATTGACGGTAGCTTGGTGCTTGGCGACAGTGGTAGCGTCACTGGGGATGTACAAGCCAGTTATTTTTTAGTAGCCGGAGAGATGATGGGTAATATCAAATGCCATACCCAGTTGCATTTTGCCTCTACCGCAAAGGTAATAGGGGATGTACATGCTCAGTCACTGATAGTGGATGAAGGTAGCCAGGTAACAGGCCGATACAGAGTAGGGGAACCAAAATCCCAGGATAGTGTCACTGAAGATGATAAAGTACGGCTGATACAGGAACTATGATGAAAAAAGATGAACCTGTCTTCTACGGTGGTCAAGCCCTAATAGAAGGTGTAATGATGCGGGGGAAAACCGCCTATGCCTTGGCTGTGCGCCGCCCGGACGGTGAAATTGAAATAATAGACAAGGACTTACCTGATGCATCCAAGCGCAATCCCATATTAAAACTTCCCCTAATCCGGGGAGTAGTGGCTTTTGGTTCTTCTATGGGGGTAGGGTTTAAGGCATTGTCCCAATCCGCGGAAATTGCCATGGAAGGTGAAACTGCTGAACCTGGCCGTTTTGAACGATTCCTGATTAACACCTTTGGTGAAAAGCTTAACAAGGTACTCATGGGCATTGCTATGGTGCTTGCCGTGGTTCTTGCACTTGGCTTGTTTATGCTCTTTCCTGCTTGGATTGGTACTATGCTATTGCCTTTTGTTGGCCCGTGGGTTGGGGTAATCGAGGGTTTGGTACGGATAGTTTTATTTATTCTTTATGTAGTCCTAATCTCCCGAGCTAGGGATATTCAGCGGACATTTCAATATCATGGTGCCGAGCATATGGCTATTAATTGCTATGAGCAAAACCTCCCTTTAACATATGAAAATGTAAGTACCTGTTCCCGCCTGCACAAACGTTGCGGCACAAGCTTCTTGCTGGTTGTAATGGTAATCAGCATGATACTCTTCATGATTCTCAGGATAGAAAATGTATGGATGCGCTTCGGCAGCCGTATTTTATTGTTGCCCCTAATAGCAGGTTTGGCCTATGAGATATCGGTGAAATGGGCCGGTAAGCGGGATAATTTTCTGGTAAGAGCGGTTATTATACCGGGGATGGCCCTCCAAAGGATGACCACCGGGGTGCCGGATGCTCAGCAGATTGAAGTGGCGGTTACAGCACTTGAGCGGGTACTTCCACAAGATGTAGAATCGACCGAGGCATAGCGAACGACTTTCGAAATCGTGAACCGCCACTGCACGGGCAAAAGCGGCCCAAAACGCCAAGTTCGCGTTTTTGGCTGCCCTCCTTCAATCACGTTTCTCAATGTCGTTCGCTATAACAGAAGAGATTATAGGAGATTGATGTGACCTTATACGAAGCCCTGGCCATAGGCACCAACGCCATTGGCCGGCATGAAGCTAGGATATTGTTATCCCATATAACAGAGCTTAGCCCCACAGACATAATGGTAAAGCCCAACCAGCCCCTGGATGAAACAACCAAAGGGGCTTTTTTTGCGGCTATGGATAGGCGAATGGCAAAGGAGCCTCTACAATATATAATAGGGGAATGGGAGTTTATGGGGCTTGCCATGAAAATAGACCGACGGGCACTTATCCCAAGGCCGGAGACTGAGCTGCTGGTTGAAGAAGCACTGATGCATATCGGCAAGCTAGGCCACCCGGCCAAGGTGCTGGATGTTTGTACCGGCAGTGGCTGTATTTCTGTAGCAATAGCAAAGCTATCCGATGCCACAGTAACTGCCATTGATATAAGCCCAGATGCCCTTGCTCTTGCCGTAGAAAACGCGGAATTTCATGGCCTTACTGATAAAATCCGATTTATCCAAGGTGACCTGCTTAACAAGCTCGAAGATCAGACCTTTGATGTAATCATCTCCAACCCTCCATATATCCCGACATTTGATTTAATGGGATTACAGCCGGAAATTGACCATGAGCCAAAGCTTGCTCTTGACGGTGGAGGGGATGGGATGGAAATTTATCGACGGTTAGTCCCCCAAACCCTGGGTTATTTGGCTCCCAGTGGGAAATTATTATTAGAAATCGGCCCCACAGCCGTGGAAACTATCATGATTGATGTTGGATATGATATAGTAAAGCGGATAAAAGATTATGCAGGCCACAGCCGAGTGCTGGTTGGTGCTAAATATATTGGAGGTAACTAATGTTTGACCGACTACAAGAACTGGAAACCAAGTACGCAAATCTATCGGAAGCGGTAAGCGACCCGGAGATTATTTCTGATACAAATAAATGGCGGGAGTATATGAAGGAGCATAGCGAGCTTTCCCCAATAATCGAAACATATAGGGAGTACAAGCGCCTACAAACAGGCTTGGAAGAAGCCAAAATCCTGCTAGCCGAAGAGTCCGATAACGAACTCCGGCAGCTTGCCAAGGACGAAATCAAAGATAGTCAGGAATCTTTGGAGCAGGTTACCGAAAATTTGAAGCTGTTATTGCTGCCTAAAGACCCTAATGATGAAAAGAACGTAATAATTGAAATCCGCGGTGGAGCCGGTGGTGACGAGGCTGCGCTTTTTGCTAACTCTTTATTCCGTATGTACAATTTGTACTCCGACAGCCGTCGCTGGAAAACAGAAATCATGTCTTCCAATGAAAACGGTCTTGGCGGGTTCAAGGAGGTAACATTTTCGGTACAGGGTAAAGGCGCGTTCTCCCGTCTCAAGTACGAAAGCGGAGTCCATCGTGTACAGCGTATCCCTGTTACAGAGTCGGGGGGGCGCATTCACACCTCCACTGTTACGGTGGCTGTCCTGCCGGAGGCGGAAGATGTGGATGTTAACCTGGATATGAATGATGTGCGTGTTGATATTTACCGTTCATCTGGTAATGGCGGGCAAAGTGTTAATACCACAGACTCGGCGGTACGGGTGACTCATACTCCAACCGGGTTGGTTGCTGCCTGCCAGGATGAAAAATCTCAGCTTAAAAACAAAGAAAAGGCCCTTAAAATTCTAAGGGCCAGGTTGTATGATTTGGAGTTGGAAAAGCAGAACTCCCAGTTGTCGGCGGAAAGGCGCAGTCAAATCGGTACAGGGGACCGTAGCGAGAGGATTCGCACCTATAATTATCCTCAAAGCCGAGTGACCGACCATAGGGTGGGGCTGACACTGCATAAACTGGACGCTGTTCTAAACGGGGATTTGGATGAAATTTTAGATACCTGCATTACCCACGACCAAGCGAAAAAGTTGCAAGGGCAGGAGTAATTTACCCCTCTCGATGACGCAACACATATACAGTCACCCATAATGATACAATCGTAATCACCACAGCACCTGCAATATGAATAGGCAAATAATCCACATCTCCCCCCGATGAGAGCGCAACACCATGGGCCAAAAGTCTCCCCGGCATAAACCGTCCTATCCGAGGTAGTAAATCTAAAAGCCTCACAACTGTAAATGAGACAAACCCAAGCACTGCGCTTATTGCAGTGCTTTTTGCTATGGCTGACCACATTAATGTCAGAGCAAGGGTCATCAATATAAAGACTGCGAAAGGTAACGCCCCAAATACAATATTCCCTAACTGCCCCCCATAGTCAAACAGCAGTAATGTATATACATAAGTCACAAACACAGCAACAGCCAGTGCCCCCAGGGTCAATATAGCCGCAACACCAAACTTGGCCATTACAAACGCAGTCGCAGAAAGCCCTTTGGCCATCATCAGGTCAATGGTGCCGCTGCTTTTTTCCCTAAGAATAGCCCCCATAAACAGCACAATAAAGATAATAGAGCCCATTTCCGCCAGGTTAGAATATAGCTGAGCATAGCTATCTGTCCAGACTGGGTCCGGCATTATTATTGTAAAAGGTACATTGGTGCCTTCCGCACCCAGCATAGCACCAAAGATTTCGCCCATAAAACGAGCCGTCAGCACACTCAGCAGTGCTATAAACACAAATACACATACTAATGCGAATATTTTCTTGGTGCGGAGGTTCTCCGTAAATTCCTTTGTCATAAATACACGCGCTTTATTTCCCGATAGCTTCATAGAAAATATCCTCCAAACTGGGCGTATGAGCACCGAAGTATTCCATTGCAATGCCGCCAGAATGCAGCATGGATGTTACCGCTTTGCTGAGCTCCTGTACGTCACCTGATTTTGCATGAAGCAAAAGCTCAGTCGGGTTTGGCCGGTCTTCCGGAGCAAGGCCGCCCCCTGCTGCAAGAGCCCGGAATGCGACTGCGTCATCCTGATTTAAAAAACGTATTATCGCTGTACCTGTGGCATGTTTCTCTTTGAGATTGGCCATATAATCCTGGGCCATAATTTTTCCTTTTTCGATTATAAGGACAAAGTCGCAAAGGTCCTCTACATCGGATAGTATATGGGTGGAGAAGATAACAGTAGTGTCCGAAAAGGAACGAATTATCTCCACCACATCCCGTCTGCCTATTGGGTCTAGGGCGGATACGGGTTCGTCCATAAAGATTACCTGGGGGTTATTAATCATGGCTTGGGCGATACCAAGTCTTTGTTTCATACCACGGGAATAGCCGCTTATTCGAGCACGGGTTTTGCTCAAGTCAACTTGTTTTAACAGTGATTTTACCCTGGCTTTGCGCTCGGCAGTAGGAATATTACATAGCTTGCCGGAAAGGTCCAAGAACTCCTCCCCGGTCATGTATCCATAGAAGCTAGGTACATCCGGCAAATAGCCAAATGGCAGACTGGATTGAACGCCAAAGACTTGCTCCTGACCCATTATAGAAATCTTACCATTGGTAGGGCGTTTTAGGCCTACCAGCATCCGTAGAGTGGTGGTTTTACCTGCGCCGTTTTTCCCTAGAAAGCCGCAACAGCAGCCCTTGGGAATAGCCAGGTCGATATTATTTACTGCAAGGGTGGTTTTATACTGCTTGGTAAGGCCTTGAGTCCTAACGGCGTAGTTCATTGGTCACTCTCCTTGTCTTGACGTCGGGCTGCCTTTTCATCCAGCATAGGGGAACCGATTACAAAGTAAATAATTGGCCCGGCAGTGCTGATAAGAAGAACAGGGAGCCAAAACCATTTTTCATTCCAAGGTACAGATTTGCGGGCAATGCTAACAACTGCTACAATCACGAGGATTAGGCTAATAATAATGAGTGGGGATGCTATAAGCAATATTGTTCTCGTATCCAATGTGTTCATTGTTGTCCTCCTTTAATGCGGCTCCGCCGCTATTTTTTGTTTGCAACATGCGACTTGACGTCATTGCGAGGAGCGTAGCAACGAAGCAATCCACGTGTGTGCGGTTTCTGGATTGCTTCGCGCCGTTCGCAATGACAACGTGGTTGGTGGTTTACATTAATAGAGTATTCTTCAGCCGATTGGCTATATTGATAAAGCGTTGATTCTCATAAAGTGGGGCAAATGCCGGGTTGTTTGCGATGCCATCTACCAAGCTTTGCTTAATGGTTTTTTCGTCACGAGGTAGCTCCGCTGTTCCAAAGGGTAAATCCTGAGTCGAAACGGTTACAAGGTCAAAGAAATCATCTCTTCTCATAGTTAAAGGGAGGATATCCTTTGTCGCAATTGCCGTACATTCTTCCAGCATATAAAGGGCTTTATCCTGTTGCTCCAAAGCCAAATATCCAGCTGCGGCAGATATATAAAAAGGAATAGTAACAGCAGCAACCAGATTATCTACGTTCCATAACCGAATCATAGCAAGGGTACGTTGGCATACTTCGTCAAAGTGGGTTGCGTTGTCTGTACATATATTAAGATACGTGGAGATGACAGCCAAAGTATTCATCACGCCGTCGTAGATGCAGTTTTGCAACTCGATTTTGGCTTCGATTGTTTGGCCAAGCATAAGATATGCTTGGGACATCAATACCTCATTGGAAGCGGGAGATTGTCTGCTTGTATCTTTGAAAATACGTATGACTTCCTCTGGATTACCCAGCAGCAGGTAGCATATAGCCAGCATATGCAAAGTCATTTGACGCAAATCAGCATCATTGCTCTGGGCTCTGACCCGTAGGAATAGTTCCATTATTTCTTCTACTAAGGCGGTTTTTTCCTCTTCGTTTAAGGTGCTGACTGTATAGTAGCCATAATTAAGATATAACACACCCATTTGAAAGAGCAGGGGATAGCAGGAGTAATATTTCTTGACTATATCCCGGCAGCGGGTCATGACCTCATCGAAGGGCTGTGATGCGAACTCCAGAGATAGCTCTTTGTAGAGCTTGCGAATATCCTCGTCAGGCATTTGGGGTTCGTATCCCATCAAGTCGTCGATGCTGATACCAAAATAAGCCGCGAGCTTAGGCAAAAATGTGATATCAGGAAAGCTTGTTCCTGTTTCCCATTTGGAAACAGAGGCTTTTGTGACTCCAAGAAAATTGGCGATCGCATCTTGAGTGATACCCTTTTCCCGGCGTCTGCTTGCGATGATGCGTGGTAAGTTGATTTCGTTCATATCTTTCCCTCCTTTTTTCAAGTATAACGGGGTAGTACCGCCATTATCAATGGATTTACGGTTGATTTCAGTTGATGTAATCAACTGACGAGAAACATGGTGTGATTTTGCACAAAAAACCCTGTATGACGCCATACGGATTTTTATGCATAAATGCCAAGGATGTACACCTGTACATTTTGTCTAATAAAGTGTATATTACCAAACAAGCTTTGTTTTCAAGCAAGCGTATGGTACTATGCGTAAAAGCCCATTACGGAAACAAAGTTGATATTGAAACGCAACATAAACGTAATATAAACACCTTCTCAAATCTACATACTACTTGCTATAATAACTCCAGTTTCATGAATGAAAGGAGTCTACACAATTTTTACGCATCTTGCCTTTGGTTTTGTCGTTGGCCTGTGCTTCGGTTCTTTTGCCAATGTTCTAATCTATCGCTTGCCGCGTAAACTTCCCATTGTATCCTCTCGGTCGGCTTGTACAGCTTGCAAAAGCACTATCCCTTTCTATGACTTAATACCTGTTGTAAGCTGGGTTTTGCTAAGGGGGCGATGCCGCCATTGTAAAGAGCAAATTAGCATACGATACCCCTTGATTGAGATATTATGTGCTTTGGTTTTTGTGGGTATGATATTAGCAACTGGGGATTTATCTTTGATATTTTTATGCCTACTGGCCTTTGTACTGCTTGTAGTTTCGTTTATAGACGCCGATACCCAGGAAATACCTGATGGGCCGCTTATATTCGCAGCTCTGGTGGGAATCGGTTTTGTGGTGGCGGGACAATTTTCTTGCTTGTTTTACCATTCCCCTAGCATTATTGGCGCAGGATTGGGAATACTTGTAGGTGGACTGCCTTTGCTGATAATAGACAGAATTACCTTGATATTGTTTAAGAAAGACGGCTTTGGATATGGCGACGTCAAGCTTATGGCCGTATGTGGGATGTTTCTGGGTTGGCAGTTGACCCTTGTTGCTTTTTTCATCGCCTTTATCACGGGAGGCATGTATGCCACCTTTTTGCTGGTTTCTCGCCGAGTAAGGCGAGGTGAGTACATAGCATTTGGCCCCTTCCTATGCGCCGGTGTGATTGCAGCCATATGGTTTGGGCAAGAATTAACTAGTTTTATTCTGTAAAAAAAATCTTTACGAAAGGACGGTTCCAAGCCTATGCCACCAACGATTCACCGTAGCGAACGTATCTGCATCGACATAAGCGATAATGTTGTAAGCATAATAAAGCTGGACCCGGAAGGCGTCATGATGCGGGCTGGTGCTGCCAAGGCACCCACTATGCCCCTAGTACCCGACGATGCCTATGTTACCGACCTTTCTAGCGCAATAAGAAAAGCGGCTTGGTCTGCCAAGGTCTCAGCAGGCTTTGGTGCGTCCTGTATTGTTGTTTCCGGTATGCCGGATATGACAATGCAGCGTTTTACTTGGCCTGATATACCTGCAGATGCAATCGGAGCAATCGCTCAGGAAGAAATTATGCCGTATTTACCCGGCGCATCCTCCCATTTTACTGTTGGCTGCGAAGTTTTAAAGCAAGCACAAGGGGATGGAAACAGCCCGGATATGATAGAAGCACTGGTAGCGGCAATGCCAATAGAACATGCCTCTGCCATAGCAACCGCGTGTAAATGGGCTAATTTCAAACCTAAGCGATTAGAGCTTAGGGAAAATGCCCGTGGCAGATTGGCACATTATTGGTGCGCACCGATAGAAGGGGAGGTCCCTACTACCTACGCAATACTGGATGTAGGCCCGGGAATGGCCAATATCGCTTTCTATCAAAATGGCATGTTCCACAGCAACCGGTACTTTCCGCCGGAGATTGTGAAGCTTGACCAAGTAGATGACTTTGAGATGCTCATGACCGTTAAGACCGGTGGAGTAGATGATAATGAAAATGCAATGCGCTATGCACCTGAGAAGTTGACGGAGGATATTGTCTCTGCCGTAGGCCATTTTCATCGCATGGCAGCAGGCGCAAAAATTTCTTGTATATTACTAATGGATGAAGAAAACATCCCCGGTATAGAGGAAAGCTTAAAGGGCAGCTTGGGGCTACCTGTGATAAAGCCCAGCGGATGGGTTTCCCCAGGTCTGAAACGTCCTAACCTAAGGCGAATTGAGCAAGCACAGTTTTTAGATGCTTTTTCAGCGGGAATGCCGCCTCTTTCCAATCATGGAAGTCGTATGGATTTACGGATGGACGAGACGGCTAGTGCCCAAGCCAAATCAGCAGCACCCAATGCCACAGTGATGGCTACAAACACAGCCATACCGGCAGGTCCAGTGCCGGGTGGAGCAGACCCTATTGTAAAGCCTATACAACCGACTATAACTGGGGATTCAGCTTACTCGCAAATGGCAAGCCGCACCCCCATTGATGACTTACTTGCATCAAAGCCGGAACCAGTATCCCAAGGCTTTGATGACCCCTTTGTTAAAGAAAAATCCGACTCATACGACGACCCATTTGGTTCCAGGAGACCTGACTCATATGATGACCCATTGGGTTCCAGGAAATCTGATTCATACGATGACCCGTTTGGTTCCAGGAAATCTGATTCATATGACGACCCATTTGGTTCTAGAAAATCTGATTCATATGACGACCCATTTGGTTCTAGAAAATCTGATTCATATGATGACCCATTCGGTTCCAGTAGGTATGATTCATATGGCGATTCACATATGTCTAGGAAATCAGATTCCTTTGACGACCCATATATCTCCAAGCAAACAGACTCTTCTTATGATGACCCATTTCCTGCAAGACTTCCAGAGCCTGTAGGCTATGGTTCCGATGATGCATATGTAAGTGTTAACGAACCCGCAAAAGCAGGGCATCATGAGTTTCCATTTGATCCGATTAAGGCTCAACCGGATGCTCATAGCGGTTTCCCATATGCTATCCCTGAAGACCCACGTCCGCCGCGCTCCTTTAAGCCCATTCTTGCAGCCCTTGGTGTTGTTGCGGTTATATTTTTAGTAGCGGTGCTGATTCCCTTACAAGAAACCCTCCGCCTGCGCTCAGATTTGCAATACTTAGAAAATAGCGCGAGTGCCCATGTTTCTGTAGAAGTAATTATGATGCTACAAGCGGAGATTAACGAAACAGACAGGCAAATCACTGCAAGACGGGATGAAATAACCAGAATCAATGAAAGAATGGGTATAATCCGTAATTTTTACTTGCTTCCCCCTGCTCTGATAATGGTTCCTGAAGCATTAGAAAATGCCGGGGTGCATGTAGACTCCGTAGTTGCAAGTGACAATCAAGTTAGCATTCGCGGAAGGACCAGAGCTATGTTATCACTGGTTCATGCCTCTCAATATCTAAGGGGTGATTCTAATTATCATTCCCCCTTTGCCCATTTATTTACGGTAGACTTTGATTCGGATAACGTGGGTGGCGGGTATGAGGAGTATGTATTTACCATAACAATGGGCCCCAACTATATGCCATTCTGGCTAAACGAGTGGATAGAAAGGAGCTGGCAATGAAGAGATTTGCGATTTATGCCATAATGTTCCTTTTGCTTGGAGCGGTAATATATATATTTGCCTTTTTCAGGCCCAATGCCAACCGTATCGAGGACTTGGAGCGGAGCATTATAGCTGCAGAGCTGGAACTGATAAATGCAGCCGCACGGGATGAGATGTACCCGATTTTACTCATGGAATTGGAAGCATTAAACAATACTCTTAACAGCGAAGAAGGCCAGTATATCGACATGAGCAATTTATGGGCAGAGGGTTTTTTACGTTTTATGCCTGATGCTTTTTACGAAGAAGATATGCGGCGGCGAATAGATGGTATCGTCCATCCCAATGTAGAAAACCTTCACGTAGAGATTTACTACAGCCAGCCCTTGACCACCATGAATCACAGTGATCAAGACCCATACGGCCTCCCCAGAGGGATATGGCAAACACCGGTAGGCATTTATTTTTACGCAACTTACGAGGGCTTGATTAATGTACTAACCAACTTTGCCAATGGGGATTTTGATAATCGTATCAATGGATATGAAATTGAAAGAGACGGTGAGCGATGGCGTGTATCGTTGCGTGTAGATATATTGACACAAACCCCGCCACGTTATCGGTTTAATGGGAACTATATATTGGAGGATGGGGTAGAGTAGGGAGCTTATGTTCGCAATTTCACTGCGTCTGCCGGAAGCAAAAGCGGTGGAGCCGTTTTGTTCTATGCTAGGAAATTGCTTCGCAATTTCTGCTGGCGCGGCCGAAAACAAAAGCGCATACTCCCCCTTTGTAATAAGGGGTGGTATGCGCTTTTTTCCGATAGAAATATATTAGATGTGGAATATTTCCCAATAAAAATTAAGAATATAGGCATTTCTCAGTTTTGTCATTTTGGACAAAGAATATTTTCTTCCGGTTTACATGAGTTATTCAGCAGACTCTTCTTCAGCATCTTCGTCAGGCCCTGTTATGTTGCTGGCCACTTGTTCATTAGTGGTTTCTTGAGCAACCACTACATTCGGAGGTGACTCAGCTTGGAGGTTCTCGCCTCTCCGCCAAGCAAGTAACACTCTAAAATAATAAATCCCATTAGAAATAATCGCCAATGCGGCAATGATTACAGCGATAGCGTTTAGGAAATATACGTGGTTGTAGATGTTAAACATACGATTGATAACAAATGAGAGGCGCATGACATTTTGGCCCTTGAGTACATTTCCTATGGTTAGACCCACAAGCGTAGCGGCGATAGACCATTCTACAAAAAGGTTGGTATGTGGCACTTGCATAATGTGTACCATGATAATAGTAGATGCGACGATGGCGGCAGAGAATATTATAGCGGCTATATTATAGTATTTGCGAGGTACATGGATTCCCTGTTTGACGCGCCAGTCGAAGAAGAAGAAGACATAGTTACGGACAGAGGCCTGCATGAAGAGGGAGGCGAGCACCCAGTTTTGCAAAGGTGCTGCGGATAATGCAAGAAAGAACGTACCAAAGCCCAGTAAGAGCATTACTCGCAGTTTTTCCTTGCACTGGAATGACCATACCATAAAAACAAGGGCGATAAATGCAAAGACTTGACTCACAATCCACAGGGGGTTAGATGCCTGTGCTTCCGTTAAAACATATGTGTATCCCCCATACTCTTCACAAAATCGATAAATATAGTGTTCCCGGGTGACGCGCTCAAACGCGGTTACAAAAAAATCAATGATTGCTCTCACGTAAATATCCTTTCCTGCCCACTGAAAATGATGGCAACTCATTATATTGGACCTCTTCTGAAATAGGAAAACAAGCCTGAAGTGCAGCTTGTTTTGCCCTGTTTCAGAAGAGGTCTATTTTTGTTTCCCATATATGATATCTGAAAAACGAAACTAATACAATCCACTTGAATAATTCGCCGATTTAATGCAATATATAGCGAATTAAATGAGAAACAGTCCAGCCTGTCGCCGAAAATCGTGAACGATTCTACACGTTTTCGGCGACAGGCTGGACTGATTTCGAATTAATTCGCTATAATGTCTGATGTAAGGAGCGAGTGGGGGTATCACCACTCAAAATCATTCATGTGGTTGGTGACGATTATGGCAAGAGATACTCAACCCAAAATCCTAATGACCTTAATGGGTATGGAAATCGGCGGTGCCGAGACCCATGTACTGGAGCTTAGCAAGACCCTTAAGCGGATGGGCTTGGATGTCCATGTTGTTTCCAATGGAGGCGTTTATGTTAAGGAGCTTGAGGAATGTGGTGTAAAGCATTATCGGGTGCCTTTGCATAATAAGCAGTTTATTAATGTATTTTCATCATATAGGGCAATTCGCAAAATTATTGTTGAAAATGATATAAGGCTGGTTCACGCTCATGCCCGGATACCGGCCTTTATTTGCGGGCTTTTGCAAAAAAGGCTTAAGTTTCAGTTAGTGACTACAGTTCATGGGCAGTTTTCTGTGGCATTTCCTTTTAACCGATTGTCTAACTGGGGTGATAGGGTTTTTGCCGTCAGTCAGGATTTGAAGGATTATCTTTTGACTCACTACAAGGTGAAAGAGGAGAATATCAGTCTTACGGTCAATGGAATTGATACGGATAAATTTTCTCCCGATATTGACCCGGGAGATTTGGCTGGGGAATTGGGGCTTAGGCCTGATACTGTGAAAATTTTATCTGTAAGCCGTTTGGATAGTTTGGATTCCATTAGCTTGCCTGCATTCACCTTGATAGAAATCGCGGAGGAGTTGGCTCGGGATTTATCTATTGAGATTATCATCGTTGGAGACGGGGATGACTACCAAGGTGTTAAAGCCGGGGCCAACGAAGTCAATGCTCGTGTTGGCAGGAAAATTGTTCACGTTACCGGTCGCAGGACGGATGTAAACAGATTCCTTGTTCTGGCGGATGTGTTTGTAAATTGCGCAAGGGCTTCAATGGAGGCATTGAGTGCCGCCCGGCCAGTTATCATGGCGGGTGGGGCCGGTTACATCGGTATTTTGACAGAGAAAAATATTGATGCAGCGATAAGTACCAATTTTACCTGTAGGGGATACGAAGCTGTTACCGGGGCAAAGCTTACCAGTGATTTAAGACAATTACTGGCAATGCCGGATGGGGAGCGCGCTTCACTAGGCGTAATGGGGCGTGAGTTGGTAAAAGACCGGTTCTCTTTGGAGCGTATGGCAACTGACTCCATTAATTTATATCAAGAGATGTTTGCAAAAGCTCCACGGCTAAGAAGGCGTCAGACCAATGTTGTAATTTCCGGCTATTATGGCTATCACAACAGCGGGGATGATATGCTCCTTCAGTCCATTGTGGAAAACTTACAGGCATACCGGGATGACCTGTCCCTTACGGTGCTTTCACTTAATCCCAAAGATACCCGTGCGCAGTTTAATGTAAATGCTATTCATCGTTTTAATTTTATCTCCGTTTTTTGGCAACTTAGGAAAACCGGGCTGCTTATTACAGGCGGTGGCAATCTGATACAGGATGAGACCAGTACCAAGAGCCTGATTTATTACTTGCTGGTAATCAATATGGCCAGACGCCTTGGTGCAAAAAATATGCTCTACGCTAACGGAATCGGCCCCGTTTATAGACCGGTTAATGTGCGGCGAGCCAGAAGGGCCTTAAACAAGGTTGAACTGGTAACATTGCGAGAGCCAGAATCACTGGAAGCCCTAAGCCAAATTTGCGTTAGTGGGCCGGAGGTACATGTAACTGCCGATGCCGCGTTGGCGTTGCCTCCAGCAGATAGTTGCGCGGAACTCCTAAGGAAAGTGGGAGTAACAGGGCCGTTTTTTGCGGTAAATCTACGGAGCTGGCCTCATAACCCTCCTGATTTAGAAGAACAGGTAGCCGAGTTTACAGACCATGTAGTTGAAACATATGGTTATCAGGCGGTCTTCGTGCCAATGCGTTTGGATCAGGACTCGGATATATCCCACCGCGTAATGGCATTGATGAAGAACCCCAGTGTTTTTATAGAGCCGGACTTACATGATTATAATCAGGCCCGTGCTATCATGAGTGCGGCGGATTTTGCCCTGGCTATGCGCCTTCATGCATTGGTTTATGCAATGGAAAAAGGCGTACCCGGCATAGGGCTTGTGTACAGCCCAAAGGTACGCCAATTTATGGATTCCATGGGGCAGAGCTTTCATATGCCCGTGGAGGAAACCCAGGCGAAGAAGCTTATGGAGTTTGCCCAGACAATACACAGGGATTATGGAAAAATATCGGCAGATATATATGCGGCGGCGGATAAGCTTCGTGAGCTATCTGCTCGCAATGCTGAGCTTTGTATTGAGCTGATAAATAAGCCCTAGATTGCTTATTTTTTATGCTTGGGAGAGCTAATCAGCGCGGCTAGATATCCAAATACAACAGCGACAGTTACCCCTCCGGCCATTGCCGTGAACCCTCCGGTGATTACACCAAGGAAGCCACGCTCGTCTACGGCCTTTTTTACGCCGCGGGCAAGGAGATTGCCAAAACCGGGGAGGGGGATGGATGCCCCCGCACCTGCAAATTCAACCAGCTTATCATACCAGCCAAAGCCGCCGAGTATACAGCCTGCTACTACGAATAGAACTAATATCCTGGCGGGTGTGAGTTTTGTAAGGTCGATTAGGAGTTGGCCGATGACGCATATGGCTCCGCCGACTATAAATGCCCATAAAATGTTCATGATATCACCTTTCGTTGTGGCTCATTGCCCTTTCAAACGCCACAGCATGAGCAATCGCCGGTATGCTTTCCCCTTGCTGTACCGTTACCACGCTGTGCAATGCACCGGTTGGCACAAGCAGCATTTTATTTATTTCCCCTCGTAATAGCTGCCGATAAAAATACCCTGCAAAGGTTGCCGCTGAGCACCCACAGCCGCTGCCTCCTGCATGGACATCCTGTTTTTCCCGGTCGAAAATCATCAAGCCGCAGTCCTTGTGGTTATGGTGTAGGTTGTACCCGGCTTTGTCCATCAATTGAAGCAACAAGTCCCTACCTACAGCCCCCAAATCTCCTGTAGCTATCACATCGTAGTAATCCGGCTGGATGCCTAAGTCTTGGAAATGCTTTATCAGTACATCCGCCGCCGCCGGGGCCATTGCCGCGCCCATATTGTTACTATCCTTAACGCCAAGATCCACGACTGCACCTGTTGTAGCGGTTGTCACATATGGCCCTGCTCCCTGCGCTGACAGCACAACTGCGCCATCCCCGGTTACGGTCCAGGAGGCTGTGGGAGGACGTTGTGTGCCAAGCTCCAGGGGAAAGCGAAAGGTCTTTTCCGCCGCACAAAAATGGCTGCTGGCAGAAGCTACGATATTATTGGCAAATCCACCGTCAATAATCATTGCGCCTAGAGTCATAGCCTCACCGATAGCCGAGCAAGCCCCAAACAATCCAAAGAATGGCCGCCCCAAATCCCGCACCCCAAAGGTGGTACCGGTTTCCTGATTAAGCAAATCCCCAGCCAAGATGTACTGGATATCTCCCAACTGCAAGTTGGCCTTTTGCACAGCGAGGATAATGGTCTGGCGGGATAATTCACTTTCGGCCTTTTCCCAGCTATCCGTTCCAAATAAGGCGTCTTGAGAAACAACATCAAAGTACTGCGCTAGAGGGCCTTCACCTTCTTTTGGGCCTACGATTGCCGCAGTGGCTGTAATGGTGGGCGGATTTGCGAATCGGACTGTCTGTTCGCCTATGTGTTTTTCCATGTCCCACGCCCTCCTTTATTTAACAAAGTAATATATCAATCCTACAACTACGGAGGCCATTGCTCCATATACAATGACCGGCCCGGCGATTACAAACATTTTGGCCCCAACCCCAAGCACCAGCCCCTCTTTTTTGTACTCAATAGCCGGAGCTGCGATGGCATTGGCAAAACCTGTGATAGGTACCACCGACCCGGCACCGGCGTGTTTGCCTAGCTTATTGTAAAGGCCCAGCACCGTGAGAATAATGGCGGTGACAATGAGTATCCCCGCAACCATAAGCCCGGCATCCTCCTTGGCGAAACCCCTGTTGTGAAACATATTGTAAAACACCTGGCCGATGGCACAGATGCTCCCCCCTACCAGAAATGCCTTTATACAATTGACCCCCACGGTGCTTGCCGGAGAAGCGGCCTTTACCATTTCGTCATACTGTTTTTTATCGGATTGAGTAGCCATAGTTGCTCCTTTCAAGTTGCAGAACAAAATGCGCGAAGCGCACTTTTGCTTCCGACGTTCCGCTATAGCATACAAAAAATCCGTATGGTGCCATACGCTTTTTTTGTGAGAACTTACATATTTCCTGTATCGAAAAACCCAGGCACCAAGAAGTACAATAACGCCCCAGCCAGCTTACCAAGGGCAATTGCAAGGACAAGGAAGAACAGCCCCCGCTGAAGGCGTGCCCGTCGTGTGAAAATTGGGATAACATTAAGCACTTCTGCCAAGGACATAGCAAGACATCCGACAAAAATCCCGTTTGCAAGGCCAAGAATCACGATTCCCACAGGTCCGATGGGGATATAAAAGCTCACAATCCCCGCAACAGTCCCGAAAATTCCCCCGAGAGCCAGGGCCGACTCATAGACTTTAATCCTGTGTTTGGTCCCGGTTTTTTGGGCCAGGCGAGGCACTACCCCCACGATGGTGATAAAGGCATAAACCGCCCCGGCAACAACCAGTCCCGACGCAAAGCCAATAATCACAGATGCGGCGTGCTTAATCAGCTCCATCTTTGACCCCATCTTCCTGTGCAGTCTTGCGCTGGCTTAACACTTCAACAACGGTATCAGTGACATCCTTTTCGTATAGCTCCATTTCCACTTCGATGGGAGTTGGGTCGTCGGTGATTTTTTTTCCCATGAAATGATTAAAGAAAATGATAATCCCTACGGCAATCCCGATAGAGTATGGGATGTTGACAATCATGGGGTTGGCCTTGGACTCCCCGTAGAACATCCGATAATAGTTCTCGAAAATCTTGGGCATTTGCCCGTCTGTATGAAAGGACATGATAGCCGTAGAAGATCCCACAAACAGTACAGCTACAATGAAGGTAACCCGTAGCCACTTAAGCCATGGGCGGTCCCGGCTTTTTTTCGCGGAGTGCTGCACAAGGGTGTCCATTTCCCCAACATTGTTGATTGTATAGTCTGGGTAGGATTTTTTGATTTTTTTTATGATATCAGTGACACTAACCAGGTAGCTTTTTTTCTTTTCACTGTCATGACCAATGTCTTGTATTTTCATTTGGTTGACTTTTTTGGTTACGTCGGCTGTGGCTACTATATCGGCTACATCTTGTATTAGAATGGCTGACTGGTTTGAGAGGGTGACCTTTTTTTTGGGTTTTATATAGATATCGATGGGGATTCCTCCAAAATATGCTGAATAAATATGCCTTGAAAATTCTGCTCAGCTGGGTGTGCCCGGGTGGATATCCAAACCGCTACCAAAATCCCAATCACAAGCAGCAATGTTAGTATCACCCAGCGGTATTTTTTCATGTATTTTATCGGCATAAAAATCACTCCTTTATCTGTCATTCTTTCCAGAATTAGTGCATAATAAATGCGTTGTGAACGAAGGAGGAGACATATGAGAATAATCAAAGGGACGAAAATAACCGAGACCATTGCCAAACTATGTATAGACGCAAATATCTACGCTGATTCAGATATCCGCCGGTGCATCTGCGCTGCTCACAAGTCCGAAACTTTGCCTTTGGCCCAAAACGCCCTGGGCATGATAATAGAAAACATGGAAATCGCTGAAACTGAAAAAATGCCCATGTGCCAAGATACAGGGCTTGTTGTCGTGTTCATAGAAATCGGACAGGATGTCCATGTACAGGGGAGTATCACCGACGCTGTCAACGAAGGTGTACGCAGAGGATACCGAGATGGATATTTCCGGGCAAGCATAGTGGCTGACCCCATCCGTCGGGTAAACACAGGGGACAACACCCCGGCGGTAATCCATTTTAATATAGTGGATGGAGACAAAATAAAAATCATGGTAATGCCAAAGGGCTTCGGCAGTGAAAACAAGGGCGCAGTAAGGATGCTGACTCCATCGGAGGGACTTGCAGGTATAGAGAGCTTTATGCTGGAAACAGTAAAAAAAGCCGGTGCAGACCCATGTCCGCCGATATTGGTGGGGGTAGGGGTAGGAGGGACGATGGAAAAGGCTGCACTCCTTTCCAAGCAAGCTTTGGCACAAATGTATGATAAAGAAAAAGACCCGTACTGGGCCGAGGTGGAAGACAGGCTTTTGCAAAAGATAAATGAGCTGAATATCGGCGTAGCGGGATTGGGTGGTAAAACCACCGCCTTGGGGGTGAGGATACTCACATACCCAACCCATATTGCAGGGCTGCCGGTAGCGGTGACTATCGGGTGTCATGTCTCCCGGCATAAATCTGCAGTCTTATGATTAACTTCAAACCCTACCGAGCCCTATTCCGCATCCGCTTCATCAATAATCTTCAATACCGATTTGCGGCTTTTGCTGGGCTCCTTACTCAATTCGTCTGGGGCTTTATGTATGTACTGGCCTTTGCCGCCTTCTACCGGAGCAACCCGGGCAGCTTTCCTATGGAATTTTCCCATACGGTCACATATATCTGGCTCCAACAGGCCTTTGTGTCTTTGTTTTTCTTGTGGTTCTATGACAATTCTATCTTCGAGGCCATCGAAACCGGAGCTATTGCTTATGAGCTTGTGCGGCCTATGGATTTGTATAGCCGGTGGTTTTCGATTAATGCTGCTAATCGGGTTTCTCGTACCCTTCTTCGGGCGGTGCCCTTGATTGCAATTGCGCTTTTTTTGCCTCATCCTTTGCGGCTGGTGATACCTGCTGATTTGGTGCGGTGGGGTTTGTTTGCTATTAGCATGGTGCTGGCCCTTGGGGTGGTGCTTTCTTTTTCTATGCTGGTGTATATCTCGGCGTTTTATACCATCAACAGCGCGGGTTCCCGGCTTATAGTGGGGATTGCCGCGGATTTTCTTTCCGGGGCTTACATTCCGCTACCGTTTTTTCCGGGAACAGTAAGGACAGTAGCAGAGCTACTGCCCTTTGGGTCTATGCAAAATATGCCGCTTTTGATTTTTAGCGGGTATCTGGAAGGTGCGGCGGTGCTTAGGGGGATTGGGCTACAGGTATTCTGGTTGGTAGTATTGGTAGTGGTCGGGCGGTTTTGGATGAGCCTGGCTTTGAAACGGGTTGTGGTCCAGGGGGGTTAGAAAATACTTTGGATTTTGACCTTGTTTTCCACAATATAGCTTAGCATTTCCCGATTTCTTTTCGCCAGCTCTTTAAACTCGTCAACGCTCTCGAAATATGCCACACATACCATTTGGATGGAGCATAGTACATAGAAAACAGCCTGCTTTTCCTCTGAGGTCAATGGATTTATGCTGTCGTAGCCATGTAAGATGCCCTCAAGTACCACCGGCCATTTTTCTTTGATATTTTCCACCCCGGTCCACTCGACAAGAAGCCCAGTGGAGCAATAGCATGGATCTAAAATCCGAATCCGGCGTTCGCAAAAATCAAAGTCGATAAAACCACTGATTTCGTCATTATTGAAAAGGATATTGGATGGGTGGATATCTCTGTGAATCAGTTGCTTGGGTAATTTTTCGTATAGGTCACCAAAGGTTTTGGCGAAATCATCGAAAAAATCATCTGTCAGTCCCATCCTCCATTGCTTATTTTGTTTACGGGTTTCAGGCAGTGCCCATTCCATTGCCAATTTGTATTGATTAACTTCATCCGGCATTATATCTGCTTCGATTTCTGCTAAAGCGCAGTGTAGTTTAGCGATGCTTTGCCCATATTTGAAGCCAAACTTACGGCGATTTTCGCCGAAGCGGTTTTCCTTGGACAAAGGCGCGCCAGGGATTTTATGGGTTAGGGTAAAGATATGTTCGCCCTCCAGATAATCCTCACCGATCTTGGTAGGTACCGGCAGTGACGCCGTGAAGCCTTGCTTTGCCAGGGCTCTGACAATGCGCAAATTCTTAAGCATTTCGTCACGGGGTCCGGCTTTGAGTATATATCCGTCACCAAAAGACCAGACATTCCCCGAGACCTTTGCACCATCCATTATCCATACATCGTGAATGGGTAAATCCCCCGGCACATCCCAGTTGGTAAGTGCCGCTCTGATTTCATGTTCCTGTATCATAAGAAGTCCTCCTGATTTTTTTGTTTGTTTCCCGTATAGGGAAAGATATTTCTTTGGAGAGCAGCCATACACACGCACAAATGCCTTGTAGAATCCGGCGTAGGTATCAAAGCCGTATTCCAGTACCACATCAACGGCTTTGCGTCCGCTTGACATCTCAGCAAGAACCCTGTCAATCCGCTGCTTGCAGATATAAGCTGCCACGGGCATCCCTACGGCTTGGGTAAATAGCCGGCAAAAATGCCATAGGGAATAGCCTGCAATGTCCGCAAGTTCGTCGGCGGAAATGTGGGTTTTTAGGTTGTTGTCGATATAGGTTAGGGTTGTACTGATATGATTGATTTGCTCCATTGCAGTTCTCCTCCCGGGATGTGATTATTTTATCAGGCGTTTTGAGGCAAAACATTTCCTGCTTTGCGGTGATTTTATGTATAATGTGCCCATGAAACTATATATGAAATATTTCTCTATTCACCTCAAGAGCCAGACTCAATACAAGACATCATTTCTCTTTACTATGCTAGGGCAGTTTATGGTGTCTTTTGCGGTGTTTATGTCACTGGCTTTTTTGTTTATGCTCTTTGACTCGGTGGATGGATTTACTTATCAGGAAGTACTGATAGGCTTTGCCGTTATGATGCTGGGGTTTTCTCTTGCAGAAATGTTTGGGCGAGGGTTTGACCGTTTTCCTGTTTTGCTTGGAAACGGTGGCTTTGACCGGGCACTTGTGCGGCCTCGAAATATTATTTTTCAGATAGTTGCAGGCACAATCGAATTTTCCCGGCTGGGCCGGGCTTTGCAGGCAGTGATTGTTTTCGTATATGTAATCCCACGGGCGGGTATAGATTGGACATGGGATAAGGTGCTTACGTTGGTTCTTATGATTGTATGCGGGATTGTTTTGTTTTTCACGCTTTTTGTGCTGTATGCGGCATTTTCTTTTTTCACGATAGAGGGCTTGGAGTTTATGCATATTTTCACAGACGGCGGACGGGAACATGGACGACTGCCTTTTTCCGTTTATGGAGAAAATGTGTTGCGCTTTGTTACCTTTGTGATTCCCTTGGCCTTGGTGCAGTATTATCCCCTTTTGTATCTGCTGGGACGGGAGGAAAGCATACTTTATGCATTGGCCCCTGTGGGAGCATTATTATTTTTGTTGCCAGTTTCGGCATTTTTCCGCTTTGGCCTTAAGCGGTATAAGTCCACCGGTTCATGAGCCATAAACCGATGGGTAATCCTTTGTTAGCACATAGAAAACCGGGATAAACAGCGCAAACAGCAGCCCGGACAGTGGTGACGCCACACCAAGCTGGGTCAGCATTATATAAAGAAGTGGCAGAAATAAAACCCCTGCAATTATTCCAGCAAAGAAATAAGCAACCCGGCTGTCAGGCTTTGCTACCCGCAAGGCAATAAGCCCTGCGCAAATCATCGGAAAATACTCCAGCCCAGGCATAAGCACCCCAGCTACAACCCCGAAAATCCCCAGAAATATCGCCATAACCAAGGCAAAAGAATCCCATCCTGCGATGCTTGTGATGAGCTTGAGGAAGTAATATGCCAGCGGAATCAAAATCAGAATAATTCCACTACTGGTGAGGATGATGCTTGTATGGTAGCCCAATAATCCAATATTCGACGCCAGTGAAAATATAAGAAGAGTCCCGCCAACGAACAACACAATAAAGAGCAGCGTCCCAATCAATGAAAGCATAATCCCTTTTACATTAACATCCCACCGGCCCTGGCTAAAAGGCCGGTAATTGGATCCGCTACGCCTGTAGATAATCATTGCAATAATCCCGGCAATCATCAGCCCTGCGATAATCCACCGCATCACAGGTCCATAGGAAATAAGCATCCCATATACCGGCATAAAAAATGTTTTCTCCCTGGTAGAGAAGCCCTCTATCCAACCAGCCTGGGAGGCCATTTCCATTAGATTTTGGATTGTATCAATATATCCTGCCAGAGTGTAAGTCCCTAGATTTTCTATGGTGTCATCGGGGGTATGGTAGTTCCATGGCCTGGCAAAAGGCATAATGGTCATTGCCGGGATGCCCCCCTGGGCAAAATGCCATTCATCCAAGGCCACGCCATAAGCCAATAATGAGAAACCGGCAGGGCGGGATGAAGCTTCAAATAAAATATTGCCGTGGCGGATGCCGCCTTGGAAAGGCATTAACGGGCCATTACCCATTCCGTCAAAATTGAAGGCGAAAATAGTATTTTCTAATAAATATGAATGATATTGCACAAATTCATGAGCACCCAAGCCAATCTCATGGCCGTCGGTAAACAACAGCTGTATCCCAACCTGGAGGGAGGTTGGCTGGGAGATAAAAATCTCAAGAAGGGCGGCCACGGCGGCACCGTTATCAAGTGCCCCAGGGCTTCCAGGTACAGAATCATAATGGGCGATAAAAATCACCGACTGCCCCGTAGTGCCTGGTATATAGGAATAAATATTCCGGATACTTACCTCGCCCCGCCGGGTGGTGTGATGCTCAAGTACATATACAGGTAGCCCAGCTTCCACTAACCGCTGGGTTATATGTACCTCGGTGCTCCGCAGATGTCGGGATTCAACAGGCCTAGGCTCGGCGGCAATAAACTCCAAAGTCTCCATTACCGGCCAGAGCATGGGCTCGCTGGGTCTAGGCGGTGTTATAAATACTGTAAGAGAAATGGCTGCAATTAGGAGAATCACGATAGTTCTTAAACTGTTTTTGAACATAGAACACCTCTGAGAATAGAAAATCTTGTCATATTATATAGTACTTTAGAATTGGGTCAATCAATTCGTGTTAAATAAAGCGCAAATTGGTGGCGAAGGATTTGGTTTTTTTTCATTCTCATGTTAGAATTGCCAAAGAAGGTGGTGATCCTATAAATATATTGTCTGATTTATACGAAAAGGCTTCCCTGAGCGCATCTCAATCGGTATGTATCGCCTGCGCCGATGATGCCAATGTGCTGACTGCGGTTCAGTCAGCCCGGGATATTGCAAAATTTATCCTTGTAGGAGACATAAATAATATTCGAAAAGTAGCGGACTCATCCAAGATAGATATATCTGGCTGTGTAATAGTAGATGAACCGGACCCGGCAAGTGCCTGCAAAATAGGGGTTCAGTTTGTATCCTCCGGCAAAGCGGCGGCTCTGATGAAGGGTAAAGTGGATACATCTATTATCATGAAAGCGGTGCTGGATAAAGAAGCAGGGATGCGAACAGTCCGCAAGCTCAGTCATGTGGCGGTTTTCGAATTGCCAACATATCATAAATTATTGTTTGTCACCGATGCGGCAATCAATATTGCCCCGGATATTTCCGTAAAAAAAGAAATCATACACAATGCAGTTGAGGCGACACTGGCTTTAGGGATAACGAGGCCAAAGGTTGCTTTGCTTGCTGCAAAGGAAAAAGCCGACCCAAAAATGCCGGTAACCATGGACATAGTGGAACTGGTGGCCAACCATAAGGCGGCACAATCCCCACTGGATAAAAAGTTTGTTATGGATGGGCCTTTGGCTCTGGACAATGCAATCTGCAAAGAATCCTGCGAAATCAAGGGGATTGATTCCCTTATAGGAGGAGATGCGGATATTTTGGTATGTCCGGATATTGAGGCGGGGAATATCCTGTACAAAGCACTGGGTTTTCTTGCAAAGGCAAAGGTAGGGGGGGTAGTATTGGGTGCAAAGCGTCCCATTATCTTGACCTCCCGTGCAGACTCGGCGGAGAGTAAGTTGATTTCTATTGCCTTGGGGATTCTGTCGTAGGGACCACCCCAGCACTTCGTGCCCCCCACGCTTTTCTTCCGGTTTTGTCATTTTTGCCGAAGACTTTTTTTCATGGCTATGCCTTTGTTTTCGGGGTTTTTCTGCTGTTGTCGTTTTGACCATAGGTTTTTTTCTTCCGATATTAATCATTTTAAAGGACTGATTCATTTGAAACTACTAATAGTCAACCCAGGCTCCACCTCAACCAAAGTAGCAATTTTCGAAGACACAAGCCTCATTATGGACAAGACCATCCGCCATAGCGCGGCAGACCTTGCTCCCTATGCAAAGGTCACAGACCAATACGATATGCGTAAAGAAATTATTATGACCCAGATAGAGGAATCCGGCATACCCATGACCCAACTGGATGCAGTTGTAGGCATGGGCGGCCTACTAAAACCCATCCCCGGTGGCACATACAGGGTCAATGAAGCAATGCTTAAGGACCTACGCTCAGGAGTACAAGGACTACATGCCTCCAATCTAGGCGGCCTAATCGCACATGAAATTGCAAAAGAAATTGACAAGCCCTCTTTTATCGTGGACCCTGTGGTGGTAGACGAGTTTGATGATATATCCCGTATTAGCGGGCACCCTATGATAAAACGTCGTTCCATATTTCATGCCCTTAACCAGAAGGCCATCGCTAGGCAATACTGCAGCGATGCTGGGAAGGGCTATTTTCATGTCAATTTGGTAGTAGTACACATGGGTGGGGGAATCTCAGTAGGGGTGCACGCAAAGGGCCGAGTAATAGACGCAACCAATGCCTTGGATGGGGAAGGGCCATTTAGCCCTGAACGAAGCGGTGGTTTACCTGTGGGTGACCTTGTGGATTTATGTTACTCAGGGAAGTTTACCCAAGGAGAAATGCGTGCCTCTCTTACAGGGAAAGGGGGCATGGTGGGATACTTCGGCTCCAACAATATGATGGAAGTCGAAGAGCGGGCAAAAACCGACCCTGAGGTTGGGCGAGTAATCGACGCAATGGCATATCAGATTTCCAAGGAAATTGCGGCACTGTCCACGGCGGTGAATGGAAAGATAGACGCAATCCTTCTGACCGGTGGCCTTGCCCATTGGGACTACCTGGTAAAGCAAATTGCGAAGCGAGTGAAATTTATCGCAGAGGTTAATGCCTACCCAGGTGAGCATGAGTTGCTGGCACTGGCCCTCGGGGCTTTACGCGTCCTTAAAGGGGAGGAACCGGCGAAAATATATGAGTAGGGAGGCGACGATATGCAAGAGCTGATTATAAAAAACGTAAAAACGGCACAGTTTAACGATGTAAATCTCAATAAAATCTTCGACCCGGAAACCAAGCATAGCAAGTCCTTCGAGTTTCAGAAAAGCGATGTGGCCTCCCCATACATGGCTAAGGAAGGCAAGCTCGCCATAAAATTCTACACCTTGGCCCCAGGCAAAAGCAATTATCCATATCACTGGCATACCGGCATAGAGGAAGTTTTCTATATAATCTCCGGTACCGCCACCCTTAAAACCCCACAAGGAGATAGAATCGTATCCGAAGGGGATTTAATTGTATTCCCCGCCAACGAAAACGGAGCCCATCAGCTTACAAATCATTCCGATGCGCCTCTTGTATACCTGGATATCGACACAGTGGATACCAGGGAAGTCGCGTTTTACCCGGATACCAACAAGGTCAGAGTTATGACAGGGGATTTTTTTAAGTCATTTGAAATAGAATCGGAAGTTAATTATCTTCATGGCGAATAGATTTGATTACAAAAGAGCCCGCGAGGGTATATTCAAGTATATGGGAGCTGAAACCGATGGGTTTTTATCTCGTGTAGATGGGCTTATAGAAAAGTATTCACAGAAATGGCAGCTAACCGATTTGAATTATATGTTAACTGACACAGTAAATCTGCTGTTTTCTTGTAAATCTACATTACATGGATTATGTGTGTTAAAGATGTGCATCCCAGGGCCGGAAGTCGCAACAGAAATCAACTGTATCCAGGCTTATAATGGCCAAGGCTATGTAAAACTATGGGATTATGATTTATCTGATGACATACTGCTTCTTGAACGAATTGAGCCCGGAAACCAAATGTGGGATGTCCAGGATTACAAAGAACGGGCCCGGCTAATGGCTGAATTGATAAAAACCCTGCCATTTATAAAATGCCCGCAAGGTGAGTATCCCAACTATAAAATATGGATGGAAGGAATCCACAAATATCTGACCAACATAGGGGGCATGGAGGATGTACTGTTTTATCTGAACGAAGCATTGCGTTTATACAGCGAGCTAAAGCAGCAATATACCCGAAGCTGCCTGCTCCACGGGGATATGCATCAAGAAAATCTGCTTCTTAATCAACAAGGCAGCTACACAATAATCGACCCAAAAGGAGTAGTAGATGACCCTATAATGGAAACAGCACGCTTTCTTAATAATGAACTCCCTTGTAGCAAAAAAAAAATACAAGAAATGGTGGCTATCATGGCACCGACAATAAAAGTGCCAAAAGATGACATGCACAAAAGCATGTATATCGACATGGCACTTGGGTGTTGCTGGACATTGGAGGAGAAGTTTATCTCTCAGGAATCATTTGAAAAGGCGAAGTCAGAAGTACTGGCGGACTGTAGGTTTGTATATGAGTTTATTTTAAGACATTAATGTTTTGCCGCGCAAAGCGCGGCCCCATAGCAAAGCGAGGAAGCAAGCGGGGCTTTGCCCCGCGTAGCGGCGGGAGTTTGAGGGTAGCACCCTCATTTATATCAAAGGAGGAAATACAATGGACAAATTCAAACTAATGGAGGAGCATAATTACGAGCAGCTATGCTTCTTCCAAGACAAGGGTACGGGCCTTAAGGCCATCACCTGTATCCACAATACCGTATTGGGGCCATCCCTTGGAGGTACCCGTTTCTGGAATTACGCCACCGAAGATGAAGCCGTGGTAGATGTACTTCGCTTGGCTCGAGGCATGACCTACAAATCAGCCCTTGCAGGCCTGCCCCTTGGAGGCGGAAAAAGTGTAATCATTGGCGACCCTTATGAACTTCGCAAGGACCCCATCAAACGGGAAGCCTTCTGGCGTGCCTTTGGCCGCTATATTGAGGGGCTAAGCGGCCGTTATATCACCGCAGAGGATGTAGGCACCCACACTCAAGACATGGTCTATGTAAATATGGAAACCAACCATGTTGTAGGTCTTCCCGGTCGTTCCGGTGACCCTTCTCCATTTACAGCCCTCGGTACCTACAAATCCATGCTTGCTTGTGCCAAACATGTGTACGGTGACGCGGACCTTAAGGGCAAAACTGTTGCAGTACAAGGTGTGGGCAATGTAGGCTACTATTTATGCGAACTGCTCCATAAAGACGGAGCCAATATAATCATCTCAGATGTTAACGAAGAACGTATTAAGCAATGTGTCGATGAGTTTGGTGTAGAAGTCGTGGGAATCAATGATATCTACAGTGTAGACTGTGATATTTACGCCCCATGTGCCCTTGGTGCTACAATCAATGATGACACCATCCCTGCTCTGAAGTGCAGAATCGTCTGCGGCGGTGCCAATAACCAGCTCAAGGTTGCAAAAGTCCATGGTAAGGCTTTGCAAGACCGAAAAATAATCTATGCCCCTGATTTCCTGACCAATGCAGGCGGGGTTATCAATGTTTCATATGAATTGGCTGAAGGGGGCTACAACCAAGAAGCATCTCTTCGTGACATAGATAGAATCTACCATCGTATGCTGGATATCCTGCGTATTTCCGAAGAGACGGGACAACTGACCTTTGAAACCGCCGACCAAATGGCAGAAGAGCGCATTGCCGCTGTAAGGGATATAAAAAGTATTTTGACTAGGAGGTAGCCGATGAACAAGGTAATCTTCGACGAGGCCGCTTGCAAAGGCTGCCGACTATGTATAGATGTCTGCCCCAAGAAAATCTTAGCCCTAGACACCGCCAAAGTAAATCATAAGGGCTATAATCCTGTTACCTGCATAGACATGGGTCCATGCACCGCCTGCGCTATCTGCGCTCGTGTCTGCCCGGATTCCGTAATCTCAGTAGAAAGGGGCTGATGTGAATGAAAGTCTTAATGAAGGGCAACGAAGCCTTATCCGAAGCCGCCATCCAAGCGGGATGTACCACTTTTTTTGGCTATCCCATAACCCCGCAAAACGAAATCCCAGAGTATATGTCCGCAAAAATGGAACCTGCCGGTGGTGTGTTTATCCAGGCGGAGTCTGAGGTTGCGGCAATAAATATGGTTTACGGCGCGGCGGCGGCTGGAGCTCGTACCATGACCACATCATCCTCACCGGGGATGGCACTCAAACAAGAAGGGATTTCTTATCTTGCCGGTGCCAATCTTCCCTGTGTAATCGTCAATGTGGCCCGCTGCGGCCCTGGTCTTGGTGGGATTCTTCCGGCCCAAAGTGATTATTTCCAAACCACCCGTGGGGGAGGTAACGGGGACTATTACACCCCGGTCTACGCCCCAAGCACTGTGCAGGAGTGCTGGGATTATGTATTCAAATCCTTTGATATCGCGGATAAATACCGTACCCCGGTAATGATTCTTATCGATGGAATGCTGGGCCAAATGATGGAGCCTGTAGAAACCACAGTCTATCCCAGGCTCAATGTAGAAAAACCTTGGGCAATCAATGGTAATGCCGACAAACGCCCCAGGAACATGCTTACATCTCTGAGCCTATACGGGGAAGTGCTGGAAGCTATGAATATCGAACGTTTCAAGGTTTACGAAGAAATTGTCAAGAACGAAGTCATGGTAGAAAGCACCGTAAAAGAAGGGGACACAGTGGCAATAGTGTCATATGGCGCACCTTCAAGGATTGCAGTTAACGCCATTGACGAGCTCAAGGAAGAAGGCATAAATGTTGGCCTAATCCGCCCGATAACCCTATGGCCTTATCCGGCGGATATCTTCCAAAGCCTGCCGAAATCTGTGGCGCATATTCTGGTAGCGGAGCTTTCCATGGGGCAGATGGTTGAAGATGTACGCCTGGCTGTAAACGGAAAACTTCCGGTGCATTTCTATGGACGTACCGGCGGGGTAGTGTTTGAGCCGGTAGAGATTGCCAACAAGGTAAGAGAAATCCTGGGTAAGGTGATAAAACCCATTGAAGCAAAAGGCATCACAGAAGTCTATAATCTGAGAGGGGGCGTCTAAATGGCAAAAATGGTATATGAAAAAAGCCGAGGCTTAACCAATACTCCTCTGACATATTGTCCCGGTTGTTCCCATGGGACTGTTCACAAGCTTATCGCCGAATCTCTGGTAGAGTTGGATGTGTTGGAAAAATCCATTGCAATAGCCCCGGTAGGTTGCTCCGTTCTGGCCTATGAGTTTTTCAATTGCGATGCAATCCAAGCTGCCCATGGCCGGGCCCCGGCTGTTGCTACAGGCATCAAACGTGTAGAGCCTAATAAAATCGTATTCACATATCAAGGTGACGGGGATCTTGCTTCTATAGGAACAGCGGAAATCATCCATGCCGCCCATCGCGGTGAGAACTTCACAGTAATATTCGTCAACAATGCCATTTACGGCATGACTGGCGGGCAAATGGCTCCAACTACTCTAATTAACCAAAAAACCAGCACAAGCCCATATGGCAGACAGGAAGCCACCACTGGCAAGCCTTTGCTAGTAAGCGAAATGATGGCTCAAATCCCAAGTGCCACATATATCGAGCGGGTAAGCATCCACGATATTGCCCATATTAATAAAGCAAAACGGGCAATAAAAAAAGCCTTCGAGTATCAAATCAAAGGCAAGGGGTTTAACATGATAGAGATAATTGCCGACTGCCCTGTAGGTTGGAACATGACTCCAACCCAAGCCCGGCAAAATATCGCCGACGCAATGATTCCTTACTTCCCTCTGGGTGTATACAAAGACGAAGGGGGTGGCCCACAATGACAAAGAAAATGGTATTTTCTGGTTACGGCGGCCAGGGTGTACTGGTGCTGGGTGAAATCGTTGCAACCATAGCCATGAACAAAGGCAAAGAGGTCACCTGGATGCCTTCCTACGGCCCGGAAATGCGCGGAGGCACAGCCAACTGCTCTGTTATCGTTTCCGACAGGGTAATAGGCAGCCCCATTGTCCAGGCTGATATAGATGTGCTGGTAGCAATGAATGTCGCTTCAATATTCAAGTTTTTACCAAAGGTAAAACCAGGAGGCTTGGTGCTGGTTAACTCCTCAATTGTAAAGGAAAAACTTGACCGTACCGATGTAGATATACTGGAAATAGACGCAACCAACATCGCCGGGAATGTAGGCAGCCTACGAGTAGCCAACATGGTAATGCTGGCAGGTTTCCTAAAGAAAACCGACCTTTTCACATTGGAGGATATAACGGCGGTACTAAAGCAGCGTTTTGCCGGAGCCAGAAGTCAAGAGCTCATTCCTCTTAATATCAAGGCTATTGAGATTGGGTTGAACGAGTAAAGGAGATTGTGGGGGCGGCTCAGCCGTCCCCACTCGAAGCTCTTCATGCTGGGTTGGTGATAGAATTGCTCGTAATGGGTGGATAGGAGGGAAATCATGCCAAGCTTCGATGTCGGCGACTTGCTAAAACGGCTACGGAAACAAAAAAAGATAAGCCAGGAAGAATTGGCCTTTCCCATAATCGATAGAAGCACCCTCTCTAAAATCGAGATGGGCAAAGCTACTCCACACAGAAAAACATTGGAGTTTTTATTCGACCGGCTGGGTTTTGATTCCAACGAATTTATCAACCATTTCATGACTCCGGAGGATGTTGCGGTAAAGCTTGTGACAGATGAGCTGAGCATCCTGCTTAGAACCGTAATGCGCGCCCAAGAGCTCAAGGGCAGAGAAGAAAAGCTTGCAAGAGTTACGGCCTTAATACAGCAATTAGAAGATAACCACGAATATGTAGCCCATCCCCTTAATAAACAGTTTATTCTGGATGTTAAGGCCAGATATGCCTTTAACATAAAAGAAGACGATAAAGCCATTTCTCTGGCTAAAGAAGCATTGGAAATTGTCATCCCTGATTTTAATGTAAAAAGCATTGCCGATTATTACCTAAATAAGAGCTGTACTAATATGCTTAATCTGCTGGCACTGATATACTGCGAATTAAAGCGTTATGACGAGGCCATTGATATCCTGTACGGGCTCAAAACAAATATTGATAACACATATAAGGAACCCCGTGTGCATGCAAAAGCTGTTTCCCCTGTGATTAACAATGTGGCCAGGATTCTTTTATTAGCTGGCAGGCCCCAGGAGGCAATGGATATATGTGAAGAAGGCATAAAAACATGCTGGTACGCAGATGAGTATATGTTTTATAAAACCATATGTTGGTTTCAAGCCAAGGCTCTACATGCCCTAGGCAGAACTGAAGAGTTTATAGAGATATCAAGGAAATTGTATTACGCCTATGATATCTTTAGAAGGGAATATGATAAAAATCACGTCAGGGATACCCTGCTTGCAGAGACAGGTGTAGACGTTGCCAGCTTGCCGAGTTAATCTAAAACAAAGGATTCCAGTGTTTTGCCAAACATTTGCTCCTGGCCTATATGGCGGAATCCAAGCTTTGTTAGCACACCAATAGAGGCAGGATTCTCTGGATAAGATACGGCTATTAACGGGCGCGCGGTATGTGTCTCAAGCACCGCTTTTGCAGCTTCGGTTGCATATCCTTTCCCCCATGAGCTTTGGCAATATGCGTATAATATCTCCTTACGCCCGCAGGGTAAGCCCCGCACACCGCAATGGCCTATCAGCTTGCCACTGTCTTTTTCAATGACGGCATATACTCCAAGTCCATGTCCCCATGTGGAGTTGAGTGAATCTATCATCCGCCCAATTTGTTCTCTCGGCAAGCCTTGACCTGTGCCTAGAAAGCGGTAGACATTAGGGTCGGTCATAATGTCGGCGTATGCCTGCTCGTCTGTTGGTGTAAAGCGTCTTAATGTTAGTCTTTCGGTGTTAATCATGGTATCCTCCTCGGCTATATTGTTCTGTCTGCCATACATCAATGATGCCGTATAAACCATTGTACATAGCAAATGCTGTTGCACCATTTATATTAAACAGGTGGTCAAATAAAAAGGGAATTACAGTTTCACCGGTTTCGTCAATCAAACCATGTTTACCATTGTAAATGGCGACCAACCGATAATAACTAAACCCGACGCCAAAATGATAAATATAGCGAATTAAATGAGAAACAGTTCTGACCGAGCCGAAAATCGCGAACGCTTCAACGCGTTTTCGGCGACAGGCAGGACTGATTTCGAATTAATTCGCTATATCATCAAACAAAAATGGCACCAAGGTGTTTCCATATCTGTCAATCAGGCCATGGCGACTATCGTATACTGCAATAGCCCGACTGTTATCAAAATAATTAATCCGCTCAAACATAAACGGAGCTAGTATGTTTCCATGTTTGTCAAGAGTGCCCCACATGCCGTTTAAGCTCATGGGTGCTGCATTAAACCGCCACAGGTCGTTTCGTTGTATCCACCCGGGATATAGTCCCCCGTCAAAAATAAAATCGGTTATGAATTCACCATTATACATAAGCGCAAACTTGCCATGGAATGCATCATCGGTTAGATACCAATCATAATATCGGTTACCGTCTCGATATGTCCAATTATCCCAGTAATTCCGTTTCGTAGAGTCAACTGCTTGAACGATATTAAGTCCGCAATAACTAATGTGGTCATGTTCTAATGTAGGTGGAACAATCCACACTATGCCCTCTGCTGTAACCAGTCGTGGAGTTGGTTCTGGGGCTTCCTCTATGTTTAAGTATTCTGTCAGTCGCTCATATGCAATAATCCCATCTGGGTGCCCTTGTACCGCCGACCTTTTATACCAATACAGTGCCTGTTCCAAATCAATTTCTACACCAAGCCCGCCTTCATACATAGTCCCCATATTAAACTCGGCATAGCGGAAATTTTCCTCAGCGGCCAGTCTGAACCAGAATAAGGCCGTATCGTAATCTATCCTTACGCCTCTGCCCCAGGAGTACATATATCCTAAAGTC
Organism: Defluviitaleaceae bacterium; assembly: GCA_009781725.1. Lineage (GTDB taxonomy): Bacteria > Bacillota > Clostridia > Lachnospirales > WQUN01 > WRAN01. The sequence continues at coordinate 68,219 of WQVF01000003.1, forward strand.
ACCATAGCACCAGGCTCGCCGTTTTCGGCGGCTTTTGTCATCCAGTATCTTGCCTGGTCATAATCTTGTATTTGTTCGTCCATTAGATAAATCCATCCTAGATTGCTCTGGGCATCTACATGGCCTTGTTTGGCGGCTTTTGTCAACCAGTATATGGCCTGTGCCCCATCACCCATATAGAAATATTCGAGCCCTAAATACCAATAGTCGTGAATGTCGCCTGGCTCTTCATGCGGGGGTTCGGGAACATCGTCGGGGAAAAAACGACGCCATATACTTTCTGTGCGCCAGTAGGCGTTTTCTGGAGGGACAGGGGCTTCCTCACTACGTGAGTTTACTATCCAAAATCCTATAACCAGAAAAATTGCCAAGATAGGCGCACCTATCCATAAAAGATGCAATAGCTTTTTAAGTGTCCTTTCCATACATGTTGCTCCTTTCTAATATCACGGGCATTTTTACATATTTAGTGATATGGCGCAATTATGGGCCACGTCCAATAAATAGGAACTCTTTCATTTTACATCTTTCTGTCGTACAATGCCCGAAAATATCAACGAGGAAGCAAGCGGGGGTTTGCCCCGCGCAACGGCGGGAGTATGAGGGCAGAGCCCTCATTAGAGGAGGCTTTTTTATGAACAAGACAATCGGTTTTATAGGGTCAGGTAATATCGGTGGTGCCATTATCGGTGGGGTAATCAAGGCGGGGTTGGTCACACCTAAGCAGATTATTGCCGCAGATGTAAACGAAAACCGCCTGGCGTCGTTGTCCAAGGATTTCCAAATCAACACAACCCTATCTAATGTTGAAGCGGCGATGCAGTCGGATATTTTATTCTTAAGCGTGAAGCCTTTTCTGTATGACCCAGTAATCGCCGAGATAAAAACTTTTGTAAAACCTGACGCGATTATTGTAGTTGTGGCGGCAGGCTATGGCATTGGGGATATCAAAAAGATGTTTGGTATTGAGAATATTAAGATTGCCAAGGCAATGCCCAATATCCCCGCCATGGTCAATGCCGCTATGACGGCGGTCTGCACAACGGATACCATGACCGAGTCAGAAATCGACTCGGTGCTTGCCATTTTCAACAGCGTTGGCCAGACTGAAATACTGCCGGAGCACCTCTTTGATGTGTTTACCGCAGTGGCAGGGTCATCCCCGGCATATGCTTTTATTTTCATCGACGCATTGGCAGACGCGGGGGTAAAGTACGGTCTGACCCGGCCACAGGCTTTAAAATTCTGCACACAAGTGATTTTGGGTGTTGCTAAGATGATTCAGGAAACCGGTGAGCATCCCGCCGCCCTTAAGGATACCGTATGTACACCTGGGGGCACCACAATAGAGGCTATTTGTGAATTGGATAAACTGGGATTCAGGAATGCGATTATCTCCTGTGTAGATGCCTGTGTTGAAAAATCCAAGAGGATAAGAGGATGATGGGTGAGCGTCCAGACAAAAAAATCGACGAAAAAGGTCCTAAGCACAGTATCCCTTCTCAAGAAAAAGCTGAACAAAATCATCGACAGCGAGGCCCTGGCAAAGGAAGCCATTGCCAAAGAATCTCCCAATTTACGGGAAGCTTCCGCTCTAGCGGAACTGGCGCAAATGGATGTGGAGTTAATAAATGCCGACAAGGAAGGGATACGCGTCTCCGCCTTAAGAAATGCCGGAGTCAGCAACATAGGTCAGCTGCACAACATGTCTCTTTACAGAATCAAGGCAATAAGTGGAATAGGGGACCAAACGGCAGTCAAAATAAAGAATATTGCAAATAAAATGTACGGGGCGGTAGCCGAGTCTGCAAAGATGCAAATCGACCCAACCAAGCGGCCTCCATGCCAAAACATAGTGATACGAAACCTGCATCTGTACCTCCATGGTGAAGAGATACGAGCCACCGCTCGCGGCCTTCTGACCAAAGACGTAGAAGCCGCCCTAAAGGACGCGAAGCCTGCCTCCGGTGCCATTAGATGGTTTTTTTCATTGGGAACAAAAAGGGATAAATCCTTAGAGGCGTATAAGTATCTGGAGTCCTTGGTGCAGGGCGAGTTCAGCCGGATCGCCCTTGCAGGCATTGAAGTATACAACAAGCTTGATTTCCGCGACTTAGAAGAAATCTATAGGGACTTCGAAAAAAACGCTGCTGCCTATTATACTTTGCTTGAAAAGCTGGGACTAAATGAAACTACGCCCATGAAAACCGGCTTACCCGACGACTTAGTTTTCGCGATAGACCGATATCCACTTGACCTTGCATATATGAAGACAACTCTGCGGAAATATCAAGTCTTCGGGACGAAATACATCCTGCGTCAAGAAAGGGTTTTGCTGGGAGATGAAATGGGCCTTGGCAAAACAATGCAAGCCCTTGCCGCAATGTCTCACGGAAAAAAAGAGGGCGCAACTCATTTTCTTGTGGTATGTCCGGCCAGTGTACTTGTAAATTGGAAAAGGGAATCGGACAAACATACGCAGTTACAGTCAACTATAATCCATGGCGTGTCAAGGGATGCACGTTTTGAAGCCTGGAAAATAGACGGTGGCATAGGGATTACCAACTACGAGAGCCTGCTCAGATTAGTTGATAGGCTGGACTTTGAATACGGCATTTTGGTGGTGGACGAGGCCCATTTTATTAAAAACCCCGAAGCTCAGCGTACCCGGGCACTCATTGCCGCATCAGGCTTTGCCAAGAGGATTCTCTTTATGACAGGGACCCCTCTTGAGAACAGAGTGGATGAAATGTGCTTCCTTGTAAGCTGCCTTAACCCGGAAATAGCCGGAAAGCTCAACACCATGAAGACGCTAAGTGCGACGCAGAAATTCAGAAGCGAGCTTGCCCCAATTTACTTACGCCGGGTTCGTGACGATGTGCTTACAGAATTGCCGGAGCTGATAGAAAGTGAAGACTGGTTGGAGCCATGCCAGGATGAGTACAACGCTTATTATAATGCGGTATTTTCCGGTAATTTTATGGCAATGCGCCGTGTTTCATGGGATGTGGGTTTTGATATATCAAGCAAAGCTGCCCGTCTCATAGAGTTATGTGATGAGGCTCGTGACGATGGCAGGAAAATTATCGTATTTTCCTTTTTCCGTGATACCCTTGAATATGTATGTGAGCTGCTGGGGGATGCAGCCATTGGGCCGATTACAGGCAGTGTCTCGACGGCAAAAAGACAGCAGTTGGTTGATGAATTTTCGACGGCGGAATGGGGCAAGGTACTGGTTGCTCAGGTACAGGCTGGAGGGGTTGGGCTCAATATACAATCTGCCAGTGTTGTTGTTTTCTGTGAGCCGCAGATAAAGCCATCCTTAGAATCCCAGGCTATATCCCGGGCATACAGGATGGGTCAGGTTCGCAATGTGCACGTCCATAGATTGCTATGTGTGGACACGGTGGATGAGTGCATGATGAATATGCTGGACGGCAAACGAGTAGAGTTTGACACATATGCCGATGAGTCTGTAATTGGTGTCCAGAGCCTAAAAGAACATTCCGAAAATGCTTGGATTAAAGAGGTTATCGAAAGGGAGAAGGCAAGGATTACCGCTATACAAGCAAGCCGATAGCCTTGATATCTTGCTCTGAAACCATAGTAATTTCAATCACGTTTCTCAATGTCGTTCGCTATACATCACCAACCGTATGTTTCTTTAAATGCATTGGTGACTTCGGAAGGGATGTCATCACCAATATTTGAATTTATCATCACAACAATGCCTGAACCATCATCAGGACAAAAGGACATACTTGAAATGAAGCCGTCATTGTAACCATCATGTCCAAATGTTAATCCTTTTTTACATTCATTAACGATAAACCCTATCCCATAACGTGAGTTTTCATACGATTTTGTTATCATTAACTCAGCCGTATCTTTTTTAAGGTACGCGCTTTTATTTTTTAACGCTTTCATTACTTCAATTCCAAGTCGCGCAAGGTCTGATGGTGTAGTCCATAATCCTGCCGCCGATAATTCCGGCATTATATCATACCCGCCGGGTAATTCTAAGTTGTGAGAGTTATATCCGAAAGCGATTTCGCTGAGTTTATCGCTGGGCAGAGGCTGTGAAAAGGTACTGTGTGTCATAGAAAGCGGCGATAAAACCAATTCGTTCATCAATTCGCAAAAATCATATTTGCACATATCAGTAACTATTTTTTGAGCAAGAACATATCCACCCCCTGAATATTGATATCCGGTTTCAGGTTTTTTTATTAGCTTCAGTTTCAGGTGGTTAGAGGGATATGCTCCGTTTAATATCTGCTCAACAGTAGGTACTTTTTGTCCTTGTTGGTAGCCTTCAAAGCCATGGAGATTTAAGCCTGCATTATGACTTAGTATCTGCCTTAACGTGATTTTATGTTTTTGGTTATCGAATGTTGGCACTTCGTACCCAACAAGATATTGAGAAACGTCTGTATCTATATCAAGCGTTCCACGCTCAACCAGCAGCATGACGGCAACAGCAAATACTGGCTTACTAATTGATGCCGCTTGAAAAAGCGTGTCTGCCGTTACCTTTTCTATTTTTTCTCTCCGTTTTACTCCATGAGTGTATGCCTCGCAAATCTCAAAATTTTCAACTAATGCTATGCTGATGGCATTTGTATGACATTCTATCATACGTTCTACAAGTGTAATGCCGTCATAATGCTTTTTGCTCTTAATGATTTCTGATATTTTATTCATGTCCTGCCTCCGAAAAAATAAGTGGTTCATCATTTGCTTTTGGGATGGGGTTATCGATAATCGTGGTCTGCTTGAGTACTTCCTGTTGAAGTGTACACATCAACAGCATAATCCCTAGGGTCATGGGGATTAACATAAACTTGTGCAGCGTAATTGGAGTTATGAGGAAGGTCAACAAACATGCGCGGTATAAAGCCTGCTTGATATATGAATGAATTGCTTTTTACCAAACAAGACTTCCCCTCGCTGTTGGTGTAGGTGCACTCTGCGTAGACAGACTGACCCCTCCCAGTACGCACAGCGTAACGATTGATTATTCGTGTGATTTCCGCCGGATAACTAACCCCAATTGCCTTGAGTTGCTCCAATTTTACTTTCTCACGATGAGCTATGTTGCGGAACACAGTAGATACAATAAGTTCAACAATGCCGCCAAAGGCAACGCCTGCACTAGCCAGGCGCAATCCAAGCACCGCTCCGGGGTAGCCACCCAAGAAAAAACTGATAAAAAACAAAATTACACTTGTTCCAAGTAGCACAGTGGCTACTATGCCGTTCACCATGCCGATTATACGCATGGTACTCCTTACTTCTCCTGTCGCCCTAATATGGGCTGTAGGGCGTGGCCCGTTTGAGTTGTAGCTAATGCTCTGTGTCATGATAAATTCTCTCCTTATTATTCATTATAGGGTTTGATGAACTTTGAAAGTGGTTTTTGCTCTTTGATGAATTTTATCCAACGTATAATGTTGTGGACGTTTTGCAGTCCGTAATACAGCGTGGATATGCCATAGTAGTCTTTTTCATCTAGTCCATCTGTTGGAACCACCTTTGCAATGCTCTCATATTGCATTAACGTTTGTTGAATATAGATTTCATACTCTTGCAAGCGAATGTCACGCACTTCTTTTGGCAATTCTCCGTAAAAGAATATTTGCGCCAACTGTGCTTCACCACTTGCTTTTAGGTCTATCGGGGCAGATAGCCACTCCATAAATGTTTTTTTGCCTTTAGTTGTTGCCCTGTAATACCTTTTGAGCCGCTTGCCTTCCATTTGCTCTGTCATAGTTAGCAATCCCTTGTCCGTCAAGGTTTTAAGATGGGGGTACATACGCCCATAGCTAACCTTGTAGAAGTTGCCAATACTATTCTCGACTTCCTTTTTAATATCGTAGCCAGTCAACTCTGTTTCGAGAACCATACCTATCAAAATATAATCAAGCATTTGTTCACCTCCTCAAATATATTCATTGGATATATATTAATGAATATATTCACATATGTCAATAGTTTTTCAAGAAAAATTTTTTATTGCAATGACAAAGCCCTACAAACTCGCCTTTAATGGCTTTTATAGGGCTTTGTGCTCTAAGAGCAATGTCAATTATAGCGAATTAAATGAGAAACAGTCCAGACCGAGCCGAAAATCGTGAACGATTCTACACGTTTTCGGCGACAGGCTGGACTGATTTCGAATTAATTCGCTATGTTTCGTTTTTCCTAATTTGTGTTATTACTGCCCTTGATGTGTATAGTGAAATAATTCGAAATCGGTCTCGCCTGTCGCGGCAGAATCGCCCTAAAACGCCTTATTTCGGCGTTTCAGGGTGCCGCTCGGGCGAGACCGTTTCTCATTGATTTCACTATACTGGTAAGTTTGGTATGCAGAGGTATGAACTCATTGTAAAAACAGAGCAGATTTACAATGAGATTTCCCATGCGATATTAGGCTATGTGCGAATTTACAAAAAAAGCCTTTACAAGATTGCATAGCATGTGTATGATGACGATGTTCTGATTGATGGATATGTGCTTGGAGGGAAATTAAGTGCAATCATTTCAAAAAACATCGGATTATAAGCTAACAATCCAGCAAAGATACATCAAGACTGCATTACTCGTGCTGGCGGCAATCAGCGTTGTAGCCCTTACATTCCTAATCTTTTCGTCTTGGGTAACAGTTTCCAGTGTGGTTTTGGGTTATGAGTCTTCTTTCAATTTGTTCCAACTCAGAAGCATGGTTAATCAGGTAAACGCGACTCGTGACCCCAGTTCGCATGTAAATCCTATGGGAATCTTTCAATCTCGTGCAATCTTTTATCAAATCTGGGGTGGCCTTACTATTCTCCTAATGTTTGGCTACATATTCCTTATTTTCAAGAATCATCGCCGTAGCCTATTAACCGGGGTTTTGGCGTTTTCCAGCAGTATTCTTCTTACATTTGTTTATATCAATGATGTTTTTAACACAAATGGCGAATTGGCATTGAGAGGCAGGATTTTTGATGAGCATTTCCTTAGTGTTACGCCGATTGTTTTTATTGCCATGATTTTTTCATTGGTATGCCTTTCGGTTTCTATTTCGGTAACGGCTAAGTATTTTTGTGGGCGTCCCATCCCCGAAAAGCAAAAGCGCATATATGTGACTCAAGCTGGCAAAAAAATAGGACTTGGTAGCAGGTTTTCTCGGGCATTAAATCGCGATAAACTCCTATACATGATGCTATTACTGCCGGTTTCATATTATATTCTATTCTACTATTTGCCCTTTGATGGGCTGAGGATGGCCTTTTATGACTTTTCTCTTTTGCGAGGGTATGGGGATTTTATAGGACTAGAAAAATTTCGCGAGTTTTTTATGAGTGATATGTTTTGGAGGGTTTTGCGTAATACATTGCTGCTTAATATCTACACTTTGTTGTGGAGTTTCCCTATGCCGATTATTTTGGCTATTTTGTTTAATGAGCTCCGCAATAAAAAATTCCGCACACTTGCGCAAACAATTTCGTATATACCACACTTTATTTCAACTATGGTTATCGCGGGCTTAGTGCTTAACTTACTTTCGCCAACAACAGGGCTTATTAACAATATACGAGGCATATTTGGTCAAGAGTCTATTTACTTTATAATGATGCCAGAGTATTTTCGCACTATTTTTATATCCCAGCATATTTGGACTACCATAGGCTTTGGCTCTATTATCTATTATTCTTCCCTGCAATCTATTGATACAGAGCTGTACGAATCCGCTACCTTGGATGGTGCTGGACGGTTTAAGCAGTGTATATACATTTCGCTACCGAGTATTTCGCGCACCATTGCTATTATGCTGATTATGGCAATCGGCGGCTTACTTGCGTCCAATGTTGATATGCTTGTACTGTTGCAACAGCCTGTCACCCACGAGGTGTCTGATGTAATTGGGACATATCTCCTTAGGCTGTCACATCTAGGCCCTGGCGAAACCCTTGGCAGGTTGCCGGACTTTTCTCAGGCTACAGCGGTTGGGTTGTTTAATGGCGTTGTTGCTTGTTTCTTGGTGGTTAGTGCCAACAAAGTTTCAAAAATTGTTGGCGATGTAAGCATGTTTTAGGAAAGGGGAGAACAATAATGGATATAAAACGCACAAAAAGCGAAAAGGTTTTTAACGTATTTAATATTTGTTTTATGGTTCTCCTTATAATTGTGACACTTTACCCGTTGTGGTATGTGCTTATTGCATCATTATCTAACCCCATATCTGTGGCCCGTGGTGCTGTAAGATTGCTTCCAGACAATATTGAGCTAGATGCATACAGAAATGTATTTACTCAAACCCAGTGGTTTGATGGACGGGAGATAAACGTAATCTGGACGGCTTATGGCAACACAATTATTTACGCAGTCGTGGGTACCGCCATAAATATGATATTTACAATTCTTGCCGCATACCCATTATCCAAGATGCGCTTAGCCGGGCGTAAGATTATCACGATATTTTTCTTGTTTTTTATGTGGTTTAGTGCGGGAATGGTACCAACATATTTCAATTTCCAAAGACTTGGACTTCTTGATACTCGCATGGCAGTTTTATTAGCTTTTGTAATTAATCCCTTTTTTATCATACTAATGCGGACATTCTTTGAAAATATACCCAACGAAATGGAAGAATCCGCACGCATGGATGGCGCGAGTGACTGGGTTATTTTAACTAGGATATACTTGCCCCTTTCTACTGCTGCAATTGCGACGCTTACGATGTTTTATTTTGTAGGCCGGTGGAATGCGTTTTTCTGGGCGATGCTGCTGCTTAGAAGCCCAACATTGGTACCGTTACAAGTGGTTTTGAGGCGATTAATAGTAGAAGCGCAGTTTGCACTGGAGCATATAGATATAGCTGATAATATCTCTGTGCAGACACTGATATATGCCACAATTGTTGTTGCTGTAATACCGATGCTTGCGTTTTATCCATTTGTGCAAAAGTTTTTTGTTAGAGGCATTATGGTTGGTGCTATCAAAGGATAGCATAGCCATGAAATAAAAAACCTAATTTAAGGAGGCAATATGCGAATTTCAAGATTTTTAGCAGTTGCGGCTTTGGTAATTTTACTAATGTTTGTAGCCGCATGCGGAAGAAATGGGGGCAATGATAGCCCCGAACCAACAGAAACACCTGCAGATACCCCTGCACCACCAGATGTAAACGAACCACTTGAAGTTCCTGATCTTCCCCCAGATGCCTATGACGGTGTAACCAACTTTCGTATAGTGCCGGAGGGCGAGACAACCGAAATTACTGTTTTCTATACATTTGGTGGACTTGGAACCATCCATGCAGACCAAGCGATATTTAGAGCAGCAGAAGAAATGACTGGCGTAAGAATTAACAATATCGCTAACCCAAATATCGCTGAAGCCGATGAGGCTTTGGTGGAGATGATGCTTACCGGCAACATCGCTGAACTTATTCAAGCGCATGACAACGAGTTGGGTCCCCAAATTGATGAGGGTTTGTTTATGGATATTTCGGAATTGATTTTTGCATATGCGCCAAATATCGTAAGGTATTTTAATCTTATTCCTCCAACACGTGTGGCAAGCACCCATCACGATGGCGGTATTTATGTATTGCGCGGTGCCTTACACGGTGCAGACTCTCCAAACCCACAACCATCAAAGTTATTCTTTATCCGTTATGACTGGCTAGAAGAACTTGACTTGCCGGTTCCTACAACACTTGAGGAATTTAGGGATACATTGTATGCATTTAGAGATGCAAACCTGGGAGACCCAGATTCTCAAACAATCCCATTCTTTGCGCGCCAAGCCGATATCCATACGCTGTTACAACTTTGGGGCGTACAAGGCGACTGGGCCAGATGGTATATTGATGATGGCGTAGTTGGCCATGGTATGTTTAGCGAAGCATACAGGGCAGCTATTATCGAACTTGCACAGTGGTATGCAGACGGCGTTATCGACCCAGAAATATTTGGCCGCGGTAGCATGGCGCGTCAAGAACTACTAGCCAGCAACCAAGGCGGTGTTGTTGTAGACTGGCCAGGTTCTACTGGTGCGCTTAACTACAATGAAGAAATCCGTGAACAAGTGCCAGACCTTGACTGGCGTTATATGAGAATACCCGCTAATGTCAACGGTGTTGTGCGTAGCGAATGGGGGCGCGGCTCTGTCTCTCCTTTCGGATGGGGCATTTACAGCGGTGTAAGCCGTGAGCGCGCTATCGAAATCGTGCGTTTTATGGACTTCTGGTTCTCTGAGCCGGGCGAAATGCTTACAAATTATGGTGTTGAAGGCTACTCATTTGAGTTTGTTAACGGTGAGCCACAGTTCCTTCCACATGCATTAGCGCATGAAGGTGGAATTCCGAATTTTATGCGTACGCTGGGTTCACAAGGCTTCCCAAGTATGCCTGCTAACATTGAGTTTGAAATTGGTGCTTTTGCTGACAGCATACGTGATGGATATCTAGATCATCTAAACAATGTTACAACTATTGACCCATTTCCAGCACTTTCATACTTGCCAGGTGAAACTGCAGCTATTAACGCTGTAGACTGGAGCTTTATGTATGAGTTCCATCAAGGTGCTATCCTTGGTACTGTTGATATTGAAGCAATGTGGGATGCCTATATTGAAGAGGCACGTCGTGCAGGTGTGTTTGATGCAATGGAAGCAAAGCAAACTGCGCTTGACAGGTATATGGCAACAATGTACTAATATGCAAATAAATGGGACAGTCCTGTAAAGGACAAAACAGGCCACCCGGAAACTATAATTTTCGGGTGGCTTTTATAGCGAATTATAGTCGTTCCCCTTTGGGGACTTGCATTTTGAATTGAAATTACAATATGCTACTGGGTCGCTTTTTTGTTTTATCCATAATTGAAATGCCTTGGTCCATGTCGTCTTCGAATATGGTCGAACAGAGTCATTTGTATCATCGGCATATTTCTTTACGAATTCAAGGAAAGGCCAAGCTAACTCAAATCTTGTGACTAGTTGCCAGAGCATAATTTCACTCCACACCGGGGCGGCTTTGTACAGTTCGGATTTTTTCATGTTTTCGATTAGTTTGTCGGTGTCATATTGAGCGCGATGTTCTGTAATGCGGATTTGACCGCCTTCTATTTCCAGTATCGAGTAAGGTGTGCCTGGTGCCCCGTCTAGTGGTATTCCACATGAACCTGGGTTGATAAAGACCTTGTCTTCATGTCGGGCATACCATTGGATATGACTGTGGCCGAAGATGTAAATGCCGCCTGTCAGTGGCTTGATAGCGGTGTGGAAGTCTTTATTGGTACATACAAATTCCTGCATATCCCGTAAGATGCGTTCTCTTCCATCAAAATTATCTTGATACTTCTCCGATACCTTTCTGCTGCTAAAGTCCATATACTCAACTGTACCGTACAAATCAGAGGATTTGTGGGTTACGGTTATGTCGGTCCCATTATCATTAAAGGTGACAATCTCGGGCAACCCCCGTAGGAATTTATGATTCGCGGCAGTCAAGTTTCTATAGTGCCAGTAATGGGCCTGCATTTGCCCGTCAGTCCAAGTACTTTGATTCTGCTTGGCATAGTCATCTAAATAGCCTTCTTCATTGCCCTTTGCCACTATGGCGTTGGGTATTGTACGTATGATATCAACTGTCTGGTTAGAATAGGGTAGGTTAAATGAATAATCCCCAGCGAAGATATATCTATCTATATTCCTAGCCTTGGTTTCATCAAGCACGGATTGTAAAGCATCTATGTTGCCGTGTATGTCCGACATTATTGCATATTTCATTTTTACCCCCTTATCTTTATTACAGGCAGTTAATTAAGGGGTGACCCGTCAATATTCATAATATGCCCGGGATAAAGCCTGTCAGTAAAAGAACCATCCCCTAGGCGATGAGAGAGCCCCCAAGTCCATACCTTGCCATCGGTTGTTATGGCAATAGTATCATTGCCACTGGTTGAAACGACTGCTACATTGTCCATTATGTGTATTGGTGCGAGCTGGGCATTTTCCCAGCTATAATCTTTGCCATCACCTAGGATTCCAGCACCCCATGCCCATAAGGAGCCGTCGCTTTTTACTGCCATTGCATTTGTAGGACTGGTCGAAATAGACACAATATCATCTAGTATATGCACGGGTGTAAGCCGAGCATTGTCAAAATTGCTGACATTGACGTCACGCCATTCCCTGTTTCCCAGGAAACCTCCTGCCCCCCATGCCCATAGCTCATTATCATCAGTGATAATCATGGTTTTATTAAACTCCACCGAAATATTGATTACATTATCCATAACCCTTATGGGAGTAAGGGCGGCATCTTCCCAACCACGTAGTTCCCCGTCCCCAAAGAGCCCGATTCCCCAAGCCCATAATCCACCGTCGGATGTAACTGCCATACCCAAAGTACTGCTTTGTATCGCAACTGCAATAACATCATCCATAATACGTATAGGAGTAAGCTGAGCCTCGTCATCGCTACGCCAATGGCTGCCATCCCCTAAAAAGCCGCTCCCCCAAATCCATAATCCATTATCTGATGTAATGGCCGCAGTTATTGAACCGTCAGAGGAAGCAGCTACTACATCATCCATAATAAACGCTGGGTAAAGCTCGGCTTCTTCCCACCAAATGCGGTTTTGACCATCCCCTAAAAAACCACGCCCCATAGTCCATAACTCACCATCGTTGTTTATTACCAAGACATTGAATATATTGTTTGAAACCGATGAAATATTGTCCATAACATGCATGGGGTAAAATACCTGAGTACTTGCATCACGCCACAGTCCATCCCCAAAAAAACCGGTGCCCCAGCCAAGCAAAGTACTGTCATCCATGACTAAAAATACACTGTCCTGTGCTGTGGATATCCGGCCTTGCATTTCCGGTATTTCCACGGTTCCCTGACAAGCCGTGAAGATTAGTATCGTTAATGCAATAACGACCGGCGATAAAAGATGTTTTGTTGTTTTCATCCAATTCATTTAATATCCCATCTTTCCCAAGCTATCATCATCGGCAATCCAATCCGACACCGCAATCACCCGATATTCCGTAGGCGTATCCCGGTTTACTACGGTTTCGATTCCGGCATTGATAATCAACTTCTTGCACATCTGGCAGGAGTTGATATCTTTGGCTAGGTCGGCAGTGGAGACATCAATACAGGCTTGGTACAGGGTTGCGCCTAGCATTAGCTCCCTTGGCGCGGCTATTATTGCATTGGCTTCGGCGTGGACAGAGCGGCATAGCTCAAATCTCTCTCCTCGAGGGATTTTCATTTTCTCACGCTGGCAGTGACCCATATCACAGCAGTTATCTCGGCCTCTTGGAGCACCGCAATAGCCTGTGGATACAATAATGTCGTTTTTGACGATGATTGCGCCGTACATCCTGCGCAGGCAGGTGCTACGTGAGGCCACGGTTTGGGCTATATCTAAGTAGTAGTTGGGCTTACTTATGCGATCCATACTTTGTGTCCTTTCTTAACTCCGATTTTGATGATATCGACAAAGGTGCTTTTTTTCCGGTATAGCCGTCAGTGCTTTAATGGCAGAATGCCGTAGCTATGCGCATTTTGGGGTTATGATGATAGGGCCAATGGCGTTTTTCTTCCGATTTTAGCTAAGCATCTCCTTGTGTAAGAACTGCCCGGTATAGGACGCTTCGCATTTCGCGACTTCCTCTGGGGTGCCTTGGGCCACGATTTCTCCGCCGCCATCGCCACCATCCGGGCCCATATCAATTATATAATCCGCAGACTTTATCACATCCAGGTTATGCTCGATAACCAGCACCGTATGGCCGGAGTCCACCAGCTTGTTGATACTCACCAGCAGCTTTTCGATATCGGCGATATGCAGGCCCGTGGTAGGCTCGTCAAGTATATATAGATTATGACTGCCCCGCTTAATTTTCGCAAGCTCCCATGCCAGCTTTACCCGCTGGGCCTCGCCGCCGGATAGGGTAGTAGAGCTCTGGCCTAAAGTCATATATCCCAGGCCAAGGTCATCCATTATGCTAAGCTTATGGCTGATATATTTTATCTCTTTGAAGAATTCCCTGGCCTCTTCCACCGTCAAGTCTAATACATCCCCGATGCTTTTGTCGTTCCATTTTACCTGAAGACCCTCTTCCGAGAAGCGGGCACCTTTGCATACTGGGCAGGTCATTTCTATATCCGCCATAAATTGCAGACTGGTGGTGATAATCCCGTCTCCGGTACAATGCTCGCAGCGGGTGCCTCCCGCGTGAGTCAAACTAAAATCCAGGGCGTCATAGCCTTTGAGCTTGGCGTCATCAGTAGCGGCGAAGATTTTTCTTATTTGGTCGAAAATGCCTACATATGTTGCAGGGTTGGATTTGCTGTTGCGGCCTATTGCCGATTGGTCGATGTTTATCACATGGTTGATTTCATCATAGCCCAGGAGCATATCATGTTTGCCAGGGACTATACGGGCATGTCGTTTAAGCACCTCGATTTGCTTAAACAGGGTTTCGTAAATCAGAGTGGATTTCCCCGAGCCGCTTACACCGGTTATACATAGGAACAGCCCCAGTGGGATATCAACTGATATATTTTTAAGATTGTTCTCCCTGGCACCCATTATTGTGATGTATTTATCATTAGGCGCACGGCGACGCTCCGGCAGGCTGATGCCCTTGGCCCCAGAAAAATATGCCCCTGTAACGGATTTTTTATTTTTCCCAAGCTGTGAGCATGTCCCGCTGGACATTATATTTCCCCCATGGATACCAGGTCCGGGCCCTACCTCTACCAAGAAATCCGCGTTGCGCATGGTCTCTAGGTCATGCTCGATTACGATAACGGTGTTGCCTATATCCCTGAGCTTTTTCATGATGGTGATTACCTTGGAGGAGTCCCTGGGGTGGAGGCCGATACTGGGCTCGTCCATTACATAGAGCATCCCCATCAGCTCACTTGAGATTTGGGTGGACATTTTTATTCGCTGCATTTCTCCCCCGGAAATAGTGTCGCTGCGGCGGCCTAGGCTTAGGTAATAGAGCCCTACGTCTATCAGAAGCTGTAACCGCTTTACCAGCTCCCGCGTGATGCTTTCAGCGATTTCTTTGTTATGGCCGGCGAAGTTTATATTTTCAAGGAAGTCAATCAGATTAATCAGCTGCATAGATGATAGCTCGTGGATGTTCTTGCCTCCAACTTTAACGGTTAGCCGCTGTCTTTTTAGCCTGCCGCCATCGCAGTCCGGGCAGGTGGTTTCTACCATTACATCCTTGATAAAATCTGGGTCCCCACCGCCTCCGTCTGTACGTCGCACCCAGCCTTTATACCACCAATTTATGTCCCCAATGACCCCACCCCAGCCCCACGTCCTGCCTACTGCCCAATTGCGTTTCTTTGCTCCCGGGGGCTGTATCATTTCAAATCGTTCGCCCTTGGTGCCATAGAGCAATATTTCTCTGTCCTCGGCACTGAGCTTGTTGTAGGGAGTATTGAGGCTAAAGCCATAGTGAGCGGCTGTGCTGTAAATTTGCACACCCCGGTATGAGTCTTTGAAGGGCCGCTTGAGGGCACTTGGGCGAAAACACCCCTCCAATACAGATTTCTCCGGGTCATCAATTAAAAACCGCGGCTCAACCACATGGGATTTTCCGATGCCATGACAAGTGGCGCATGCACTGCCTTCTGTATTGAAGGAGAAGTGAAATGTCTGTAATTCGCAAAGGATATAATGATGCTCGGGGCAGGCGTATTTTTTATGGAAGTTTGCCGATATCTCATCAGCGGATGCTTTGTCGACATTGCCTGGGAAATGTAGAATTTCTACTCTTAACTGGATGGCATCATCCAAGGAAATCATTGCGGCTTCGATGGTCTTAGAGATATGAGCGTGCATACCGGGCTTAAGGGTAATTGTCTCAAGGATAATTTCCATTTCATAGTCGGTATCCTCGTCCAGCTCCCGTTTTTCCGATAGGTCAAAGGGCTCCCCGCCTACTAGTAGTCGCCTATAGCCTTTTTTTCTTATTATATCAAAGAGATATGTGAAGTCTGTACCGGGGATTTTGGCAGTAGGGGCACGGAGTTCGACAACGGTACCTGATGGAAGGGAGGATATATGTTCCGCCATACGGGAGGCATTGACTTGGCGTAAAGCGTAGCCGCAAATGGGGCATTCTCCAACACCAACAGTGGCATATAGTAGTCGAAGATAATCCTGGATATCGGTAACGGTGCCTACAGTGGAACGGGGATTGAAGTTACCCTTTTTTTGCTCAATGGAAACCACAGGGGAAAGCCCTCGCACATATTTAACATTAGGCTTCTTGACCTGATTGATTCGCCCTTTGGCGAAATTAGAAATGGATTCAAGGAAGCGGCGCTGACCTTCGCCATAGATTACGTCAAAGACGAGAGATGATTTGCCTGAGCCGGATACCCCGGTGACAACGGTGAGCTTGTCGCGAGGGATTTCTATGTCTACATTTTTAAGATTATTCTGATTTGCACCTATAACTTCTATTGTACTTCTTACCATTCTAGAACCTCCTAACAGCCCATTACGGGCATATTCGTCACCAGCCAAGTATGAAAAGCGGAGTCGCGGCTCCGCCGCTCAATATAGCTTTTGAGTTGCGCGCGCTTTCTAAAAACCGGTTTTGGTTTGCCATGGATTGTATAGCGAACGTCTTCGAAATCGTGAACCGCCACTGCACGGGCAAAATCAGCAAAAACGCTTACTTCGCATTTTTGGCCGCCCTCCTTCAATCATGTTTCTCAAAGACGTTCGCAATAAGCTGACAGAGTTATTTTTGTATTAATTAGTAAATTTTCTTCTGGGATGGTTTTACACAGAAAAAATTTACGGTTTTTGCCGCAGGCAAAAAAATTTCCTACATTAGTAAATTTTCTTCTGGGATGGTTTTACACAGAAAAAATTTCTTATAGTTCTTCGATATAGATGAATGCAACCTCTTCAACCTCTCTACGGCTCTTGGGTGTTATCCGCACGGTTTCCGTTACCCGGGCCACCACACCCATTTCCTCTAGAAAATCAAAGACATGATATATCCCTGAGTCCGCCATATAATGCTTAGCCAAGGTGGTAATGGTTCGCACCTCGCCATCTGCCATATATCCGGCTACGGGTTGCCTTAACAAGTCCAGGTTATCTGCAAGGAATTGCCGGTATATCTTGAGTACATCCCAGACTTCCTCCCGGGTCATGGCACCCTGCAGGGGCCTTTCATAAAGATGAGAAATGGCCTCTGGGGCATATTCCATGACTTTGAGGAGGGCTTCCCGACTTGGAGGCTTATTGTCCAGTATAAGACGCATATTTGCGTATTGCTCGGCGGCCTTGAGGGTCCAAAGCTGAGCATATAATGGGTCATCCTTTACCGTTAGCCATTTTTCAATTTTTTCCATTATGCCGATTAAATATGTTGCATTTTGAAAAAACGCCAGAGCCTTGTCATCTGCCCCTACCTGTTGGGATTTTTCCAGATAATCTTGCAGGCTATCGTCCTTGGAATAGATAACCCTTGCTTTTGAGAACATAGATATCCTCCAACCACCGCCAATACTGCGCTCCAACTGGCGTTTGAAGTCAAATTCTGTTTTCATGTGTACATTGAGAGTCAGGCCATCTTCCTCGATACAAAAACTCTCGGTGGTCAGCTTAATATCCCGTACCAGGACATACACATCCAAATCGCTTTTTTCCCATACAGTGTCATTGGCAAGACTACCGAAGAGTATCACGGCTAGAATGTTGGGGTCGGTTTTGATTTTTTGGACGAAGGAATCCAATGCGGCCTCGAAGCGGGCTTTGATTTCAACAGAATCGTACATATACAACTCCTTATGGAATGGTATAGTGAAATAATTCGAAATCGGTCTCGCCTGTCGCGGCAAAATCGCCCTAAAACGCCTTATTTCGGCGTTTCAGGGTGCCGCTCGGGCGAGACTGTTTCTCATTGATTTCACTATATGTGAGCAGTGCCAATCATCTTACTACATGTGAATTGACAGCTCCATGTCATATTTTATTTAAAGATAGGACAAAATGCAAAAATTGGTTTTTTCATTGAAATATAGAATATATCTTAATCTAGTGATATACTTCGAAAACCACGCATATTAAAGGAGGCCATACCCATGATAGTCAACTATCAAGACACTTTCCTTAACACCATTCGCAGAGAAAACATTCCTATCACTATTTTCCTCACCAGTGGTTTCCAGATACGGTGCAACTTGCGTGCTTTTGATACCTATGTACTTGTGGTAGACGTAGATGGTAAGCAGCAGATGATTTTCAAACATGCTATTTCCACAATCGCGCCCTTTAAGGCCGCCCTTAGAATACCTCCAGAATCTGAGACAGAATGATATAGCGTGGGGATGGCATATAGCGAACGTCATTGAGAAACGTGATTGAAGGAGGGCGGCCAAAAACGCGAAGCAAGCGTTTTTGGCTGGTTTTGCCCGACGCGCAATCACGATTTCGAAAGACGTTTGCTACAGCTAGTCCCCGCTAGAAATTTTTTATGATAGGAGCGGGTAATATGTACTACGATTACCTTGTTAACCAACTGGACATAAGCCCCGTCGTTGCCGAATATGTAAAATCGGCTGAGGCGGGGCTTTTACAGTCATTTGCACAGGTAGCACAAATTGCTGCGTATAATCAGCTCAAAGTCCTTCATGCCATGCAGTCCAATCGTCTAAGCGATGCTCATTTTGCCGATTCTACAGGGTATGGTTATGGTGATGTTGGCCGCCAGGCTTTGGAGGATATTTATTCATCTATTTTTAAGGCCGAGGCTGCTCTGGTGCGGCCTCAACTTATTTCCGGGACCCATGCCCTTGCTGCGGCACTTTTTGGGAATCTAAGGCCAGGGGATGTGCTGCTTTCCCCAGTGGGGAAGCCTTATGATACCTTGGAAAGTGTAATTGGAATAAGGCCTACATCAGGTTCACTTGCAGAATATGGAGTTGAGTATCGCCAGGTTGAACTTACCCCAGAAGGAGGATTTGACTATGAAAAGATAAAAAATACACTAACAACTGGTCCATCGACCACTAAAAATGAAAATAAATCGGTCAATATTTCGGAATGCCAATCGAGCAATAATGAAAAAAATAGCGCGATAGAAATGGTGGCGATTCAACGCAGCAAAGGATACGCATGGCGAACTTCTTTTTCCGTTGAAGAAATAAGAAAACTAATCACGTTTATTAGGACAATCAGCCCGCATACAATTATCTTAGTGGATAATTGCTATGGGGAATTCGTAGAAGAAGCCGAGCCGATCGAGGCAGGGGCAGATATTGTAGCCGGGTCTTTGATAAAAAACCCCGGTGGTGGTATTGCTCCCGGTGGAGGATATATTGTGGGTAAGGCCAAATATGTAGAAGCAGCAGCGGAACGATTGACCGCCCCTGGATTGGGCAGTGCCGTAGGGCCGACATTTGGGATGGCTAGACAATTATTGCAGGGGGTTTTTCTGGCCCCGCAGACCGTGGGGGCATGTGTAATGGGAGCAATACTTACAGCCGCAGTGTTCGAAGGGCTTGGGTATGAGGTCAATCCTCTCCCGGGGGAGGCTAGGAGTGATATTGTTCAGGCTATAAAACTGGGCGACCCGAAGAAGGTTTTAGCATATTGCAAGGGCATCCAGCGGGCTGCTCCTGTGGACAGCTATGTAGTGCCTGAGGTTGCACCAATGCCGGGATATGGTGATGGCGTGGTAATGGCTGGAGGTACTTTTATCCAGGGTTCATCCATTGAGCTAAGTGCCGATGCACCTCTTAGACCGCCTTATATCGTGTATCACCAAGGGGGATTGACTCAGGCTCATGCAAAAGCCGGGGTGGTTTTTGCCCTAGATGAGCTTTATAAGGCAGGGCTGGTTAAGCTTTAGATAATGTGTGTTACTATAGTCCGTCACCCCGGGCTTGCCCCGGGGTCTCATTAGCCTTTTGGCAAAGGTTAGGGAATCCCGCGTCAAGCCCGGGATGACGAAGCTGATTTGGAAATGAGGTGAATATGCCTTCCACAATTTATAGGCTGTCAGGCAAAGCTTCCTATTACATAGTAGCAACACTGATAATATTAGCATGGGTATTGATTGGGTTAAAAATACGAGTGTCTGCAGGTGAAGCAGAAGTTGTCGAGGTATATAGTGCCATTCATGTTCATGATTCGGGCTTGCTATGGCTGGTGAACCAAGACAATCCACTGCCTTCTGAATACACACCAAGTAACCTGGTATCCCATAATGGCATATTCCTACAAGCCCCCGCCCATACTGCCTACAACCAAATGCTTGCCGGGATGAAGGCCGATGGTATTATGGGGCTTCAACTGGCCAGTGCATATAGGCCTTATGAATATCAGCGTAATCTTTTTACAGTCAGAGTCAGTGAGCTTGTAGCTGAAGGCCATAGCCCTGACCCTGCCGCTATTCTAGCCGCCGAGACACTTCAGCCCCCTGGCGCAAGTGAACACCAGACCGGTTTAGCTTTAGATGTGACCGTGACCGGGGATTTGACATTGAGCTTTGGGGAAACTCTCGCAGGCATATGGCTTGCGGAAAATGCTCATCGTTTCGGATTCATTATACGTTATCCATACGCAAAGACAGAGATTACCCAAATTACATATGAACCATGGCATCTGCGGTATGTCGGGTTACCTCATGCGGTTATTATCCGAGACAATAATTTGACGCTGGAAGAGTACGCTGGTTTTATTTCAAAGGCAGGTGCTTATATTGTATGGGCAGAGCCACATGCAAGTCGTGCATATTACCTGGTTATACATAGCAATACCAGACCCGAGAGCCTTCCAAACGAAGTGATTGCTATTTCTTCAGATAGGGCAGGGGAGGGGGCTGGGTATATTATTACTTTGCGTGGCGTGTATACAACATATTAGCGAACGTATGGTTGTATTCGAATCGCAAAACTCCTTGCTATTTCGCAATAATATCTATTAAATTAGGAGTGTATGGGCGGTGAAGACGTCCACACTCGAAGAATAGTTAATAACGAACCGGGGGGGAGGGTGCTGGATGCGCCAGGTTTCATCATGGATTTATTACGGACTGATAATATTCATAATGCTGTATTTTGGCATTGTCTACGCCTACTCGGAAGAAGTGCCTTATGAACCCATTGCTGCATTAATTGAAATTGAGATTGATATACCGGATGAATACAATGATGCAAAAGATTATATCGCCATCACCCCTGCATGGATTGATGCGACAGAGGAACCTCCGCAAGTGGATATACATCCTAGAGTAGAACTCCCGCCACCGGATATAGTAATCGATGTAAAGGAGCTCGCCTCTTTCTTATGCCAGCCCGGTCTTGTATCACCGGCGGCATTGCAAATCGGGACATATAGGCTAATGCCTTTGTTTTCCCAAATCGATGATGAAGCCTATGTGTCTGTAATCCCACTCACAACCGTCGAAGTCATCGAAACGGATGATAGATGGTGGCGAATAAATACATACCGGGGTCCAAAATGGATAAATCTTGACGCGGAAATCATCCCCTCGGTTGACCATATTACCGCGCTTCTACGGCAGCATGGGAGCAGAATCGGGGTTTACTATAAAAATCTCGCAACGGGCTTTGTCTATAGCTATAACCCAAGCAGGATATTTTTTTCAGCCAGTCTAAACAAAGCAACCCACGCCCTGTACACATATATCGCCGCAGAGCGGGGGTATATTGATATGTATGCACTGCATACCTTCCGTGCTGCTGATTTTTGGGGTGGGACAGGCATTATGCGTTTTATCCCAGCTGGGGGAGAGTTTACTATCCGGGAGCTCTTGTACTATTCCATTGTTCATAGCGATAATATCGCCTTTCGTATGCTTAGCCGTATTATGGACAACATAGAGTTTAGCTACAGGGATTTTATGATTGAGATGGGTTTTAATCCCCGGTATATCATAGATCAGTATTCCCAAAACGCATCAGCCGCTGAGATGGGGCTGTGGATGTATGCAATACAAGCTTACATTGAGTCTGACAGCAGATATGCTCACTATTTATATGAAGATATGCGGAATGTAGCCCTATACTCTCATCCGTATTTCACCAGGGGAACAGTCTTTGGGGGCACCACAGATATCAATGTAGAACTGCTTCATTCCGACTATCCCCTTGCACAAAAATACGGCTGGGCGGCATCGGTTTTTAATGTAATGGGGATTGCATATGCACCCTCCCCATATATTTTGGTGATATTGTCAAATATGGCAGCAGGGGCTCACGAACTTTTCGAAGAAATTTCTTGGCTTTTCCAAGAACTTAATACAAATTATTTTCCAAAGGAGACTACTTATGAACGAGACAATCTTGAAGAAGTATGCCGAACTATTAGTGAAATCTGGCGGTAATGTACAAAAGGGTCAGCCCGTAGTCGTGGGCTGTAGTGTCGATGATGCTGTGTTTGGCCGTCTTGTACAGGATTATGCCTATGATGCCGGCGCATCGGAAGTAATTATGGACTGGAATGACGGGCATACCATCCGTGCCCGATATTTACGAGGCAGCGACGAGCTTTTTGATACCTTCCCCGATTGGATGATTAAGAAATATGATTATCTTGACGACCGCGGTGCCGTATATCTACGTATAGAATCATCTGACCCTGACTTACTTAAAGGGGTGGAGCCATCCCGGCTTAAGCGTGCAACAAAGTCCAGCCGTGCCGCGACAAAGGAACACTCGGCAAAGCTTATGAGCAATGTTTTGCGCTGGAGCATTTGCGCAGTGCCCTCACCCGCTTGGGCAAAAAAAGTATTCCCAGGTCTATCTGAGGCCGAAGCGGTAGAAAAACTATGGGGACATATACTAAAAGGTGCACGGGCAGATGGAAATAATCCAATTGCTGACTGGGAAAATCATAAAAATAATTTCACAAAACGGACAGAATACCTGAATAAAAAGGCGTTCTCAGCCCTTCGTATAACCACAGGCATCGGTACGGACATTACCTTAGGCCTAGTAAATAACCATGTTTGGGTAGGAGGGGGCGAAACAAGCAAGGACGGAGTGCCCTTCTTTCCCAATTTGCCCACAGAGGAAATCTTCACAATGCCAGACCGTAACAAGGCCGATGGCCGGGTTGTAGCCTCCATGCCCCTTTCATATCAAGGCAATCTGATTGACGGCTTTGAAATGACCTTCAAAAATGGCAGGGTGGAAAGCTACAGTGCAAAAAGCGGCCAGGAAAATCTAGCCAGTATAATGGAAATGGACGAAGGTGCCCGCAGGCTTGGTGAGGTGGCTCTTGTTGCTAATTCATCCCCCATAGGCCAAATGAACACATTGTTCTACAATACCCTTTTCGATGAAAACGCCGCAGCTCATTTTGCCTTGGGTAAGGCATATCCCAGTAATATGGTAGGCGGCGACGACCTTTCCGTAGAAGAGCTGGAAAAAGCCGGCGGCAACGACTCTCTGCTTCATGTTGACTTTATGTTTGGCACACAGGACATGAAGGTTATTGGAATCGGCGCAGACGGCAGTGAGACTGTGTTTCTAGTGGATGGGGAGTTTGTAGATATGTAAGTTGCCTTATACAACTTGCATAAAAAATCCGTATGGTGCCATACGCTTTTTTTGTAGAAAATATGCAAAGGCTACAGCAAACCTGTAAGTCAAGTCGGGGTTGCAGTAGCCTTTTTTTGGTAAATATGTTCCTGTCACATTTCGGTCTTCTCAGGAGTATATGAGGTGAAGGGAAGTGATTAAGCTTGAAACCATCCAACCGGCCGGTGGAATGGAATGAAGTTGAAAATGCAGTGTCGCGTCATATGGATAGGTTGCTGCGTACAGCAGTAGCGATTTTGGGCTGTCTTGCAGAGGCGGAGGATATAGTACAAGAGACCTTTCTGCGCTTATATGAGCACAAGCCCCAGTTTACATCCCAAGGACATGAAACCGCATGGCTTATTCGCGTCACCGTAAATCTATGCAAAAGCCGTCTAAAATCCCATTGGTGGAGCAAATCCGCGCCTTTGCTCGATATATACCCTGCCAAAAACGATTTTGAGCATAATCTTATGGAAACAGTGCTTTCCCTTCCTCATAAATATCGGGCGGTAATTCATCTTTATTATTACGAGGGCTATTCCACATACGAAATCGCGGATATTACGGCCCAAACCGAAGCCGCAGTGCGACAACAGCTATCCCGGGGCCGTCAAAAGATTAAAGACGCTCTGGCAACAATATGAATTGGTTTGGTGACATGAATGCCCCGTCATTGGGCGATAGGAGAATCTGTATGAAGGAATACAAAGAGTACATGAATCGTATTTCCGGCGGGGCAGCCATGGGAAATAAGATTTTAAATCGAATTGCAGAGCACACCCAAAAAGGAGTTAAGAGAGAAGCAAGTGATATTTATAATCCGGGCGAATACGATGAATATAGGGATTCATTTGTACAAGACCCATACGACTTTGATAGGGATATAGTAACGAGGAAATCACCCAGAGCTACTCGTAGGAAACGCGCACTTGTTGCGTCTTTGACTTTATCTGCCTGTGCGGCAGGTGTCGTTGCCGCGTTGGTTTTCCTGCCGGGACTTCTTAACCGCCCGGCGGTAATCCTACCGGAGGATGTTGTTGGATTCTATGTAGATGAGCCAGAGGATGTGCCAGTACCCAACTATGTAGCCCCCCCGATGCAGCAAGATGGAGAATTAATATTTAACTTCCGTGAGATTGTCGGATATAGCTGGCTAGAAACATCATGGAACCTATGGTACACCCTGCCCCTGACGGATGAAATGTTTGCCGCGGCTTTCCCGGGATTTAATATTATCCTGGATTGGGTAGGAGCCGGCTACGACGAAGACGGCAACCTGGTAAACATCATGGCCCAGGAAATCCCGGCAACTTGGCAGCTGCATTACAGGCCCGTAAATGTAAGAACAAATATAACTATTTCCCGCTGGGAAATGCCCAGGCATCTGATATATCAGGTCGCGGAGGATTCTCCTGAACCTCAGATGTCCTATATCGGCGGTGTGCCGGTAATGGTTATAGTCTATGAAGGCCAAGGGCCTGTGCCCCAGGTTGACTACAGCCCGCCATTTCCCACAGTGGAAATCTGGGCGCATTTTGAGATGGACGGGGTGCATTACTCTGTACAAGTCGTGGATGACCGAGAGTCCGGCATGGCTCATATAACTACGATGATTAATGCGCTGATAGCCAGCGGTCCGGCGGATTTATCTGTATTAGATGCAGTAATAATGCCGGTATGGGGTGACTTTCCCATTGCCACCATTGAGGAAGCCAGGGAAGACCCCATCTTTGGCGCGTATGTACCACTTTGTCCCGAGGGTTTTGAGCTTGCTTGGGGAACTCGTACCTTTACATCCCACGAAAATGATATGCGCATACAGTGGAGGCTGGCCGGATTCCCTTTCATAGAGGATTATATCCAGGTGTGGATACGCAAAGCAGCGGATGTACATGGCTTGATTGTTGTTGATGTAAACGACAGAAGCTTGTTCGACTGGTCCTACTACCCTGTATTTATTGATCATGAATGGTTAGATTCCCTTGAAGGTACCCCGGCTAGGCAGACGATTCTTAACCCGGTATTCCGTATAGAGGATTTAACAGAGGATATAATAAGATCCCGAGCATATTGGTATAGCCCGGAGGTTGAGTTCCCATGGCATATAGGGTCCTTCGCGTTTAGCATCCTAGATGGGGATACACTGATTTATATGTCCCATCAGCTGTCAATATATGAAGGCAGAGACAGAGCAGCACTTTTATGGGAAATGCTGCGCCCACGGGATTAAACCCGGTTTTATAACGAAAGGATAAAGAATGAGAAATTACGATACCAGAACAAGAACAAATACACGATTACGCCCAGACCCGCAAAGGCAACGACAGCGGAAACGTCGCTCTTCCGGAGCTTTTACTATATTTTTGGCCTTATTAATGCTTGGGGCATTGGTAATTGGCTTCAACGCCCTAAGAAATATGGAAATCTCAGCGGCATTGGCATCACCTTTTCGTGAGCGTCTGACCACACTGACGAATACCGACATTGACCCGGTGTATATAGGCTATTTTCCCCAGGATGAGCAAAGAGAATGCACCCCATGGATAATATGCAATGAGCCTGAATATTTGCCCACAACCAGTGATTTGGACGCAATTTTCCACCAGTTTTGCGATAATATAGCCGTTTTTTACAAGAATCTTTTCACAGGCTATACATATATGCATAATCCTGACAGGGTTTTCTTTGGGGCAAGCCTATCCAAGGCCGTCCATGCATTTTATGTATATACCTTAGCAGAGCGAGGTTGGTTGGATATGTATGCCATACATACCTTTACAGCGGAAGATCACTGGGGCGGTACTGGCATTTTGCGTTTCGAGCCTGCAGGTACACAGCTTACCACCCGTGAGCTGCTTGGCCATTCCATTGTATATAGTTGTAATGTGTCATTTCGTATGATGATAAGATATACCGCAAATATGTCCTTTTCCTTTAGCGACTTTGTTGCGGAAATCGGCGCAGATTCTACACTTACAAGGGATATTATTTCCCAAAATACCACCGCAAGGGATATGGGGATATGGTTCTATGCCATTTTCAACTACTTCCAAGCTCCTAACCGATATGGTCAATATTTTCTCCATGACTTGATGAACACCGCCGAAACATCTCATCATTATTTTACCAGGTGGGAAGGTTCCTTTGGCACCGGCGGCGATGTAAATGTCCGCCTTTTGCAATCGGATTATCCGCTAGCAAGAAAATATGGCTGGTCTACCAACGCATTCCATGACGCAGGGATTATCTATGGTCCATCTCCCTACATACTGGTGGTGCTGACCACCATGGACCGGGGAGCACATGAGCTATTTGAAGAAATTTCCTGCCTTTTCCAATCATATAACCGGCAATTTATGCCATAAACTTGTCACATAGCACCTGGGATGATAGATTTACATCATCCCCTACAGCAATTACAAAGGATTGACAAATATGCCCCTATGCACAACAGTACGGATGCTTAAGGAAGCTAAAGAAATCCAAACAGCAGTAGGCGCATTCAATGTGGAAAACATGGAAATGGCCCAGGCCGTAATATCTGCCGCTGAAGAAATGGGCTGTCCGGTTATCCTACAAACATCGTCAAGTGCTGCAAGATATGCCCCTATGCCGGTTTTTGCGGCGATGATTGCTGCAATGGCCGAGCTGGCGACAGTACCCGTCGCCCTGCATCTGGATCATGCCGATGAAGCTCTAGTTCATGAGGCTCTAAAGTCTGGTTATACATCTGTGATGTACGATGGCTCAAAAAAATCTTTTAGCGAAAATGTTAACCGCACCAAGGCGATTGTAAGTGCTGCCGAGGCTTTGAATATACCGGTGGAAGGGGAGTTGGGTGGAATAGGCGGCAAAGAAGATGATGTAGAATGTCAAATAGACTACACAGATCCCGCCGAAGCTGCCGATTTTGTAGCTCAAACGGGAGTGAATTCCCTGGCGGTGGCAATCGGCACAATGCATGGGGTATACAAAACCACCCCTAAGCTGGATATACAGCGACTTGAGGCAATTAGCGCAGTAGTGGATGTGCCATTAGTATTACACGGCGCATCTGGACTTAGCACTATAGATTTGCAAAACTGTATAAAGGCCGGGATATGTAAAATAAACTTCGGAACAGACCTAAGAATTGCCTATACCCAAAGCATACGTGATTATATGGAGCAAAACCCAAACAAATTCGACCCAAGAGCCTATGGCAAAGTCGCTCGGGAAAGAGTGACAGAAATTGTGAAAAAAAAGTTGGTTATTACATCAAACATAATCCTTGAAAGCTAACTAAAAAGGACAGACATCATGAACCCGCGGCACCAAAGAATTACATTACTTTGGGTGACGCGGGCGTCATGATATCTGTCTCATTAAGGAGTAGTATAAAGCCCATCATCCTGGGCTTGACTAGTCTTTCGACAATGATAATGGGATTCCGGATTAAATCCGGGATGACGAGCCTTGAAATTACGGTATTTTTAGCGCGACAGCCCCTTTTCAGTATGGGGGATGATAACAATGTAAGAAAATGAATGTATGCTGTGTTAAGTCAGATGCAATTCCATTGATAATATATCATCAGTGTATGCGGTTGTCGCTTTTATTAACTTGCCAATGAGATTGATAATGAATATCGACAACAGTTCAAGGGGAATCACTATAAAACCCAGAGAATCGACATCTCTGGGTTTTAATGATTTTGCATATAAACGTATAAATATCCTTTCCTATAGCGAATTAATTCGAAATCAGTCCAGCCTGTCGCCGAAAACGTGTAGAATCGTTCACGATTTTCGGCTCGGTCTGGACTGTTTCTCATTATAACTTACAACTCTTCCATATCCCGTCGTCCACGGCCTAGTATTATGCTCAAATTCCCGTTGCGTTCCCGCAATTCGTCTATAAATGCCTTGGGCATAGAGGTTGTTTTTAATCTTACCGTATAGGTCAATTCATAAAGACTACCCATCTGAGTGGTTCTCACGTTTTCCAGTTCGTAACTCAATGCGTATTTATCCAATATATCCTCAAACAGGCCTTCGTAGTCCAGATTCTCCGGGATTTTTATTTTCAACTGGCGATAGTTAAATTCACCCTTACCAAACTGGGTCACCGTAAGCACCAAGCTGGTACCGCCGATGATAACCAGGAACATAAAGGCAAAGAATAAATACCCAAGCCCTGTTACAAATCCCAATCCCATAGAAAGGAATAAGTGTCCGATATCCCGGGCATTGCCTGGTACCGACCGGAATCGTATTAAAGCAAAGGCCCCAGCTAAGGCAATCCCTACGCCAATATTTCCGCTGGCAAGCATTACTATGATTTGCACCAAAGCCGGCATAAGCACCAGCATCATTGCAAGCCCCTGGCTATATGCATTTTTAAACCTGTAAACCATGGCTACGCCCAGTCCACACGCTAGGGAGACCAAAGTACATAGCACCAAAGCCCCCAATATATGCATATCGCTGGTGGTCACACTTGAGGTTATGGTATCAAGCATAAGCTAATTCATCGCCTTTCTATACAGAATGCTGAAAAATCTTACCGACGACGAGCCGAATCTGCGAACGCATCTACGCAGAATCGGCGACAGAGGAGGTTAGAGTTTTCGCATTTCTGTTGCTGAATGCTGAAAAATCTTACCGACGACGAGCCGAATCTGCGAACGCATCTACGCAGAATCGGCGACAGAGGAGGTTAGAGTTTTCGCACTTCTGTTGCTGAATGCTGAAAAATC